>JAZSAX010000031.1:0-11040 GCA_045602065.1 Clostridia bacterium
ACAATCAAAAACAAAAAATCAAAAATAAAAAAGAATATATAAAAATGTAAGAACAAAACAATCTTGTTCTAATTTTGTGATGCCTTGCATAAAATAAATAGAATACGAATGTGATTGGGAGTAAGAAAGGAAAGTGATAGAAATGATAAAACCATTATCAGACAGAGTTTTGATAAAAATGAAAGAATGTGAAGAAACAACCAAAAGTGGAATTATTCTTGCTAATACAGCAAAAGAAAAACCACAAATAGCAGAAGTAGTAGAAGTTGGTCCAGGAAAAGTAGTTGATGGTAAAAAAGAAGAAATGACAGTAAAAAAGGGAGACAATGTGGTTGTAAGTAAATATTCTGGAACAGAAGTAAAATATGAAGGTGAAGAGTATATCATTTTAAGAGAAGAAGATATATTAGCCATAGTAGAATAGAAAGGAGAAAATGGAAATGGCGAAACAAATTAAATTTGGAGAAGATGCAAGAAAATCATTACTAGAAGGTGTTAATAAATTAGCAGACACTGTAAAAGTAACATTAGGCCCCAAAGGTAGAAATGTAGTATTAGATAAAAGTTTTGGTGCACCGGTAATTACAAATGATGGAGTAACAATAGCAAAAGAAATTGAATTAGAAGACAAATTTGAAAATATGGGGGCTCGATTAGTAAAAGAAGTATCAACAAAAACAAATGATGTGGCTGGAGATGGGACAACTACAGCAACGGTACTTGCACAAGCAATGATAAAAGAAGGAGTAAAAAATGTTGCTGCAGGAGCAGATCCAATGGCAATAAAAAGAGGTATTGAAAAAGCTGTTGCAGGTGCAGTTGAAGGGTTAAAAGAAATAACATCCCCTGTTAATGGAAAAGATGATATAGCAAGAGTTGCAAGTATTTCGGCCAATAATGCAGAAGTGGGAAATTTAATTGCAGATGCAATGGAAAAAGTATCAAAAGATGGAGTTATTACAATTGAAGAATCAAAAACATCAAATACAGAATTAAATGTAGTAGAAGGGATGCAATTTGATAAAGGATTTATATCACCATATATGGTAACAGACACAGAAAAAATGGAAGCAATTGTAGACAATCCATACATATTAATAACTGATAAAAAGATAAGTAATATCCAGGAAATATTACCATTACTAGAAAGCCTAATGCAATCATCAGGAAAGCTAGTAATTATTTGTGATGACATAGAAAGTGAAGCATTATCAACACTAATATTAAACAAATTAAGAGGAGTTTTAAATGTTGTTGTAATCAAAGCTCCTGGATTTGGTGATAAAAGAAAAGCAATGTTAGAAGATATGGCAATTTTAACTGGTGGAGAAGTAATTTCACAAGATTTAGGAATGGAATTGAAAAATACTCAAATTGAACAATTAGGTAGAGCAAAACAAGTAAAAGTGCAAAAAGAAAATACTATAATTGTTGATGGTGCTGGAGATAAAGAGCAAATTACGTCAAGAGTAAAACAAATAAAAATTCAAATAGAAGAAACAAAAAGCGAATTTGATAAAGAAAACTTACAAGAAAGATTAGCCAAAATTGCAGGAGGAGTTGCGGTAATTGGAGTTGGAGCAGCAACTGAGATTGAAATGAAAGAAAAGAAACTAAGAATAGAAGATGCCCTTTCAGCAACAAAAGCAGCAGTTGAAGAAGGAATTGTTGCAGGTGGAGGAACGGCATATATAAATATAATTCCAACAGTAGAAAATATAGCTGAAAAATTAAATGATGAGGAAAAATTAGGAGCAGAAATAGTTCTTAAAGCATTAGAAGAACCAGTAAAACAAATTGCAAGAAATGCCGGCTTAGAAGCGGCAGTTATATTAGAAAACGTAAAAAAAGCTACAATAGGATTTGGGTTTGATGCAGATAAAGAACAATATGTTGATATGAAAAAAACAGGAATAGTAGATCCTACAAAAGTTACAAGAAGTGCACTTCAAAATGCAGCATCAATTGCTGCAATGGTATTAACAACAGAAAGTTTAGTAACAGATGTACCAGAAGTAAAAGAATGTGGATGTGGAAATTCTCATGGAATAGATAGTGAAATGGGGGGTATGTATTAGAAACAAAAATCTCGATATAAAAAGTATCGAGATTTTTTTATAAAATAATGACAAAATGATAACAAAATGCTATAATGCAAATGTCAAATACAAAAAGAAAGGAAAAATCTAATGATAAAAATAAGTAAAAATATAGGACCTACCAAAATATTACTATTATCTTTAATTTTAATAATTATAATGGGCTCTGTTATACTAAAATTACCAATATGTAATAAACAACCAATGAAAACAATTGATGCGATATTTGTAGCGACATCAGCAACATGTGTTACAGGATTAACAACAATTATACCAGTAGAACAATTTACTGTTTTTGGACAAGTTATATTATTAGCTTTAATCCAAATTGGTGGCATAGGGCTTATGACATTAATTGCAACTGTATTAATAGCGATTGGTAAAAAATTAAACTTATCAGATAAAATAATAATAAGGGAATCATTAAACCAAGATTCGTTTAGAGGATTAGCAACATTAATAAAAAAGATATGTACATATACATTTATATTAGAAGCAATAGGAGCGTGTGTATTAGCGATAAAATTCATACCAGATTTTGGAGTGGGAAAAGGAATATGGATGTCAATTTTCCATTCAATATCAGCATTTTGTAATGCGGGATTTGATTTGTTAGGCAACAACAGTATAAGTCAATATTCAGGAGATTGGATAGTATGTTTGACACTAATGATGTTAATAATAATAGGTGGATTAGGCTTTACTGTTTGGGATGATATAGTAGAAAATATAAGAAATAAAAAGAAATTTCATCAATTGACAGTACATACAAAAATAGTATTACTTATAACAGCTATATTATTAATAAGTGGAACAATATTTGTATTTACCCTAGAGTATGATAATGTAAAAACAATGAAAAATGACGTTTTCCGGAACGAAATTGTTAAAATCAGCATTTCAAGCAACAACTTTAAGAACTGCAGGATTTTACAGTATGGAACAAAGTGAATTAACATCAGTATCAAAACTGATAGCCGTTTGCATGATGTTTATAGGAGGTTCTCCAGTAAGTACAGCAGGAGGAATAAAAACAACCACATTAGGAGTAATAATATTATTGGTTGTAAACTATATTAAGGGAAAGCAAGAAATAAATGTATTTAACAAAAAAATTTCAACAAATGCTATCAATAGAGCAATAGTAGTAATTAGTATAAGTGTGTTTATCATAATTGTTGCAATAAGTGTACTACTGATAACAGAAAGTCTCGAGATTGTAGACATTGTATTTGAAGTTGTTTCAGCGTTTGGAACAGTTGGATTAACATTAGGAATAACATCAAAATTGACATTTGCAGGGAAAATAGTAATAATATTATTGATGATAATAGGCAGACTAGGACCAATCACAATATCAATAGCATTATTTAAAAAACATAAAGATGTAAAACAGCAAAAAGCACAATATCCTCAAGGAAATATAATAATAGGATAAGAAAGAAGGAAAAGTTATGAACAAAAAACATATAGTAGTATTAGGTTTAGATAATTTTGGAATGAGCACAATTAAACAATTATCAAAATATAATTGCGAAACTTTAGCAATAGATAAAAATTTAGATAGAGTTGAATTAGCAAATGAATTTGCGACATATGCAATGCAATTAAATATGCAAGATGCAGATGATTTTGAAGAATTATCATTAGATTCATATGATATAGCAATAATAACTTTTAAAGATATACAAACAAGTATATTAGCAGCACTTGTATGCAAAGAAAACAATATACCAATGGTAATTGCAAAAGCTAATGACCAAACACATAAAAAGATTCTACAAAAAATGGATGTTGATAAAATAATTTCACCAGAAGAAGAAATGGGAGTCAAATTAGCAAAAGGCATAATGAATAGAAGTTTAATTGAAATGATTGATTTATCAGAAGATTATAGCATTGTAGAATTAAATGTGCCAGATAAATGGGATAATAAAAGTTTATCAGAACTAGAATTAAGAAATGAATATGGATTAAATGTATTATGTATAAAATGTAAAAGCAAAGATATAGTAATTTCACCTTTACCAGAACACATTGTAAAAAGTGAAGATATCTTAGTCGGAATTGCATATAATGAAAAATTTAATAAAAAACATGCTGAAGATGAATAAAATACTTGAAAAATTAGCCATTTTGGAGTATAATCTAAGTCATGAAAATAGAGAGGAATGGTAATAAAAATGAAAGCAATTGAAATAAGAAATAAATATTTAAACTTTTTCCAAAAACATGGACATGTTGTAATTCCATCAGCACCACTAATACCAGAAAACGATCCATCTGTATTATTCACAACAGCAGGAATGCAACCATTAGTACCATATTTATTAGGAGAAACTCATCCATCAGGAACAAAATTAACTGATTATCAAAAATGTGTAAGAACAAATGATATAGAAGAAGTTGGTGATAATCGCCATTTAACATATTTTGAAATGTTAGGGAACTGGTCATTAGGAGATTACTTTAAAGAAGAATCTGTTCAAATGAGTTTTGATTTCTTAACACAAGAACTAAATATACCAGTAGAAAAGTTATCTGTAACATGTTTTGCAGGAGATGAAGACTGCGAAAGAGACACAACAACTGCTGAATGCTGGAAAAAAGCTGGAATACCAGAAGAAAGAATCTATTTCTTTGGAAAAGATGACAACTGGTGGATAGCAGGAGAAGAAGGGCCATGTGGACCAGATACAGAAATGTTTTATGATACAGGAAAACCAAAATGTTCTGAAGAATGTAATCCATCATGTGGATGTGGAAAATATGTTGAAATTTGGAACAATGTATTTATGGAATTCTTTAAAGATAAAGAAGGAAAATATACAAAATTAAAACAACACAATGTTGATACAGGTCTTGGATTAGAAAGAATGGCAATGTTATTACAAGGAAAAGAAACACCATTTGAAACAGAATTATTTGCACCAATAATGAATAAATTAGCTGAATTACAAAAAGTAGATAATATAGCAAGTAGAAGAATTGTAACAGAACATTTACGTTCAAGTATGATGATAACTTGTGATGGTGGAAGACCAAGTAATGTTGATAGAGGATATATTTTAAGAAGATTAATTCGTAGAATGATAAGACATATGAATAAATTACAAATATCATTAGATGAATTATCAACATTAATAGATATAAATGTGGAAAACTTAAAAGAAATGTATCCGGCACTTGAAACTAATAAAGAGACAATAAAAACAGTTATATTAGAGGAAAAAGACAAATTTGTAAAAACACTAACAAAAGGTGAAAGAGAATTTGTTAAAGAAATGGAAATTGTAAAAGCTGAAGGAAAAGATGTTTTGCCAGGTTTAGTAGTGTTTAAACTATATGATACTTATGGGTTCCCACCAGAAGTAACAGAAGAATTAGCAAATGAAAATGGAATGAAAATAGACAAAGAAGAATTTGAAAAATTATTTAAAGAACATCAAGAAAAATCAAGAGCAGGAGCTGAGCAAAAATTTAAAGGTGGACTTGCTGGTTCTGGTGAAATGGAAACAAAATATCATACAGCAACACACTTATTAAATGCGGCATTAAGAGTAGTTTTGGGTTCACATGTACATCAAAGAGGAAGTAATATAACTGCTGATAGAATGAGATTTGACTTTTCACATCCAGCCAAAATGACAGATGAAGAAAAACAAAAAACAGAGGATTTGGTAAATGAATGGATAAATGCAGCAATTCCTGTAGAGCATGTAGAAATGAAAAAAGAGGAAGCAATTGCTCAAGGCGCAGAAGCTATGTTTATTGAAAAATATGGAGACATTGTATCAGTATACAAAATAGGAGACAAATCATTAGAATTGTGTGGAGGACCTCATGTATCAAATACATCCGAATTGGGTCATTTCAAAATAAAAAAAGAAGAATCAAGCTCATCTGGAATTAGAAGGATAAAAGCAATCTTAGACTAAATAAAAAGGAGATTGATGACACATGAAAGAAAGTAAACGAGAGCAACTAATAGATGCAGAATTTGGCATAATACAAACAACAGGAAAAATTTCAGGTAATATTAAAAATATATTATATTTAGAAGGCTTAGAAGAAAGAAAAGAACATATAGAAAAAGTCAAAGAAAATTTAGGAGAACTATATGTAGAAATGTCAAAAATAAGTGATGCATTAAGATTTGATATAGAAGATGTAATAAAAAAAGGATAGTTGAAAAGAGGGAAAAGCAATGACTTTTCATGAATTTGAAAATGAAGTAAGAGACACATTAGCAAAATATGTAAGAGACAAATCACAAAGAGATAGATACACTGAGTTAATATTAGGTTTATATGAGGAAGGCGCAGAAGTAACAAGTATTATAAGAAGATCAATACATGGAAATTTTCATGAAACAAAAATTGATTTTGATCATTTATCAGAAGAAATTGGTGATGTAATGTGGTATATTGCACATATAGGGATGCAATTAGATTTTAATTTTGACCAAATAGCACTTGCCAATTTACAAAAGGTAAATAGGAAAAAATTCCTAAATTATCCTGTAGATAAACTTACTATTAATGAATATCAAGAAAACGCTATAACTGGGTATAGACATAAGTTACTACCTGAAATGCAAGGTGAAAAAGCACGTTATTTAGCAATGGGAATGATAAAAGAAATTGGTGAAGTTTCAGAATTGTTTGGCGAAAGCATATTAGACTATGCGCCATTATACACTGATAAGATTCAAGGAAAATTAGGAGATACATTATGGTATTTGGCACAAATAAGCGAAACTTATGGTTTGGATTTGGATACTATAGCTAGAAAAAACATAGAAAAAACAAAAGCTAGATATAATAAAAATGGTATAGTCCAAATACCAAGCGAAGGGGAAGGTAGATAAAATGGATGAAAATTGTATATTTTGTAAAATAATTAAAGGAGAAATTCCATCAAGTAAGGTATATGAAGATGAAGAAATATTAGCTTTTAATGATATAAATCCTGCAGCCCCAATACACATACTAGTAATTCCTAAAAAACATATAAAATCACTTGCTCACATGGAAGAAGGAGACGAAAAATTAGTAGGAAAAATTTATAAAGTTATAAATGAAATTGCTGAGAAACAAGGCTTTAAAGAAAGAGGATTTAGAGTAATTGTAAATTGTGGCAAAGATGGAGGACAAGAAGTGGGACATTTACATTTTCACTTATTAGCAGGAACACAATTAGGCGAGAAAATTGTATAAAAAACTACCAATTTTTATAAAAACATGATATAATTATAATATATGGAAATTGGAGGGATAACAAATGAATAAAAAGTATAGTAATTTTCTAACAATAATTTTAATATTAATTATAGTTGCAATAATTGCAATAATCGCATTTTTAGGATTTAAATATTATCAAACATTTACAACTAAAAGTGAAGCAGAAGATTTTGTTGATACTTGGGTAGAAGATGCACAAAACAATCAAAATTCAACAGGAGATAGTGTTATACCACCAACAGATGAAAATATATATGAAGGTGTTGAAGATGGAACACATGGAAACGGTTCATCAGGAGACAAAGTTCAAAAATTTAATGGATTTGTAGTGGCAGGAACAATAGAAATACCGGCAACCAATGTAAAATGTCCTATAATTTCAAGAGAAGAATATTCTCCTAAAGCACTAGAAACATCTGTAATAGAAATATATGGACCAGGTTTAAATCAAGTTGGAAATACAACAATATCAGGACATAATTATAGAAATGGTACATTTTTCTCAAATAATAAAAAATTAAATGTAGGAGACAAAATATATATAACAGATTTAGAGGGAAAAAGATTAACATATACAATATATGAAAAATTTGAAGCAGAAGATAATTACGCAGACTATATGACAAGAGATACACAAGGTGCAATTGAAATATCATTATCAACATGTACAGATGATAGTAAAGCAAGAATAATAATATTAGCAAAAGCAGATGTTTAAAATCAAGGGCATGTTAAGAAAAACATGCTCTTAATTTATGCCAGGAGGAAGGTAAATATAATGGACAAAAAGCAAGCTGAAAAAAGAATAAAAGAACTTAGAAAAATAGTAGAATATCATGCAAAAAAATATTATGATGAAGACAAACCAGAGATATCAGATTTTGAATATGACATGATGATGTTAGAACTTAGAGCATTAGAAAGTCAATTTCCAGAATTGATAGAAGAAACATCACTAACTCAAAAAGTTGGAGGTACTGCAAAGGATGGATTTCAAAAGGTAGAACATGAAGTTCCTTTGCAAAGTTTACAAGATGTTTTTGATTTTGTTGAAATCGAAAACTTTGATGAAAGAGTGCGAAAACAAGCATTAGAAAATGGGATTGAAAGACCAAAATTTGTAGTAGAAACCAAAATAGATGGACTTTCAGCAGCATTAGAATATAGAAATGGAAAATTAGTTAGAGGTGCAACAAGAGGAAATGGACTTGTTGGAGAAGATGTAACAGAAAATTTAAAAACAATAAAAACAATTCCTCAAGAATTATCAGAAAAAATCAATATAATAGTTAGAGGAGAAGTTTTTATTTCAAAAAAAGATTTTGAAGCAATGAACCAAGAAAGAGAAGAGAATGAAGAAGAGTTATTTGCAAATGCACGTAATGCAGCAGCTGGTTCATTAAGACAATTAGATAGTAATATAACTAAAAATAGACCATTAGATATATATATATTCAATGTTCAAAAAATAGAAGGAAAAGAATTCAATTCTCATTTTGAAGAATTAGAATATTTAGAAAATTTAGGATTTAATGTAAATCCTGTAAGAATACCATGTAACAGTAAAGAAGAAGTAATTCAAGCAATAAACAAAATTGGAGAAGATAGAGAAAAATTAACTTTTGGAATAGATGGAGCAGTTGTAAAAGTAGATGATTTAAATTTAAGAACAATCATGGGAACAACGAGTAAAGTTCCTAAATGGGCAATAGCATATAAATATCCGCCAGAGAAAAAAGAGACAATATTAAAAGAAATAACATGCCAAGTTGGTAGAACAGGAGTTATTACGCCAATGGCAATACTAGAACCAGTAAAAGTTGCAGGTTCTACAATATCTAAAACAACACTTCATAATGAAGATTTTATAAAAGAAAAAGGATTAAAAATAGGAGATAGAGTAATAATCCAAAAAGCGGGAGATGTAATACCTGAAATAGTAGAAGCTGTAATAAGCAAGAGAACAGGAGAAGAAAAAGATTTCAAAATGCCACGCGTATGTCCGGTGTGTGGAGCTGAAGCCGTTAGAGAAGAAGGGGAAGCAGCAGTAAGATGTACGGGAATAGAATGTCCTGCAAAATTACACAGAAATTTAGTGCATTTTGTATCAAGAGAAGCTATGAATATAGACGGACTTGGTGAAAACATTATAGCAGAATTACTTGATAGAAAAATGATTTCAAATATTGCCGATATATATGATTTAAAATTTGAAGAAATTGCATCATTAAAGAAAAATGGAAAGAAATTTGCTCAAAATCTAGTAGATAGTATAAATGCAAGTAAGGCAAATGATTTATATAGATTAATAACAGCATTAGGAATTAGACATGTTGGAGTAAAAGCTGCAAAAATCTTAGCTAAACAATATAATACAATTGACAATTTAGCAGAAGCATCTGTAGAAAGTTTAAGTTTAGTAGAGGAGATTGGACCAATTGTGGCGAATAGTATAAGAGAATTCTTTGAACAACAACAAACTAAAGATTTGATTTCAAGATTAAAACAAGCAGGTGTAAATACAGAAAGATTAAAAGATGATAATGAAGATGATAGATTTACAGGAAAAACTTTTGTACTTACAGGAAGTCTTGAAAAATATTCAAGAGAGGAAGCTTCAAATATAATTGAAAAATTTGGTGGTAAAACATCAAGTTCAGTTTCTAAAAAGACAAGCTATGTTTTAGCCGGAGAGGATGCTGGAAGCAAACTAACAAAAGCACAAAATCTTGGGGTTACTATTATAACTGAAGCAGAGTTTGAAGAAATGACAAAGTAAAGGAGCAGATATGGAAGGATATACTTTTGAGGACATGTGGCTAGACCTAAAAAATGGATATCAAATATATTATACATATGTACGTAATAGATATGTATTATTTAAAACTGCAAATAATTGTTATACACAAAAATTATTATCTGATGATCCAAAAAATCCGCAACCTAGAATGACAATGATAACATTAAAAAGAGTTCAAGAAATATTTCCTTATATGGAAGATATTGAGTATAAGATAATAGAGGGTGAATAAAATGGCTGTAATAATAGATGGAAAAAAATTGGCACAACAAATTAGAGAAGATTTAAAAATAAAATGTGAAGAATTAAAACAAAAAGGAATCAGACCAAGATTAGCAGTAATAATGGTTGGAGATGATAAAGCATCACAAGTATATGTACGTAATAAAAGCAAAGCATGTGATGAAATTGGAATAGAATTTGAAGAACATTTATTAGATGGAGATATAGAACAAAAAACATTAATAGATTTGATAGAAAATCTAAACAAAGATGAACGTATACATGGAATATTATTACAAAGTCCAATACCAAAACACTTAGATATAAATGAGGCTTTTAGAACAATTGCACCAGAAAAAGATGTTGATGGATTTCATCCTATAAATGTTGGAAAATTATCTTTAAACCAAGATACATTTGTATCATGTACACCATATGGTGTTATGAAAATGTTTGAAGCTTATAATATTGATTTAACAGGAAAAAATGTAACAGTTATAGGTAGAAGTAATATTGTTGGAAAACCATTGATACAATGTTGCTTGAATAAAAATGCAACAGTAACAGTATGTCATTCAAAAACTACAGATTTAAAACAACATACTCAAAATGCTGATGTTGTTATTGCTGCAATTGGAAAATCAAAATTCATAACAGCTGATATGATTAAGCCAGG
>JAZSAX010000032.1:0-6685 GCA_045602065.1 Clostridia bacterium
TTCTTGGTTTAGCATTTGTGCCTACACTTGTTAATTCATCCTGTGTTTTTTCACTACTCCAAACGCTTGAAGAAGTTGCAGAGCTGTCATTAATTGATGGTTTACTGTTAATAGCTGTTTCTACATTTATACCAGAATCCATTAAAATATTTTGTGAAGATAGATTTAATACATCAAAATCTGTACCATTCCATCTTTTTAATCTAACTTTATAATTTTGTGCCATATTTATCTCCTAACTATATCAAGATAAAATTTCTATCCATATTAAGCCATTATATTTATCAGAAGGTTCTGTAGTTCCTGATATTATTTTAGCTTTTAAAAAAGTAACAACACTTTCCCAATAAGTGCTTGAAGAACTTGGTGTTTCATTTGAATTTGCCGTTTTGCAACACCAAATTGCACCATTATAATAAACACCATCTAAAGCATTATATGAAACAGAAGAATCCCAATTGCCTATAAAATTAACACCAATTCCAAATGCTCCTTTTTCACCATTTAAAACAAATTCTAACCAATAAGAAGTATTATTTAATTGATTCCCAGAACTTGGTGTTTCATTAATATACATATAATATTTATCAGAATATGTTACAATATTATATTTTCTATAAACAGTAGAATTATTCCAATCCCCAATATATTTATAATTATCTATAACATCTTGTAAATCACCAGTTAAATTATTAAAATAATCATTAGTATTAGAATAATAATCTTCTTCAAGCGAATATAAAATATCTGAAATAGTATTTATTACTTCTGCAACAAATTTTTTATAATTTAATTGCCTGTTATTATCTAAAATATTATAAGCAGAACTATACTGACTATTAATATATTTTGCAGAATATTCATTTTTAAAAATACTATCTGATATATTAATATCTTGATATCTTTCTATATCCATAATAGTTTACCTCATTGAATAATTTCAAACCACAAACTTCCAATATCAGTAACAGTAGGTGTTGTAGTAGAAAATGGGTAAATATCTTGTGACGCAGTATATAATAAATCCCAATAAGAAGAAGAACTTGATGGTGCTTGATTTGAATTTTGTGAAGTGGCAATCCAAATAATATTATTATAAACTACCACATCTTGTGCGTAATAAGTTTGTGTTGCATCCCAAGTATATCTAAAAGTTAAACTTGTACCAGAAGCCCCTTGTTCCCCTCTTAATGTTAAAGGTCTCCAATAATTTGTATTTGTAATTGGTGTACCAGCTATGGCATTAGAAATACATAAAAATAATTGAGGATAACCATTGATTGAAGATGTAACAAAATTATTTTTATTATAATTAACAGAAGAAGAATAATCACCTAAATAACTAAACGTATTTATTGTATTTTCCCATTCTGATTGTTTTGATTCTAAATAAGGTTGAATATCAGATTCATAAAATCTTTGGAGTGCAACACAAGTTTGCATTAAAGCATTTATCTTATTTGCATCCATTATTTTAGAACTTCCATTATTTATTTGATTAAAATATTGCTGTGCTAATGGATAATTGCCATCACGCATAGCTTGTTGATAACCATTTACTGCACTTGCATCTGAAACAGCCATATTTAACATTGTTACAAATGTTTGTATTTCATCAGGAAATGAAGTAAAAGTTAAATCGGAATACGTTTGACTCATTTTATTCCTCCTAATTAAACAATTGGATATAAAGGATAAAATTTAATTAATTTAATTGATTGTGTCCCAGATACAGATAAAGGAGTAGAAATAGATTGTATCATATATTCTTGTGCTATATTATTTGAATTAAATGACTTATATGAAATTTTCCAATTTACATCTGCCCAATAAATAGGTACAGTAGTTAAATTAATACTATCATTTAATCTACATCTTTTATATATTTCATATTTAGCTCTTTGTAATGCAAGGTCATCTGAAAGAATATTATCATATTCCCCACCATATAAAGGAATATTTATTTCGCCAATATCACCATTGATATAAAACGGACTTTCAGGGTTTTCATCTTTCCAAATAGCATAGGCTTGATTCCCGCCTAAAAATAAAAAAGTTCCATCTGATTGATAACATATAACATAATATTTATCTTTTTCTAAATAAGTTATATTTTCCCCACTATAATTAACTAAATTATGATTTCCTGAAAAAACAATTTTAATACCATTATCATAACTTAAATTATCAGAAATAGAAAAAGCAAACATCTGAAAAACACTTGGGTATTCAATATCTGTAAAAGTAGGGGTTATATCGCCACCACTAATTGTAGTGTTTTCTTTTGTACTATAGGCTTCAACTTCGTGAACCCTACCAAAAACTTCAACTACGTTTTTAACACTTTCAAAATCAATTTCAACATTTTCAGAAATTACATTATTTTCCCAAATTTCTTCACCAATCATTATAGGGTCAGAATCAGAATAAGGGATTGGTTCATATCTAAATACACCATCAACATCAAAAAATATTTGATAACTTGGAAGTATATCTCTTAATGCAGTTAATACATTATACCAAGTAGAACCTTGATTAAATTTCATGTCATATGGAACATCCTGTATAACCCCATCTACATTTAAACATTCAGAAACATAATAACTGTTGAACCCACATTCTTGTAAAACAGCTATTATAGCATTTTTTACATTGCTTCCAGCAGGAATTAAAGTAAACCCTTCATTATTTATCCCTTTTATATAGCCATTCCTTAATCCAGTCATTTTAGCCATTAAATCTATACCTTCAAATGACATTTTTTTAGTAGAAGAATCATAATTATAAGTTGGTTTATTAATTAAAAATATACCCATATTAGTCCAAGATATTTCTGAAGTTGTCATATCTTCTATTCCTACATATATTTGAATATATTTATCCAACCATATTTTTCCACCAACTTCAACATTGAAACTTGAATCTGTTAATACAAGAGAAATATTACAAGTTCTTCGTATATCACTACTGCCATTAATATTTATTGTACCTTCAATAGCGTTTCCTTCTAAAGTATCAACCACGACATAATTAAAATTTAATAAATTTATTTTTATATATTTATTTCTAATTTTTTGATTAACAACTCTATATTGGGAAGCGGTAATATTATTTGCCATTTAATCTGCCTCCGTTAAAAGACCGCTTTCATATAAATCTTTTTGAACATATGGATTACCAACTTCTACCCATGAACTATTTATTGTATTAACACCCATTCCATAATTATTAGAAAATGAAATTTTTGGAGAATCAACAATCATCATTAAAAAATAATTCCCGTTCCAATCCTTTAAAATTTTTGCTTTTTTATTATTAAAGAATTTTAATATATTTTCCCTTTTTTCTACAATCTTTTTTCTATCTATTGTTTTTGTAGTATCATAATCATCGTTTAATATTTTTCCTTTTAAAGAACCTTTTGCATAATTTATTAATCCATTTGAAACAACAACAGGATAACGTCTTCCAAATGGTTCAAAAATTCCAACTTTTTGAACTTGCTCAAGGTCGCCATATTCTACGCCTTTATCAAATTTATATATAGTGTCCATATCACAAATAAACACACCATTAAATTTTGACAAAATGGTATTGCTAACATAATTACCTTCTTCCCCATTAATTATTGGGAAGAACCCATATTCATATTCAATTCCATCTTGGGCAAAATTATCATTGAAAGTAAACTCAAGACTTTCAAATAATTCTTCAAATGAAACATATTTTAATGTAATCCAATTAAAATCGTTTACATTTCTTCTTTTTATTTTTATACCATCAATTTCATCGGCAAGATAATTAATATTTCCTGCTTGAATACTTCCATCAAAATTCGCATTCATAATAGTTAAAAAGTCCCAATCAGTTGGTGGTACAGAATTATAAACTTCATTTCCATTAGCTGTCATATACCAATGTGAAAATATACCATTCTCTAATTTAACAGAATCATATGCCGCTATATTTAATGGTGAAGGATTCAATGCATTTTCATCTTTATAAAAATCATATCCACATATAAAAAACATTTTTTTATTCTCCTTTTAATATAAGTGCTTATATTTTAAAAACATAAGCACTTATATTTTAACTTAATTTATTCACATCAAGATATCCTTGTGTATAAGAATTTAATATTAAAGGAGGTCTTTCAGCTAAATCATATAATTGAATTTCATATAAACTTCCAACTCTTCTAAGCCAAACTTGTAAATTATCATTTTCAAAAACGAAAACAGGATTAGAATAAATATAATAAATTATATCTCCTTCTTTAACTATTAATTCAGCAAATTTTAAATTTTCATTATAATCTTTATAATTAACAGTTAAAATAGTGTCTTCGCTTTCCATCGTAATAATTGTTGCGTTTGAATTAAAATTGTTTCCCCATAAAGAAGCAGTAAAATCACCATCTATTATGTAACCTTTATCCCACAAAAGATAACTACCATTTTCACTTAAATCAATAGCAGTATTGTCTTCAGTATAAATTGGTGGGTCAGGATTTGATATTCCATCTATTTCTACAAGATTAGATTTTATTGTTATATATCCACCTTCACAATTATTATTTAATTCTACAATAGAATATATAGGAGGTTTAGTATATTGAACATAAAAAGATACCATATCTGTAGAAATTTGTGTACCTTGTGAAGTAACCCCTGTTGCTTGTATATAATAACTGGTATTATTTGCAAATCCAGCAAAATTATAAAAAATAGTTAAAGGGACAGCTTCAGAAGAAGTATATAAAGTACTACTTGTGGCAACTAAAGTCCCTTGTGTATTATATAAATTAAATATATAACTACTTAATGCTTCATATTCATTTTGGTTATATAATACTTCAAAATTAAAACTTTGATTAGTTATTATTCCTGAAAGTGGTATATTTTGAAATTCAAATAAAGGTGTTGAATAACAATAAAATACAATATTATTTGAAGCAGGAGAAATATCATCATTATAATTATATGTTTGAATATAAGCAGAATAATAAACTCCATTTGTTAAAGAATTTGCTGGCAAAACATAATTATAAGCAAAACTTTCTTGGCTTGATTCATAAACAGCAACACCATCAGATTGTCTTATAATTGTTAATTGACTTCTTACTACTTGGTCTCCACCAATAACATTAAAAGTAAAAATGTGTTCTTGGGAAGCATCAAAAGCGACAGTAGAATTTAAAATTGGTCTTGTTAATGCCATATAATGCCTCCTTATCCTATAATAAAAGCCTGTGATAAATTCCCATCTGGTAAAAAGATTGGATATTTATTATTTATCACAGGTGTATTTCCATAAAAAGGTAATATATATTCATTCCCATTATATATTACCTTACAATTTTTATCATCAACTTCTGTAACACTACAAAATCCAAAAGAAGAAATATTCTTTATTTTTCTTGAAACCAAAACATCTATAGCTCCCATAATTTCATCAAAAATATTCATAATAATTCTCCTTTTTATTGTGCATAACTATACTGATAAGCATAGTTCTTTAATCCATCAAAAAATTCTGTAGGATTGCTAACATTTGGTAATGATAAATTATCTATATTAAAAGAATATAAAATTTGTTTAATTCTATCTAAACCATTACTAAGTTTAGAATTATTATATCCTGCTAAACTTAATAAATTTTTTGTAACATCAGAAGGGATAATGCCATCACCACTATTTAAAACTCTTAATTCTGGCCCATTTTCACCAACCAAATGAAATCCAGCAGATGCATTTGAAGTACCTTTGGCATAACCAGATTTGTTTGTTGTAAAATAAGTAGCATATCCACTTTCTATGCCCATTTCAGAAGAAATCTTAGCAACTTCATCTCTTGCTTTAGAAATGGCATCAATATCTTGTATATATTGAAATTTTCCATCTTTATAAACAAGTATCTTTTGCTCTTTGGCTTTTTGTAATTCTCCTAAAGCTTTTTCTAATTCAATTTGTTTTTCTAAAAGTCTATTTTCATCTTCCAATTGACTTTTACGCCACTTATAAACTTCTTCTTGATATCTCCAATATTCGTCTTGATATTCTTTAGAATTTTTGAAGTATTTTTCATTCATCTTCTCCAATTCTTCATAATATTCTTTTTCAGTTATTTCATCCATAGCTAAAGCATGTTTCTTTGCTTTTAGCCATTCATCGAAAATATCTTTTACTGTTTTAGATTCAGAAGAAGTTGATGTAGTTTTAGAATTAGAAGATTTCTGTTGATTAGTAGAACCTGCCCCAAGTTTTTCTTTTAATTTATCTATTGTTTTTTGGATAAAACTACTTGAACCACCAGTATCAGTAAGAGGAACAACTGCTTTTCCTCCACTTATTCCAGTTGTACCAAAAGCATGAGCTTGAATAGAATCTACATTTTTACCACTTAAAATATCTTTAGTTTCTTCAGCAGTATAAACTTTGTCACCGCGATTTAAATGTGTAACAGTTGGATTGCCACCACCAGCAATATAAGCTTTATCGCCACTTTGAATTAATTCTGGCCCTTCTTCATTAACTAAAGAATCTCCTTCTTCAGCATAATTCGTACCTTCGGCATTAAGACCTAATGATAATGATGGGAATTTTAATCCACTTATATTTGATAAATTTCTATATAAAGATGATGAAGCACCAGCGGCGGTACTTAAATTGCTTGATAAACTTGA
>JAZSAX010000033.1:0-4432 GCA_045602065.1 Clostridia bacterium
TGATTATGCAAAGACATTGTGGAAAGGAACAAGACCTAAAAATATAGATAAAATAATTAAATCTTATACAAAGGCTCAAGTTCCCAATTTTTTTATTTATGCAAAAGATAAAGAAATTGGAAATGTAGAAGATATTAACAATTCTCCTATGAATAGAATTTCTGTTATGATACCTAATAGTAAAATAAAATACAGTAAAACAATTGGCAAGTTTGATTATCAAATGTTAATGAATAAAGATTCTGATTTCACTATTAAAAGAAATCCTATTTTAGATAAATATGATTATTGGCAAAAACATTGGAAATCTATTGCTAATTTAGAAGATACTCATGTTGACCAAGATGATTTATGGGCATTTAAAAAGATAAGAGAAGATTTATTATCTCTTGGTGAAAAAGATTATGTGATAAATACTTTAATTGTTTATTCTTATACAGTAAAGAAAACAAGTACAAAAAAATTATTATGGTCTTGTTTTGGTAAAGAAATAATTGAGAATTTAAAAATAAATACACAAGATTTAGGAAGAGTTTGTAAGATTTGTGGAAAAAGATTTATTCCATTCCATTCTGGAAATTTTGATTTATATTGTTCTTCTGAATGTTATTTAATTGGGAAGAAACAATATGATAGAGAGTATAGACAAAAGTCGTGAGATTTAATATTCTATAATTGTTGAATTTACTGGATTTCTTTATATTTTTATTTGTTATGTAAATTACTATTAGGGAAATTAACTTTATTTCATTAAATTATTAGTTTCACCGAATTGATGAAACATTTTATTTCGATGAAATAAGATTAAATAAAATATAAAGAAAGTGAGTGGATTAATAATGGAAGTTGTTAAATGGATTAATATTTTAGTTCAGATTCTTTCTGGTGTTGCCGCTTGTATTCCTCTTGTTATTGAACTTGTTGCCGTTGTTAATAAATTAATCAAAGAAAAAAGATGGAATGAAATGGTCATTCATACCTTTGATTTAATGGCAGACGCAGAAGAAAAGTTTGAGCGTGGGGCAGAAAGAAAAGAATATGTTATGGATGCTTTAAAACTTATTGCTCAAAAGATTCACTTTAATTATGATGAAGAAGCAGAGCGTAAAATTTCTGAAATGATTGATGCTGTTTGTGGTCTTTCTAAAGAAATTAATAAATAAAAAAATACGAGAGTCGTTTTTGACTCTCGTATTTTTTAATAGGTGGTGCTCAATTTGACTGAGAATGAAGCGATACAAAGAATAATAAATATTGCAAGGTTGGAGCTTGAGTATCACGAAAAAAGCTCCAATAAAGATTTAGATGATAAATATAAAAATGCTGGGTCTGGTAATTTTACAAAATATGCAAGAGACTTAGATGTTCTTGGTGATTTTTATAATGGAAAGAAACAAGGTTTTGCTTATTGTGATATAACTTATGATTGGTTTCATTATAAAGCATGGGGAGAAGACCTTGCATTAAAAGTTTTATGCCAGCCTCGTAGAAGTGCTGGAGCAGGATGTTTATTTTCGGCTCAATATTATAAATCTTGTGGAAGATGGCATACCGATGACCCTCGACCCGGAGACCAAATTTTCTTTTCTTATAGGCAGGGTGAATATAGTCACACAGGATTAGTAGAATGTGTTTCTCCATTTACAATAACAACTATTGAAGGAAATACTTCTGATATGGTTGCAAGAAGGTCTTATAATAAAAATGATTCTAAAATTATTGGGTATGGTAGACCAAGATGGGAATTGTTAAAAGATTTTAATGGCGAAAATTATATATCTAAAATATATAAATATAAAGAAAGAGAATTATTTGATGGTTGTGTTGGAGAAGATGTTAAACAGTTACAAAATAATTTATTAAAACTTGGTTATAAATTACCTTTATATGGGGCAGATGGAGAGTTTGGGACAGAAACACTTTCTGCTTTAAAATCTTTTCAAAATGATAATAATTTAGAAGCTAATGGGAAAGCGAATAGTAATGTATATGAAAAGATAGATTATATATTATTAAATGGGAAACAAGAAGATAACAATAATGTGATTTTTAAAATTGGAGATATTGTTAATTATAATAGAAATGTACATTATAGTTATGCTTTTTCAAATAAACCAATAACTTGCAAAAAGGGAAAAGCTAAAATAACTGATATATATTTATTAGGCAAGTCTACACATCCATATCATTTAATTGCTGTTAAAGGTGGCGGCTCAACTGTTTATGGATGGGTAGACGAAGGAAGTTTTACAAAGGAATAACAAATTAAATGATAAATAAAAAAGAGAATGAAAATTATTTAGAATTTGCAGATAGAATTACTCAAAAACTTTTATATGGTTCTATTGGGTATAAAGAATGGTCAGAATCATTAATTGGGGATGTTATTTACTCAGAAGAGAATTTAAGAAGATGTAGCGTTTTTTTAAATATGTTCTTAGAAAAAATTAAAGATGAAGATATTAGTTCATTTGATAAAAATTTGATAAATAATTTTCAGAATATAAAAGAAGATATTATTACTGAAAGAAATAAATTACAACAAGAAAAAATAGAACTTAATGAAAAATATAGATGGCAAGCTCGTAATGAATTATATCAAGAAAGAATTATAAATGCTATAGAAAAATTACCATCTTTTGGAAAACCTTTATATTTATATACCGTAAAAAATGAAAATAAAGTAGGAAGTACAGCTTTGCTTTGTCTTTCTGATTTTCATGCTGGAAGCACTTACGAAATAAAAGGCTTATATGGTGAAGTAATAAATAAATATAGTTTTGAAATAATGGAGCAAAGATTGTGGTCAATTATTAAAAAAATTGAAGATGATGATATAGTTTTTGATAATATGGTAGTTTCTTTATTGGGAGATTGTTTTGAAAATATATTAAGAATTTCTTCTTTATCAAAATTAAGAGAGCCAGTGGTAGATACAGTAATTAAGTTTTCTGAATTTATTTCTGAATGGCTGGTAGAACTTTATAAAATTGTTAAAGTTCCAATAAATGTAGTAACTGTTGGTGGAAATCATGATATAAATAGAGTATTAAACCAAAAGTCACAATTAGAAGAAGAAAATTTAACAAAATTAGTTGTTGAATTTTTAAAATTAAGATTAAAAGATTTTAGTGAAATAACTATTGATGATTACACAGATGTTGCTGTTAAGAATATAAAGAATACAAATATAATGTTTCAACATGGAGAAGATAAAGATATTGAATTAACAATGAATTATTTTGAGAATCTTTATAATATAACAGTTGATGAAATTATATGTGGACATTTACATCGTCCAGAAAGTAAATCTGTCGGAATTTCTGATGTTGGAGATAAAACAATTATGAGAGTTGGGTCTATTTGCGGGATTAACCCATATGCTAAAAAAGTAAGATGTGCCGCAAGACCATCATGTTATTTCGCTTTATACGATGAAGAAAATGGAAAAACTTGGTCAAGAAATTATTATTTATAATATATAAAGTAAAATGAGTAGGATTTGCTTTCCTGCTCATTATTTTATAATAGGCAGGAGGCGTTTAAATAAATGGTAAGAGCAACAACGCCCAATTTTACTTTAAGAATAAAATCAGATAAATTAGATTTGAACAAAGTAAAAGATGTTTATGTCACTATTAAGCAAAATAATTTAGAATATGATTTAACAGGGGAAAGTCTTGTTATAGATAAAAATAAAATAAATTGTTATCTTACTCAAGAACAATCTCTTGCCTTAAAAGAAGATATTGATGCAAAAGTTCAGGTAAACTGGACTTATTTTGCAGAAGATGGCATAACTATTTTAAGAGGGGCAACAAAAGTTAGAAAAATAGAAATTACAGAACAATTATTAAGAAGGTTGTTAGAATGAAAGATAATTGTTTTTGCAATTTAATTTTTGATTTAGATATAGAAGAAGATATTTTTGATTTAGAATTAGATTGTCAAGAATATGATTTAGATTTGGATTGTTCTATAAATATAATAGAAGTACACGGTGATGTATTTGATGGGGATTATATTTATTATCCTACTTTTATAGAACAAACCGCTTTAACAAGAAATAAAATTTTAGAAGATAATATAACATTTAAGGCCATTGAAGTAAGCGAAGTTACAAATCCTTCTGGTGGCATAACTGTTTATATAGGGAGGTAAATTTAATGCCAGATGTTTATAATTCAAAAGTAGTTTTAGCAAATGGTACAGTATTAATTGACTTAACGGCAGACACAGTTGCCGCTTCAAATTTACTTGATGGCTATACTGCCCATGGTGCTAATGGTGCTCCTATTACTGGTTCATGTACTTATGATAGTGATACTTCAAATGATACACTTACTGTATCAGAAGCTCTTGTAGGAAAAACTTTCCATGCGAGAGGAACAGCTTATACGGGAACAATGCCAAATAATGGTGCTGTTTCTGG
>JAZSAX010000034.1:0-4365 GCA_045602065.1 Clostridia bacterium
GGGAATATTTCATAAATTATATAAATATGAAACATTTAGCTATTATATAATAAATTTTATGATAATGAATATGCCAGCAATTGCTTCATTGTTATTTAAAATAAGACTATTATTTAAGAAAACAAAAAAAATAGGATTAAAACAAGTCTTAATAAAAGTATATAAACTAATATTTAAATATACGCCACAAGAAAAATTTGATTTAGAAGAAAACGAAAATTATCAAAAGTGGATACAAAATAATGAGCCAAACGAACAAGAACTAGAAAAACAACGAAATACAAAATTTGAAAAAATGCCTAAAATAAGTATAGTTGTGCCAATGTATAATACACCTGAAAACTATTTCAGAGAACTATTAGAATCAATAAAAACACAAACCTACTCTAATTGGGAATTATGCTTAGGAGATGGAAGCCCACAAAAAGCAGACTATTTGGATGAATTGATAAATCCACTTGGAGAAAAAATAAAATACAAATTATTAGACCAAAATAAAGGAATATCAGGAAATTCAAATGAAGCGTTAAAGTTAGCCACAGGTGATTTTATTGCACTTTTAGACCATGATGATATTATACCTGAATTTGCATTATATGAAATAGTAAAAACAATAAATAAAGAACCAGAAGCAGATTTCATATATACAGATGAAGATAAAATATTAGAAGAAAAAGACAAAAGAATGTCACCACATTTTAAGCAAGATTTTGCGATAGATACATTAAGAAGTTATAACTATATATGTCATTTTAGTATTTTCAAAAAAGAATTAATGGATAAGTTACAAGGATTTAATAGTGAATTTGATGGAAGTCAAGATTATGACATAATATTTAGAGCTGTAGAACAAGCGAAAAAAATAGTTCATATTCCTAAAATTCTATATAATTGGAGAATAAATGCAAATTCAGTAGCTTCTGGAGCTGCAGCCAAACCATATGCATATGTAGCAGCAAAAAAAGCAATACTTTCAAATATAGAAAGACAAGGAATACAAGGGGCAAAAGTAGAAGACTCAAGGATTATGGGATTATATAAAATAACATATCCCGTAATAGGAAATCCTAAAATATCAATAATAATACCTAATAAAAATCATAAAAAAGACTTAAAAATATGTATTGATTCAATATTAAAATCGACATATACTAACTATGAAATAATAATAGTAGAAAATAATAGTACAGAAAAGAGCATTTTCAGGTATTATAAGAAAATAAAAAGTGATAAAATCAAAATAGAAACATGTAATTTAGAAATATTTAATTATTCAGAACTAAACAATTTTGGCGCAAGTAAATCAAGTGGAGAATATTTTGTGTTTTTAAATAATGATACAAAAATAATAACAAGAGATTGGTTAGAAAACATTATAAGCAATTGCCAAAGAAAAGAAATAGGAGCAATAGGAGCAAAACTAATTTACAAAAACAAAAAAATACAACATGCAGGAGTAGTACTAAATTTAACTGGAACTGCTGGGCATGTTAATTGGAATGAAAAAGAAAAGAATCCAGGTTATATGGGAAGAATAATGATACAGCAAAATGTTAGTGCTGTTACAGGAGCACTATTAGGAATATCAAGACAAACTTTTGAAGAAATTAAAGGGTTTGATACTGAATTTCCAATAGCTTATAATGATGTGGATTTATGCTTAAAAATATTAGAAACAGGCAAATTAATAACATATAATCCATATATTATGGCATATCATTATGAATCAAAATCAAGAGGATATGAAGATACAGAGGAAAAAATAGAAAGACTACAAAAAGAAGAAGACAAGTTGAAAAAAAGATGGGAGAAATATTTCAAAAATACAGACAAATATTTTAGTCCAAACTTTAGGACAGATGTCCCTAACATGAGAATTAAATTCACACAGGAATAGGAAGGATGTATGATATGAAATTTGATATAGTAATAGTAACATATAACTCAAAAAAATGGATGGAGAACTGTATAAACAGTATAGAATCACAAAAAAACTTTGAAAACAAAAATATCTTTTTATACATAGTTGATAATGGCTCAACAGATGGAACAATAGAATATGTAGAAAGCAGAGCTAAAAAGACAAAACTAGGGAAAATAGAATTAGTAAAAACAGGAGAAAACCTAGGATTTGGTAAAGCGAACAACTATGGGTTTGAAAAAGGAAAATCAGAATATGTATTTTTCTTAAATCCAGATACTGAATTAATGGAAGATACAATGTATGAACTACAAAAAGACATAGAATCATCTAGCAAAGAGTTCGGAATATGGGAATGTAGACAAAAACCATATGAACATCCAAAAATGTATGATATATTAACAGGAGAAACAACTTGGGTATCTGGAGCTTGCTTTGTAGCCAAAAGAGATGTATTTAAATTAGTAGGTGGATTTGACAAAAAAATATTTATGTATGCCGAAGATGTAGATTTGAGTTGGAATGTTAGATTACATGGATATAAATTAAAATATGTTCCTAAAGCAGTTGTGGTACACTATTGTTATAAAACAGCTGGAGAAATTAAGCCAATACAATATTTTAATAGCATAATAAATAACTTAAATTTAAGAATGAAATATGGTTCAACAAGACAAAAATTAGCTTGGTATAAACATTATTTTAATGTATTAAGAAGAAAAGGACCATTCAAAGGTTCAAGGGTAAACCTTATAAAAGCATATTTGAAAAATTTGAAAAATTTACACTATTTTTCAAGTTGGAGAAACAAAAAAGAAAATAAAGAATATTTTTCAAAATTTGAACCTAAATTTGTATATTTTGATTATGAATATGTAAGACAAGGTGATTTTGAACCAATAGAAACCAAATTGGAAGAAGAACCATTAGTATCGATTATTGTTAGAACATGTGGAAGACCTAATGTTCTGAGAGAAACATTAATTTCACTAAGAAATCAAACATATAAAAATCTAGAAGTGGTTGTTGTTGAAGATGGAGAAAATATATCAGAAAAAATGTTAAAAGATGAATTTTCAGATTTGAACATTATATATAAATCAACAGGAGAAAAACAAGGAAGATGTAAAGTTGGAAACTTAGGTATGGAATTGGCGAATGGAAAATATCTAAACTTTTTAGATGATGATGACTTATTTTTTGCAGACCATGTAGAAACATTAGTACAATCATTAGTAAAAAATCCAGAATATAAATTAGCATATTCAACATCATTTGAGACGAAAATTGAGGTTATATCAAAAGAACCAGAATATAAATATGCTGAAGAATCAAGGGTTTTAGTACATAATAGACCATTTTCAAGAATACGCTTACTTACAATGAATGCATTCCCAATACAAGCTGTAATGTTTGAAAAATCAATATTCGAGAAATATGGTGGAATGGATGAAAAATTAGATAACCTAGAAGACTGGGATATGTGGCAAAAATACTCAGCAGAAAATGCATTTTTATATGTACCAAAGACAACATCATTATATAGAGTGCCTGCAAAAACAGAAAACTATAAAGAAAGACAAGAAGAACTAGATTCTTATTATAAAAAAGCAAAAGAACAAATTGATAAAAGAACAATAATAATTAAACCAGAAGAATTGATACAAGAAATTGAAAATATGTAACAAAAGATAGGAGAGAACAATGGAAATTGTATATATAATTACAGTGTTGTGGTTGTTATCAACCACAATGCTTGTCAAAAAAAGTGAAGAAAAGCAAAATGTATTAACAAGATTTATATTAAGCTGTATATTACTTATATCATATAATATACTTATAACTTTAATGTTAAGTGTGTTGAAAATAAAAAGTACACTTTTAGCATTATCAATAATGAATTCTATAATAAGTGCAATTACAACATTTATAATATGTAGAAAAAAAGAGATACAATCATATTTTATAAAAGTTAAAGATGTAATTTTTTTAGTAATTCTATTTATAGTTATAATAGTAATAGCAATAAAACAATATGGATTTCCTTTTCAGATAAAATATGAGTCAACAGACCCAGCAGTACATTTCCTTGCTGCTAGAAATTTTTATGAAGATAAAATTTTAGATGGAGAAATACCAGGAGCATCAGTAAATACAGCGATACTATTTGATATATTAGGTATTATAGTACCACATGAAAATTTTTATTATATATATATAGTATTTGACTTAATAATTTTATATTTAACAGGTGCAATATTTTATTTAGGAATAGCAGATAGGTTGGAAGGTAAAATAAAATCAATTATAGTCATGATATTTACAATTGTTTTTATATGTGGTTATCCACTAAATAGCATATTATTCGGATATGCATATTTATCAGTAGGAATATTATTTTTGACAACTCTAATTGTTACAGGAAGAAATATAAATAAACAAGA
>JAZSAX010000035.1:0-38059 GCA_045602065.1 Clostridia bacterium
GCTTCTCATCAGCATTTTCATCTATAATGCTCCATCCGCGAGTACCACAAATTATTTTGTTATCAAACTCATAGCTATTATTATATAAAAAATCAATATTTGTGTAATTGTTTTCTTTTAGAAATGTTTTCATAGAAGTAACTGTAGTCCACCAATAATCATGGTTTGCTTTTAAAAGTAGCTTCTTTCCTGGCAAACTATTTAGATAGTCAAAATCTTTTTTGGCATCTACTAGATAAGTTTCCCACGAAAAATCACCTGGTAGTATTACCAAGTCATTTTCTTTTACATTTTCTATCCAATTATTTCTTATTTTTTCTTCATGACCTGCCCAATGTTCTCCAAATATATCCATTGGTTTTGGATTATTGAAAGATAAGTGCAAATCTCCTATTACAAATATTGACATATTTTATTCTCCTATTTTCAAGTTTGGTACTGCATTTAATGTATTTTCTGACAAATCTCCATTTAAATATCTATAATAACCTGCAGCACCTATCATTGCGGCATTATCTCCGCATAATTTTAAGTCTGGTTTATATATTTTGATTCCTTTTTGTTCTAATTTTTCAAATTCACTTCTAATATGAGTATTTGCAGATACTCCTCCTGCTAAAACTACTTTTTTTATTCCAGTTTGTTTGACTGCTTCTTCAATATTCTCTATTATCACTTCTGTTACAGCTTTTTCAAAGCTCATACATAAATCTGCTTTGTTTATTTCAGGATTTTTGTGGTGTAAATTTATTACTGCTGTTTTTATTCCACTAAAACTGAAGTCTAAGTTTTCAAAATGTGTTTTTGGAAAATCTATTGATGGTTGTCCTTGTTGTGCAAGTTTATCTACTTTAGGACCTCCTGGATATCCTAAGCCTACAACTCTTGCAACTTTGTCAAATGCTTCTCCTATTGCATCATCTCTAGTTTTTCCTAGTACTTCCATATCGCAATAATCTTTTACATATACTATTTGTGTATTTCCACCAGATGTTAACATACATAAAAATGGTGGTTGTAAATCTGGGTGTGTTATATAATTTGCTGCTATATGCCCCTCTAGATGATTTACACCTACAAGTGGCTTATTTAAAGCAAATGCTAATCCTCTTGCATATGATACTCCTACTAATAATGCTCCTACCAGTCCAGGGCCATATGTTGGTGCAATTGTATCAATATCTTTAAAACTAATGTTAGCTTCTTCTAAAGCTTTTTTAGCAACTCTTGATATTGCTTCTATATGATTCCTTGATGCAATTTCTGGTACTACACCACCAAATTGCTCATGAATTTTTATTTGTGTATCTATTACATTTGACAAAACCTCTCTACCGTTTTTCACAACGGCAACAGAGGTCTCATCACAACTTGATTCTATTCCTAATACTATTATATCTTTCATTTTTCTTCCTTTTATAATCCAAATACTGTCATAGCAAAACCTAATATCCATTCTGTTATTTGACTAATTATTGGTGATATTATACTTCCTGCAATTCCTGTTATCCAAATAATTATAAATACAAAATAAAATGTTTGCTCATGTTGGATAAACCAGAATTTTGCATTATGTGGTAATATTGGTAAAAATATTTTTGAACCATCTAGTGGTGGTAAAGGTATCATATTAAAAACACCTAAACCAATATCCATTGTTACTATGCTTCCTACCATTGAAAGTATAATAAATCCTATATTACTTGTTAAAAATGCAACACCTGCAAATTTTATTAATGCACAGTATATTAATGCAAATATGATTGCAGTAATGAAATTCATTAATGGTCCTGCAAATGATACTATTGCATCTGCTTTTTCAACAGTTATATTTCTATTGTAATTTCTTGGGTTTACTTGTACAGGTTTTCCCCATCCTATATGTGCAAATAACAACATTGCAATCCCTAATGGATCAACATGATCCATCGGGTTTAAACTTAATCTTCCTTGTCTTAAAGGAGTGTCATCGCCTAATTTGTATGCCGCAAATGCATGTCCAAATTCGTGTACTGTTATTGCTAGCAATACAGCAGGAATAGATAGGATTAAATTAAAAATCCCACCTGCTCCGTATGATGCTAATGACATCACTACTAATATTCCTATTATTATATATAATGTTTTTCTATCGAAATTAAATCCGAACATAATTTATCTCCTATCTTCCCCTTTTGTATATGCTGTATTTATTACTTTTTGTATAAATTCATTTTTAGAAGCCGTATACATTTTTCTATCATCTGCA
This sequence comes from Clostridia bacterium, assembly GCA_045602065.1. Taxonomy (GTDB): domain Bacteria; phylum Bacillota; class Clostridia; order TANB77; family CAG-508; genus CAG-269. The sequence goes on from JAZSAX010000035.1 coordinate 2,249, forward strand.
TATTTTTCAGCCAAATTATTTTTCAAGTCTTCATAAGCTTTCAAAACATCTTGATGTTTTCTTAAATAATTTCTAAAAATAATTGTATCTTTATATCTTTTACTATCAACTTCCATAACATGTATAAAGTGTGTTCTGTTATCTTCTAATCCTTTTCTAATTAAAATTTCATCAGCAACTGAATCTTGTTTTATTGAATATGGTTCTTTTTCAAAATTATTCTTAACTTCTTCAAAGTCACTTATTTTTTTTACTGCAACCGCAATATCTATTATTGGTTTTGAAGCAAGCCCTTCAACTGATGTTGAACCTATATGTTCAATTTCTATTGCTACTCCTTTGAATATTTTTTCTAAATTTACTTTTTCTTCATTAAACATCTTTTTCCAAATCGGATTATATTTTTCTACCTTTACAGTACCTACTTTTAATCCCATGTTATTTTTCCTCTTTCTAATATAGGTTCCATCCTTCTAAATTAATTGCTGTTCACAATTGTAAATATAACAACTTTGATGGTTTGATTGAACAAATTACTATTCGCCTACTGAATAATTCATGTCTGGTGAGCCAATATAAAAATCTTTGCAGCCACCTATCGTATTGAATTTTATAATTGAATAAGTTTCATATTTATAAATAACAGTTCCACCATCATCCCAAGCTTGCATTTTCGATATTTTATTTTTTACATCTTTTTGAGCTTTAGAAAATATATCCTGAATTGTTATTTTTTCTTGTAGCAACGCTTCTTTAAAATCATATTCTACATCATCTATTTTAATTTTTATATTACCTTCATATGAATATACATTATAAGAGTCTTTTACAAATATATTTTTAGAAATAATCTTGTTTTTCCCAGAGCCCTTGTTTTCATTAAAAACTATTTCAAAATTTATATTTTCTTGTTGGTTAATATTCCAAAAATTCAAATTCTTTTTATTTATACAAATTATTAAAAACACAATAATTGCTATTACAATTAATACCATTATAACTTTTTTCATAGTTTATCTCCTTATTCTTGTATAGACACAAATATTTTTAGGTGAATGCAATTTGAATGCTACCAGCATAAATTTATTACAATTTATGCATTATTATAGGGTTTTAATAGTTTTTATATAAATCGTTAAAACCATTGATTTAAGTTGGTTTCCCGTCTATAAATAGCCATTAAAACTCATTAGCACTAATTAAGATAGAGGTTTCATTGTTGGGAATAATAGAACATCTCTAATTGAAGCAGAATCTGTTAATAGCATAATCATTCTATCAATTCCGATTCCAAGACCACCTGTTGGAGGCATACCATATTCAAGAGCATTAATGTAATCTTCATCCATCATTCCTGCTTCGTCATCACCATTTTCTCTAGCTGCAATTTCGTCTTTAAATCTTTCATATTGGTCAATTGGATCATTTAATTCTGAGAATGCATTTCCATATTCTCTACCACCTATAAATGCTTCAAATCTTTCTGTTAATCTTCCATCTTTTGGCGATTTTTTAGCAAGTGGTGATATTTCTACTGGATAATCATATATAAATGTTGGTTGAATTAGTGTTGCTTCAACATATTCATCAAAGAATAAGCTGATTATATGTCCTCTTGTTTCTTTTCCAGCTGGAATTTCTATATGTCTTTCTTTTGCAATAGCTACAGCTTCTTCATCTGTATTTATTGTATTGAAATCAACTCCACAAGCTTCTTTGATGCTATCAATCATTGTTACTCTTCTCCATTTTCCACCTAAATCAATTTCTGTTCCTTGATAATTGATTTTTGTTGTTCCACAAACTTTCATAGCACATTTTTGGAAGATTTCTTCTGTTATATCCATCATATCATTATAATCTTGATATGCTGAATATAATTCTATTGATGTAAATTCTGGATTGTGTCTTATATCCATTCCTTCATTTCTGAAGATTCTTCCTATTTCATATACTTTGTCATATCCACCTACAATTAATCTCTTTAAGTTTAGCTCTGTTGCAATTCTTAAATACATAGGTAAGTCAAGTGTATTGTGATGTGTTATAAATGGTCTAGCTGTTGCTCCTCCTGATATTGTATTTAATACAGGTGTTTCCACTTCTAAATAACCTTTTTCATCTAATATTCTTCTTATTTCACTTATAATTTGACTTCTTTTTAGGAATGTTTCTTTTACTTCAGGGTTTACAATTAGATCTACATATCTTTGTCTATATCTCAAATCTGTATCTTTTAATCCATGGAATTTTTCTGGTAATGGACGTAATGATTTTGATAAAAGCACTACTTCTTTAGCATGTACAGATATTTCTTCAGTTCTTGTTTTAAATACAAATCCTGATATTCCTATAATATCTCCAATATCCCATGTTTTGAAAGCTTTGTAAGCTTCTTCTCCTAATTCATTTATACTTACATAGCTTTGTATTTTTTCATCACTATCTTGTATTGTACAGAATGAAGCTTTTCCCATAATTCTTTTTGCAATTATTCTTCCTGCTACTTTTACATCTTTTTGCTCAAATGCCTCATAGTTTGCTTTGATTTCTCCTGCTGAATTTGTTCTATCATATTTTGTTATTTCAAATGGATTTTTCCCTTGTTCTTGTAATTCTTTTAATTTCTCTTTTCTTATTTGAATTAAATGGTTTTCATCTAATTCTATTTCTGGATTTTGATTGTTGTTTTCTTGCATCGTTATCTCTCCTTCTTTTCTATAAAAATCATAGCATAATTATACTGTATTTCCCTAGAAAAATCAAGCATTTATGTAAAATAATTCATATTTCCGAACACAAAAAAGAACATCTGTAATGTTTGTTACTGATGTTCTTTTAAAATGGAGCTCCTAACGGGAATTGAACCCGTGACCTCCACCTTACCAAGGTGGCACTCTACCAACTGAGCTATAGGAGCATTTTCAGGCTTTTAAGCTTGTTTTCAATGCTTTTGACAACTTTTATTTTAACGTTTTAGTTGTCTATTTTGTCTATTTTGTCTATATTTTCTACCCAGAAAGTTGTCAAAAAGTTGTCAAAAAAAATTATAGCATAATCGATTTTATTTTGCAACTCATTTATTTAAAAAGTATCCTCAATTAAGAGAATACTTTTTTATTTCTTTCATATTATAATAATCATCTTCTTTGTCTAGTTCTTTTTTTAATTGTTGATAAATCTTTTCATCAATATAAATTATTTCATCTACTACTACATCTTTCATACAAAATCTCCTCCATATAATATTGAAGCTTCTGTATGATAAATATAGCCTCACAGGTTTCATTAGGGCAACACTTTACAAGAAGAGCCTTTTTATATATGAAAATAAAAAATGACACGTTCATAGTGTCATGGTATAATTTTATATAATTCTTTTATATCTACTTTTAATGCCATTGCAATTTGAATAAGCGTTCCTATTTTAGGTTCTCGCTCTTCTCTTTCTATTTTACTTAAATGACCTTTACTTATTCCAGAAAGCTTTGATAATGTTGCAAGTGACATATTCTGAGCTAGCCTTGCTTCCTTTATTAATAGTTTTATTTTCATAAAATCACCTTGTGTTTATTTTGCTCATTTTTGTATATATCATACACACAGTTTCATTTGGGCAACTTTACAAAAATAAATAAAGAGAAGTCATTAGACTTCCCTTGCTAGCCTTATAATCTTTCTAAAACATCTTGTCCCACTCATGGATTTTAAACTTTCTGCAGATAGTAATAAATAATCCTGCAGTAATTTGTTATATTCTTTCAAAGTTTTAATTTTTAATATTTTTATCATTTGTAGAGATTTTTTGTATGATTCTTTCATATTTACCACCTCTACAATTATTATAGCACTTTTTATGTTAATTGTATGTCGAAGGCTGTCGAACATGTAAAAAATGTTAATTTTGTCTAAAATTCAGCTCTTTAAAATCCAAAATAAGCCATTTATAATTTTAATTGATATAGTTTCATACCTCTAAAAACGCAAAAAAGAGGTAGATTAAATTCTACCTCTACTTTGTTACCGGTTTGTTTGCCGGTATCACTATTTTACTCCACCTAGCCATTTACAAAATCCAATTTTGTAATTATTTGTTCCTGATACAGAATATCTAACCATTGCTCTGTTATTAAATATTCCAAAACAGTCGCATTTTTCTCTTGGATTTAAACTTCCTATTTTCTTTGTGCAGTTTGTATCTGCATAAACATTTTCACTTGTACTTCCATTTTGATATGTTCTCACAGGTTCATCACTTCCCTTTTCTATATTATTATCTACTGGTTTATCTTCTAAATAAGATTTAATCATATTTAAGAATCTATCCCAACCTAAGTTCATTGTTCTGTGTGGGCAATTCTTTTTTGAATAGAAATCTTGATGTTTTTTTACTTTATCTATTCCCCAACCGAATTGTTTTAATAGGTATGCTGTATATTCTGCAGCTAATCTTTCTGCCTCTTCAAATCTTTCTCCTCCAGATTTAGAATAGCAAATTTCTAATGCAATTCCTTTTCTGTTTCCTTTTCCATTTCCGCCATCTGTCGCGTTCCAAGTATTTCTATTAAACTCTACCCCTTGTACAACTCTTTCATCATCTATTGCACAATGGAATGATACTTTATTATTGTTTCCTATCATATAGGATACTTCTGACATTGCTGATGCATCATTTGCAGTATTATGTATTATGATAAATTCTGGTACCATCTCATAAGGACATTTTATTGAATATTTGCTCTCTGGCACTAACATCTTTGTTATTTGCATTATTCATCAACTCCTATTCCATCAGTTTCTTTATTTGAGAAATCGTTTTCTTGTATATTCTTCTCATATAGTTCTTGAGAAAATTCTATCGTTTCTTCTATGATATTATCCATAGATTATTCCCCCTTTTTATGATATTGATTACTTGATATCATTAATATTGCACCTAAGAATGTATCTATTGCCATTACAGTTCCGCTTATTTCATCTGGATAAGGTAATCCCCATAAACTTGCTATTGTTACGTAAAATGTTGCTAATGCTGGCAATACAATTTGTGCTATAAATTTTAATACATCATAAACTTTGTTACTCATAAAATCGCATCCTTTCTATATCCCTAATTTCCCTAATAAAAATCCCATAACCGCTGTTACAATACCGTGTTATTATTAGCCATTTTAAATTGTCCCAATTTTTACTAGGTTTTTCTTCTATTATTTTAAGTCTATCATTCATGTTAGATTGCTCTTCTCTTAAATGTTTCATTTCTGTTGCTATTTCTTTTACAGCTATAGTAAGCTCTCTATTTTCTTTGATTTCTACTTCTATCTCATCTATTCTTTTAGTGTTAGATTTTTCTCGTTCTTCTAGATGTGCCATTTTTTCTATTAATTCGGTATCTTGCATTTTTATTCTCCTTAAATTTATTTTCCTTTATATGTTACTTCCATATTACTTGGCTGTACTTTTCCATCTACTTCTAATATTGTTGTTCCTTTTATTGTTGGTATATTTGGTAGTTCTATTGTTTCTTCTACTGGTGTAGCAAGTGGGTATATCATATAAATATCTATTGTTGATAACCAATTTTTGAAGCTATCAACATCTGTATAATCTTTATTTCGGAATCTTATTCCTTGTCCGCTACTATCTATCCAAAAACAGTAATCATTTGTAGCGTTTCCGTACATATAATAATTACATAAAGCTTTCCCTCTTTCAGTTGTGTTTGCTCCTAAATAAGCTGTACATCCAAAGTAACCGCTAGAATATGTCCAATATAAACTTGTTGTAAAATCGGTCATTTTCTTGTTTGCTCTTATTACCTTACTATTTTCAAAATCTATATAATCTATACTATCTCCTATTTTTCTTAAAGGCTCTTTTAGATATATGTATGTTGTTATTGGTTCTATATATGGTTCATAGGCTGTTATTTCTGTTCCTTCTTCTACTTGTATTTTTGAATTTTCATCACTTCCATAAACTGAATTTTCATACCAGCTTCGCATTATAATATATTCATACTCACCACTATTAAAAGTATTTCCAACTAATGCAATACTTGTTCCAGTAGCCCATGATTGGTCAACTGTTAAGTTTTCAACAGGTTCTGCTACCCCTTTAATTGACCATTCTGGCTGTGAAATTGTATATTTATCAACACTTATTATATAATCTGTATTTGGCTTAACTTTAAATGTATCTATTGCAGTTAATCTATTATACTTAAATTCAGTTTTTGCAGAGTACACATTTTTACCTCTTACTTTAACTGGTATCTTATAACCAAAAGGCTCGTATTCAGTTACTTCTGTTCCTTTTACAAATTGATAGTTAGAATAAATATTGTCTACAATTTCACTATTATTCATCTGAACTGTGCAAAGTCTAATGTATTTTACATTACTAGGGAAACTAACTGTACTTTCATTTACATCAGAATAAATACCTTGATAATAAGCATTGAAACGAAAACCACTAACCGAAACACTATCAGTTATAAGTTGTTTTGCTTCATCATACAATCGTATTAAAATTCTAACCTTACCTTGTATTAAATCAAATTTACAAGTATAAGTTTCATTTTCTTCAATAGGAATAAATTGAAGAAATTCAGCACCCATATTATTACTACCACTATAAGGAGTTATTATATTTGTGCCTTCAATTATTGTTGGAGCGTGGTTTTGATTTAAGGCAAAACCACTATTAATATCAAACAAATTACTTGTTTTTGTTCCAACACTTTCAACTTCAATAGGTGTTTCAGATGTTGGTGTTCCATTTTGTACACTCTCTCCATATATTTTATAATTAATTAAAGGTTCGCCTTTGCTATTAATTGTTAGTGGTGGCACTCCAATTTTAGATAATATTTTATAAGCTTCATAAATGATATTTCCTAGATTATCTTTAATGCTTTCTATGACTTTATTAGATACAACATTTTTTATTTCACTTACATTTTTTAAATCTATCACTTATACACCACCAACTTTACTGTTTCAGTTGTGTTGTCTTCATAAGTTATTAATAGTTCTTTTGAGTCTAGTTCTTCTGTCTTTTGATATTCATCTAAATTAACCTCTACTTTTGCATTACCTAGTAGCTCCCATTCTCCACTTACATATATATATTCTTCATATATATTTTGCTCTTCTTGGTTTGTTGTAGCTTTCATATAAATAGCACTTTCATCTATATCTTCTATAGGCAATTCATTTACTACAATAAATTTAATACTTCCAGCATCTCCTTTTGGTCCTTCTATTCCTTGTTCCCCTCTTGCTGGTTTTCCTGTATCTTTATCTAAAATAAACCAATTGCCATTTTCGCCTATGCTAGGAGTTAGTCCTTCTTCTATTTCATTTAATACTTTTTGCACTTCTGTTATGAAATCATCTTGGTCGGGTATATCATCAGTAGCATTAATACTATTCTTTACTGTAAATCTTTTAAGAGTACTCTTCCACACTTCTCCATCTTCGTTTTGCAGAACAGCTTGCATAGCCAGACTTCCTCTTTCAGATAGCAAAGCATTTGGTATTTCATATGTAACATTATTCTGTACTACTTCTAATTTAGCAGTTTTATATGTACTTCCGTCTGATTTAGCAAAATCTAAATAAAACCAATAATTAGACAGACTTTCATCAAGTGTTATTTCTAACACGCTGATGTCGTTCTCTCCTGCTCGTCCAATAATGATAGTAGAACAATCTAGAACATGTTCTTTGTTTAAAGTTGCATATATTTTATCTTTCATATCCGCTATCCCTCCTTCTTAAATAAAAAAATAAGCCTTTCGACTTCTTTTATGAAATTCTTTTCCACATATAGCAAGTAATATATGGTTGTAAATTATTATGGGGTTGAGAATTTCCAGTATAATTTGTATATGTGGTACTATCTTGATATAAGTCTCCTTTAAATACTTGTCCTCTGTTTCCATAAGTCAATTCACTAAACTTATAAAATGGGTCATCTATAGTATGTCTATGTTTTGGCATTTCTGATTCGGATAATAAATGTGTTTTTTCTCCGCCCTTTTGTTCAACAGTCGCAAACTCTGACTCTTCTGGATTTATTCCAACTGGAACTCTACCTGTTCCCCAAGTTTCCCATTCTCCTCCAAATAATTCTTTTGGATTTGTACTATTGACAGACATATATAAGCTTCCTACGGGATATATTAGTGAAAATATACTTTTACCAAGCAACTGCAAATCTACATTGACATTAAAGAAATCCTTTCCCCAGTTAAATACTGGTGTTCCTATAGAGACTGTGGCTGTTCTTATTGATGTCGTTAATTTATCTGTTGCTATTGTTTGAAACTCATATTCTTTTTGATAGTCAAACGTTGTTCCTAAACTTATGGTTTCTTCTGATATTTTGTTTTCTGATATTTCAGGAGATAATATACCTCCTTCAATCCATTCTTCCGCATTTTTTTCTCTATAAAACCATTTGATTTCTAGACTATTATCAACTGTTCCAAAATTTCCTTCAAAATATTTTCCAGAATAGGTTAGTTGTACTTCACCTGTTGTTGGTCGTGGTCTAAAGAAAGTGGCATTTAATGTTAAAGCAATATAATCTATTATTCCATCTTCTGCAACTACAGAATATGCAGTATTTATATAGTCTCTTGTGTCTGTGACTTCTATTGGAAAAGAGTCTTTTGTAACTTTTTCAATTATTCTTTGGTTATTTGTTACTGTTATTCCATCTATCTTGACTGTTTTTATTGACGCACTATTCTTAGCCACAGGAGACACATCTATTTGTGCTGTAGATGCGTGTTTAATAAGTTTGTTTTCATTTCCTGTTAATGCTAATGTTACTGGATTTATATCTTTTATCGTTCCCGATACCGTTGGACGACAAACACTTTCATCTGTTGTTACATAAAATACAACAGCACTTGTTCCTATTAGAGTACTTCCGCTATAAGTATCACCCCAAAGTGTTCCTACTCCCATTTTATTATCTGGTATTTGTGTATAAAAACTTGTAGGAATTGTCCAAGAATAAGATGTTCCTACTCCTGTTGCTATTGTTCCACTTAAATTTCCAAAAGCATATCTTAATGTATGTGTGAATGAACTTGATGCTCTATTTATTATAATTGTTGCATTAGTCCCTATGTTTGCAGTCGAACAAGATATTGAGCTTTTTCTAGGTATTGTTGTTAATGTAAAACCGTCTTGAATATTTCCTGAAATACCATAACTGGTACTCTGTACTAATGCTTGAAACGTTACCATTTGAGAACCATCATCATTGTGTGGTACTGTCATACTTCCGCTTGCTATAGCCACACTTCCATTTCTTGGTCCTGTAACGTTAAGGGTTTCATCTCTTAAAACAACACCATTAAGTCTAAAATATAGTCTTGTTTGTGATGTGAAAGTACCTCCACCACTGGTATTTTGAAAATATACATTATAATCCACTATTGATTGATTTGTTGCGGGGTCTCCATTTCTATTGCTTAATACTACATATAATGTAAAACGGTTGGAATATCCAAAATTTCCAACCGCACTACAACCTGCTGAATAAGTTGCCATATATTATCCTCCAATCCAAAACATGCCGAGTTCCTAAATTTCCATTTTCATCTTCAAAATCTTCCATTCTTGAATATTTTCCAACAACAAGATATTTTTCTACTGTCATGTTTTTTGATTTTACAATTGTTTCTCCTGATTCTTCATCATAGCCTGCAAATAATAAACTTTCATCGGATGCCCCAGTTGCATCTTTTATCTCTAAACCTGCCTCATCTAATTTCGACTTTACTTTTGAGCCTGTTTTTTCTATTGTTAAACCTTCATCATCAAATGTATAGCCAGTTTCAGTTTTTACTTTATTAACTCCATTAGCTATCTCATTTGAGACTACTAATTGTATTTGACTTGAAAGACCTTCAATTCTATCTACAGATAACGTCCCTGTTGTAATAAAATTGGCATTAATTTGTCCGTCCATTGTAATCGCAATTTCAAAAGGCCCCTCATAGCCATTAGAACTAAAAGCGAGCCCCCCTAATCCAAATCTCCAAACATTTTTTGCATCCTGTTTTGGAATCGAATCTAATATCAATATTTCATTATCATCAATATATACATATCCATTTTTATTTAGAGAATTTATTAAATTGGTTTGTTTATATATAACTGATTCTTGTTTTGAAACTTTATCAACAATATTGTTTATGATTTCTTTAATATTATTAAATTTGTTTTCAACATTCCTGGTAAAATTTCCAAAAGTAAGGGTTATTACTTTCTTAGAAATATAATCATATTCATATTCAATAACCTCCGTTAATATATCTGCAATTGGATGTAAAACATGAATCGTGTCCCCTATTTCTAAAGCTTCATTGATATCTGACTTTAGTGTATAATTAAATTTCGGATACTTATTGTCTTCCAAGTACTGTATCGCTTTTATTCTTAATTCTTGTATTAAATTTAGTTCTGTTTTTTCTTCCTCTTCTAAATCTGTTTGAAATTCAACTTTTCTTGTATATGATTTTTCATATGCAAGATCGCTTTGTAGATAAACTTCTGGTAACATTATTCCATCAAACCCAACAGGATATAATTTTGTTACTACATTAGACCAATCTTCATAAACTTCAATATGTTGTAAATTTTGGCCATAAATAATGTTTTCTCCGTTGTCATTACCCACTTTTTGCAAGAAACTAATATTCCAATTATCTGCGTCAAATACTCCATTCCATCTTCCCTCTATAATCGCCCATGCTTCTAATAATGATTTTCTTAAGAAATATGCAGTATCAACATTTTCTACATTTGAATATATAGTAAAAGGACTGGTTTCATCAGTCCTCTCATTTATATAATTTAATGTATTAATACCATTTAGATTTGTAGGTCTTACGTCTAGTAAAAAGTAATTTTCCGCATCAAACATTACATGTTTTGCTTTAAATTTTATTTTTCTTGTTGTATATGAAATGTCCTCTACTATTCTAAATGCTTGCGGATTTAGCTTAGACTTTGTCTGTATTACACATAATTTATCCGCTTCTATGTACTCTTTATATTGAATTGGTAATTCAACTTCAATATACCATCCATTCAATGATTTCTTTTTAAATTCTCTACATTTAGTTGGTTCTATGATTATATTGCCCGCTGTAGAAAAGTCAGTATCATTTGCATCAAATATTTTAATCATAGCCACCTATCCTTCCTTTTAACTTTCATAATACAACTTCCAGAATTAAAGATAACTTGATTATTGCCTATATTTATTTTTGGAAATTCATAACCAATCTCAATTTGTCTGTTTCGGTTTAGCTCTTCATATTTTATTGTTTTGTTTTCACAATCAATTTCTACATAAGTATCTTCGCCAAAATTGTATATAAAACGCACATCATTTACAGTTATATCAACTTCATCATCTGCATCTTTCTCTAATCTCAATATTGGTCTGCTTGCGACATTTCCTTCATTTACTATACTATCTGTCACTTCAATATACTCTTCATTAGCCTTATACCAAAATGGTTCTCTAATGAAAGTAGTATCAATTATTCTTATACAAGCACTTCTTTGAGGTTCTAATTGACTATAAAATCTTACTGTTGTTCTTCTTCCTTTATATTCAAATTCACCCTCACCATTTAACCATGCAAGTATGTCATCAATTTTAGCTATATTAAGGCATTGTACATATATTGGTCTTTCTACATAAGAGTAGCCTTGTTCATCAAACAAGGCTCCATCTCTTCCTTCAATTTCTATTGTTTCATATCTTTGTGCAGCTCTTGCTATAAAATGTTCTTCTTCTGCAACTACAACTTGCATTTCTTCACTTGATATTCCTTTAAATTTAAACATATTTACACCACCTTGTACAATTCATCTTTTACTATTTTTGCAAATCCATCTTCATCAAGGGTAAATTTACAATTTGTTAATGCTTTTGTTATTGCATTTGCCATTTTGTCATAATCAATAATATGACCTGAACTTAAATCATTTGAATTTGTATTTAGATTAACATTTTCTCGAACATTATTTAATTTACCTATAACATTTTCAGCAACATCATCCGTTTGTTTGTATAAATTATTTTCTTCTGATTCAATTCCTTTTTCCATTCCGCTTCATAACATTTTTAAATATTTCTTTTGTTTTTCTTGAAGGTGAATGTATATCAAATGCCTTCTTTAACCTTGTTAATATCCCATTTGCAATCCCTGAAGCTTTTGCAAATAGACTTGGTTCTGAGTTCTGCATCTCTGTTAGCATAGGGTTCATTGCATTTTTCATAGCTTCTTTAGTTTTATTAGGCATACTATCGTAACTATCCATAATAGTATCAACCATCTTTTGCGTCTCCTCACTTATTTCTCCACCATATAGTTCAGTTTGAGAAACATTTGCCAACCAGATACCCAGTTGCTCTTTTTGACTCTCATCCATATCTTTATACATTTTGTTCCAGATTTTTTTAGTTTCTTCTTGATGTCTATAGTTTTCGTTTTCTTTACTTATATTTTTATTGTACTGTGTTAAAATTCCATTTTCATTTATACTTTCAATTGTTCCTTCATGTCTTGTATTCTCTTCCTCTATCTTTTTGTTATATTCTTGTAACTTTGTATACCAACTCTCTTCTTGGTTTGCTCTTTGCAAATATCCATCCGTATAGGATTGTGAAATTTCTGCAATTTCAGCATTGGCAGCATCTATTTTTAATTGTTTCTGTTCCATTATTTTATTATATTCATTAGCATAAGCTTCATTTTGCATATTAGCTTCATCGCCATATCTTTGGTTTAATAAAGCAACTTCTTCTATAGATTGATTGTTTATCAATTCCAGTGTTTTGTTTTTCTGTTGTATTGCTGTATTTAGCCATTCTTGTGATTGGGTTTTATACTCCTCTAATGTACCAGAAAATGTTTCGGCATTTGTAACCGCTTGTTGTGTTATTGCATCAGCTATTGATTGTTGTATTTCTATTTCTCTTTGACTTAATTCTCTTAATTTTGTAAAATATTCATCTAATTGTGTTATTTCTTCTTCTGTATACCCTCTTCTTTCATCTGTTGCCGTTTTACATATTTCTGTTATTTTTTGTTGTATTTCATCCATATTCGCTTGTAATTCTTGTTGTTCTTCACTACTAGCAAATAATGTACTATTAAAATCTTGTAAATGTGATTTAGCTGTATCAATCCCTGTCACAAAATCACTCGCAGAATTTCCCATAGTATCAAATGCTTCTTTAGTGGCCTTCGTCGTATTTTGCGCAGATATAGCTATTCCTGCTATTCCAGCTCCAATAAGAGTACAAGCCATTCCGGTTGGTGTTACTATGCTTTTAATTACACTCGCTATCAAATTTATAGATGTAGATGTCGAGGTTGCTGTTCCACTTGCAACTTCTAAGATAGTAATAAATTTTCCAAATGTATTAATTGTTGTTCCTATACCTGATGTAATTTTACCAAGTGTAGTTATTAACACCCCCATTGCAGTTACAACCCCTGCTATTTTTACAATCCAATCAATCTGTTCATCAGTTAGATTCTCAACCCATTCTGTTAAATCTTCTATTTTATCTATTGCTTTTGATAATGTTGGTGTTAATTTATCTCCAATTGTTACTGCAAAGTCTTTAATCTTATTCCATGCCATTTGTATTTTGCTTTTTAAAGTTGCATATCTTTTATTGGCCTCATTTGTTAATGCTGTATTATCTTCCCATGCTTCACTCCCTAATTTAACAGCATCATTCATCACTCCACTTGCATTTGCTAAAGATAAAATAGTATTAGATAGTCTTACCTCTGTTAATCCCATATCCTCTAAAATTGATATAGCAGATTTTCCATTTCTTTCGGTATCATTAAGTCCAGCAATAAATGAACTTAAAGCACCAACTGCGTCCTCTTCAAATGCTTTTCTGAAGTCTTTTGTTCTCATTCCCGCTATTTTAGCAAAATCTTTTAAATCTTTTGAACCCGTTTCCACTGCCACTTGTATTTGTTTTAGCAATTTAGACATGGCAGAACCACCAGCCTCTGCTTCAATTCCTACAGACGACATTGCAGTCGCCATTGCTAAAATTTGTGATTGACTTAATCCCGCCAATTCACCTGTTGCTGCTAAACGAGTGGCCATAGCTACTATGTCAGCTTCTGTCGTTGCAAAATTATTTCCTAATGCAACTATTGTCGAACCAAGTTTATTATAATCTTTTGCAGACATATTAGTTATATTAGCAAACTTTGCTAATGAACTTGCTGCTTCTTCGGCAGTTAAATTTGTTGAATTTCCTAAATCTATCATTACTCTCGTAAAAGATAATATATCTTCTGTTGCTATTCCTAATTGTCCTGCCGCTTCGGCAACTCCAGCAATTTCAGTTGTACTAGATGGAATCTCTTTTGACATATCTCGTATACCTTGTTTTAATTCTGCCATCTGTTCTGCTGTTCCATCTACTGTTTTTTCAACTCCTGTAAATGCATCTTCAAAATCTATTGCACTTTTAGCGCTTGCTATTAAAGCAGTTCCTGTCGCAACAGAAAAAGCAGACAATTTCTTGCCTGCTCCTTCTATTTTATTCCCAACTTTTTCAACTTTACTACCAAACTGTTCTATTTTCTCACCTGTATTATTTAATTGATTTTCTACATCTTTTATCTTATTTTTATAATCTGCCAATTTTACTTCTGCTTTTAATAGCTCTTCTCTCTTTTTCTTTATCGCTATTATGTTTTTCTCTTCTGCATTTTCTAAGTCACTTACTTGCATTCTTAATGTTTTTACTTTGTCTTCTTGTATTTGATATGCATTTGTTAAATATTCTTGTTGAGCTTTTAATTTTTCTGTACTTTTAGTAGAACTATCCCATTGTGCTTGTGTTAATTTGAATTGATTATAATTCTTGTTCATTTCAAGATTAATTTCTTGTAAACTCTTCTTGAAATCTACTGCACCTTCCTGTGTAAACACAAGTCCTACTCTTTTTAAATCATTTGCCATTTTTCTTCACCTCTTTTTAGGCATAATTAAAGCATCAGAACTTAACCTGATGCTTTTTATATGTATTTATTTTATTCTACTGCTACTAATTTAAATGATGACCTTGCTTCTATTTTATCTCCTGTTTTAAATGTGTAAATATATTCATCTATTCCGTAATTCCCACCTAAGACAATATTAACCTCTAAGTCTCCGTAAGATGAATAAACTACAAAATTACTACTTCCACCATAAATTTTATATTTTCCTGTTGGTATATCTGTTCCTGCTGTTAAATGTCCAGCTGGATATGTTCTAGGTTCACCTTTTAATTTTATAACTTCTCCATTTAAATGTTCTATTTCTGAATTTAATGTTTGTTTTTTATCTTCTAATGATGATATTTCTGAACTTAACTCATCTTTTTTAATTTGTAATTCTGCTAATTCACTTTGACTTTCATTATAAGCTATTGAATTATATAAAATCCATGTTTCTTCACCTTCTTTTTGCATTTGTTGTGTTTTTATATCAAATGAAAATGTTGTTTTTTCTCCTTCTTCTGCGTAAAAATAAAATTCTATTTTATCATATACAGTTAAATAATCTAAATACTTTCCAATAATTTCTCCTATACCTTTAGATTTTTCTGGAGCCTCATTTTTATTTTTAGTATAACAATCAACTATAATGTTATTTTTACCAGCTGATTGATAAACTGTAATACTATTATCGTATTCTTGCAATTCTTTTGCTAATTTTGTTAAATTTTTGTCTGGGTTAATCATGTTAAAACCAACTAAAACTATCAGTAAAAAGATTACGATAGTTACTACAACTAATAAAATTACCCAAAACCACCATTTTTTTGTTAAATCTTTCATTAAAATTTCCTCCTTTTACAATAGTATATAAAAAGAGTATAACACTTTTAGTTATGTTTTTTTGTCGAATTTTGTCGATAACTGTGAATTTTTTATTAGTTTCTGTAAGTATGCCTGTATTCTTCAGAATTATCATTTCGTTTTTCTGATGGTATATTTTCGATGACAAAGTTTATAATCTGTTCTATATCTTCTAACTTCACAAGTCGCACCGCTTGTCTATATGTTAGTGGTGTATTATAGTTAGATGCAATTATTGCATACAATAATTGATTTGTTGCATACATTGTTTTTGTATATCCGTTTTTGTCTTTTTGACCTTGTGCATCTTTCTTTAATTGCTCTATTCCACCTTCATAATCTTCTATATATTCTAATAAAAGTGGTGTCACTTCTAAAATTATATTTTCTCCATTTTTTAATTGAACTTCTAAAGTTTTCATGTTTTTTCTCCTATCTAATTATATTAATAAAATTTTTCAAAGGCTCTAAAATCATTCTAGAGCCTTATTTTTTAAGTTCCTGGTGTTATTAATGCCTCTATTTCCTCATCAGTTGTTAATGGTTTTGTGAAAAACATTTCTTCAGTTAATCCTTCAGGGAAATTACTCATTTCGCTGTTAACTCTTACTGATTTATTTCCTTCTGCATCATAAGCATATGCTCTTATTGTTAATGTATCATTTTGCTCACTAAAACTTTCTTCTGATGTTGCTATATCATCAGTATTTTCTACTAATTGGCATTTTGGATACCATACATATTCAACTGCATTTCCTGTTTTCTTTACTACTTTCCCAAATGCAAAGAATGGTCTTTCTCCTGTTGAACCACTCTTTACTAGGTATTTTCCTATTTTATCAGCTCTCATTTTTGCAACATCTTCTGGATCAAATGCAATAACTTCTACTGCATGGTCAATACTAGAATTTTGTGAAACAGTTACATAATCTTGACCACTAGCTCTTACAGTAGTACTCTCTGCATTTTCTGTTGTACTAATACTTTTTACAACTTCGCTTTTATTTGTTTCTTCATAAGTTGCTATATCAAATTCTCCCGCTTCATTTGGTGTATTAAATGCTAAATATAATGCACCAACCGTTTCTTTTAACATAGGCTTTTTAGTTTTCATTTTTTCCTCTCTTTCTAATTACAAAATGCTTACTATTACCAAGTTTGTAAACCTAGTTTAGTAAGCATTGTTTTATAATATTTTTCTTTATTTTTATCCCACAAAGGGTAAACGTGCGGATTTGCATCCATTTTTTCGGTTCCATGTTCTACCATAGGACCATAATATTTACCCCAACCAGCTTCAATTTCATCTTTCTTTTTTCTATAAGCAAAACTATTAATCAAATGTGTATAGCCTGCTTTTCTTATTTTTGAAATTGGTTTAGGTAATTTAAGCAAATCATTTACAAATTCTTTTGCGCCAACTTCTAAAACATCTATAACATTATCTGCTTTATCTGCATATTTTTCTAATATTTCTGATAAAATTTCAAATCCAGAATAACCATATGTTTCATTACTCATTCTCTTCTACTCCAATGTTCTCCAAGACTTCTAAAGAAAAAAATGAATGAACTCTTCTATTATCTGGCAAATATTCATGTTGAATAGAAGGGTGATATCCTATATCATTTAGTATCTTTTTTAGTTTTAATAATTTAGAATGTCTTGGTTTATCTGCTACTACAGATACCTGATATGTAACAATAGTATTATAATCTTGTCCACTTGCCACATTGTCTTCCCAATTATAGTCCCAATAATGTATTCTTATTTCCGCTTCCATATCATCATCTTTTGGGGCAGATTCACTCACTGGAACTTCTAATTTATCTAATAAATCTATAAATTCTTGTTTTGTCATAAATCTCCCTCCAATTTTACTCTTGGATATTCTTCCAATGTTAAATCAGTTTGCTTAAATCCATCTTTATTTGTAAAATGATAAGCATTAAAAACTTTGTGATATTTATCACTAATCTTTACTACACATAATGAATTTATTTCTTTCATTTGTGGTATTCTTAATTTATAGGTTATTTTCTTTTTTCTTTCTTCAGCATCAAATCTTAATCTATCTGAGATTGATAATTCTTCAAACCAAATATCAGGCTTTCTAATATCATGTAAATATTCTATTGCAAATTTGTCCTGTGTTTGTTTTATTTCAAAAAGTTTAAAAAAACCATCATTATACACTGGCAGGCTTGTAATATTTTGCTTGTAAGTTAGCATATTCTCCCGCATATAACTGTTTAAATTCTGCTAGTCTTTTATATCTAGCATATAAAACATAATTTTTTAATAAACTTTTTGCTTTTAAATCAATTTCATACTCAATTTTCTCTCCTGAATTTTCATTTATGTCATATTCTCCATCTTTTATATAACCTATAAGAGTTTCATCATCTTCTAACGGATGTTGTTCATTTCTAATTTCTCGCAAAACCTCTTCTATTTGTGTATCGTTCATTTAATACACCTCTATTCTTCAACTTCTGTTTCTTCTGTATCTTCTACTTTTTGAATCAATTTTTTACCTGTTTTATTTTTTTCTGTAGACAATTCTTTTATCCTTTTATTTGTTGGTTCTAATCCTTCACGAGGATATATATCACCTTTTAAATATAGATGATTGTTATCTTCTAAATCTTTAAAGTTGTTAATTACTACATATTTTTCTTTCATTTTTCCCCTCCTAAAATTAATTAGGAGCTTATTTCTAAGCTCCTTGTACTACTTCTACAGTCTTTACTGTTGGAATATATTCCTCTAATTTAGTTACATCTATTGGGAATGCACAATAATCATCTATAGCTCTACCATTTCCATATGCTTTTGCAATTATTAAATCAGCATCATCTAAAGCTTTTGTTTCTTTATATTCATTTACTTTAAATCCGCTAAATCCCATTACATATTTTTTAGGTAAAACAAATATAGCTTTTCCTTGTGCGTTGTTTGCTGATTGCATAACTTTTATGTTTTTGTAAGAAGATATTAATCTTCCTTCTGCATCATATATAGCTGGAGCAACATAATCAGCTTCATCAGCTGGATTACATATTAATGCTATTTCGCCAAATGTTCTTAGACCATTTTTAGATAGATGTTTCTTTACAGGCGCTAATGCTTTTGGTGTAAATGCTGTAACTGTATTTAGTGTTTTGTCTTTGTGTGTTCCATCTTCATTTACACTATCTATTTGTTTATATATACCTATTGGCATATCTTTTCCTGTTCCATCTAGAAATGCATATTCTGCTCCATCTGTTAATGTTTCATTTAATATTGCTGTAAAATATTTATCTACAAATGGTAATGCTAAATCTCTTATTGCTTTTGGCAACACTAAAGCAACACTTAATTTGCTTAATTCGATATTTAGTGATTTAATTTCAGCACTTAATTCTTCTGTTATAGCCCCTGTTAATGGTCCCCATGCATATGTTCCTGTTTTTTCAGCAACAATCCATTTTTTTACGTCTGATGGTGTGAAATCTATTAAAGATAAAATTCCTGATTCTTTTTTTACGTCATCTAATGTTCTATCTATGATAGATGTTGGAATAATATCAATTTGGTCTGCTGTAATTGCTTGTTTTGCATCTTTTAATAATTCATAGAAGTTCTTTTCTTCTTTGTTTAGTGTTCTTAATCCTAATTTTTTTGAATATTCAGCATCTGATTCTGCTCTTGCAGCTTCCATTGTTATTTCTGCTATTAAATTTGCATGTTCTGCTTCATTCATTTTTGTTATAGCTTGTAAAACAGCTTCTGCCTTGTCCTCTGAATTTTGAAGAATTTCTAAAGCTTCTTCTTGTGCTCTTTTCATTGTGTTTTCATTAATTTTCATATTTTTTACCTTCCTTTTTCTTATTTTTTGTATTAAAAAAAGATGCCCATGCATCTTCCTTAATCGAATCTTGTTTTAGACTTTTTACAAGTCCTATTGTTTCTTCAATAGACGAACCATTAATATCTTGTTTCGCCATTTTTTCAGCAATTTCTTTTGCTTTTTCTTCTATTTTATTTTGTAGTTCTTTATTTTTCATAACTAAATTATAAACAAAGTCTGCTTCTAATGCTTGCATAGCTTCCTTTTTTCTAATTTGAGTAGTTGAAAATCCCATTTCAAATGCTTCTTGTGATGTTATCCATTCTTCTCTATCCATCATCTCTTTTACAACTTCTTGAGATAAACCTGTTTTATTAACATATATATTTAAAGAAGGTTGTGTTATTTTTTCTAAGTCCTCTGCCATCTTTTTCATGACATTTGCATCACCTTCTGCATAACTCCAAGCATTATGTATCATTAATAATCCATTTTCTGGTACAACTCTTTCTTGTCCAGCCATAAAAATAATAGATGCAGCACTACAAGCGAATCCATCTACGATTGTTTTTAAATGTCCTTTAAATTCAGATAATAGACTATAAATAGCAAGCCCTTCTGAAACAGAGCCACCATAAGAATTAATTCTTACTGTAAGATTTGGTGTATCAACATGTGCAAGTGCATCTTTTAATGAATATGCATCAGTCTTATCTTCTCCTGTGCCGAACCATTCATCTATCCAATCTTTTTTCTCTATATTTCCATAAATATAAAGTTCTGTTTCTGATTCATTTACTCTTTTAAAATTCAAAAAATTATTTTCCATTTACATCTGCACCTCCTTTCGCATCAGCATAGTTTTTAGTGATGTGGTGTACATCTGCCCAGTCTTCATCTATTCTTGGCAATTTTAAAAACTTATTTATTTCATTTCTGCTAAATCCATCTGATGTTAATTTATCAATTCCATTTGCAGATTCGATAATATCTCTATGAAATATAGAAAATCTATTAAATAATATTTTTTCGCCTTTTATAAAGTCTTTTTTTCCTACTAAACCAATATTAAAACCATCTTCCAATAATTCATAATATGGGTCTACTGCAAAAGTTATAAAATCATCATTACTAGTAGATTTTTCTGTTTTATTTCCGTAATATATATCTAAAGGAATATTATAATCACTAGCCACTTCATCTCCAATTTGCTTAATCATATTTTTGTAATCTTCGAGATTTTTATTTGAGTCTTTATTTAGATTAATCAAATCGAAAATTTCCGCCAGCATAACTATCGCTTCTTCTTCACTAAATACACCCTCAGTAATTTTTTTCTTGTATTCTTCATAGCTTATTTGCTTTTTAGTTTCAATATCTAACATAGTAGGTTGTCCGCCTGGCACCTTTAATCTCCATTTCGGCGTATTAGCTTGTATGAAACTTTTAGCAATAGTTCCTAGCAGTTTTGAAGTATTTGTCTTAAAACTTGTTTTCGCTCTAGATAAGTTCGAGTTCGCAATAGAATAATAAATTGCATTGTTTTGATTGTAACTTCCTCTAACTGGTATTATATTTTCTTCATCATCTTTTAAATGAATATTAGAAAATGTTTTTCCTTTTAAAATATCGTTAGATACATCAAAAGAGTCTGCAACATATAATAGTTGAGAATTTTTAAACTTATTTATTAATATTAATGCCTTTTTATCAGTTAAAAGTTTTGTTGCTAATTTGTATAAGAACATTGTTCCGTTTTCATTATAGTTAGGTTGTAAGTTTAGATTCCAATATAAGTCGTCTACTGTTTCTTGGATCTTTCCATTCTTTAATGCATATATTTGAATTTCTGTTTTTGCAATTGTTTTTGCTATTAAGTTAATAGCTTTTGCTTCCGCCAATGTATATATATAATCTTTTGAATTTTCATTTCCAAGTATCATATCAAAAATATTAATATATTCGCCTTTTTCATTTTTGAAAATCTTATCTAATATCACATTTCCACCTCCTAAACATAAATAACCTCTTCATCAAGTAACTCTTGTACACTCATTGCTGCTACAAAAGCCATGAAGGGGTCATTTTTTCTTAATTTTGGTTCAATTTTTTCATATTTTTTATTTCCATCTTTGCCATCTTTTACAGATGTATTATTTATTGCCCATCTCATAATTGCACTATTGCCAATATTTATTTTGCCTTCTGCAAATGCAACTTCTATTCTTGGTGCAACTATTGCTGCTATACTTGCAGGATATCTTATCATCCTTACTAATCCATATGGTGTTTCTTTGCTTTCTACTGTTAATCCTAATTCTTTAAAAATTTGTTCGAGTAATTTATATCTATATGTATCAAGTACAATTTTTTTCACATTGTATTTTGCCATTTCTGATAAAATCCATAAAATCATATCTCTAGCATCAATTGAATCTTTATTCACAATTTCAAAATCTTGAAATCCATCTTGTCCTATGTTGTCAAATGGAAATTTTATATCGCTAAAAAATTTGCTTTTTGCACAAATCCATGTTCTTTGCCTCCATATGTATTCGCCCTCTCTCTTGAACAAAAAACCTGCACTTGCAAAGTCGTTTAATGATGCAAAGTCTATTCCAACTATGGCTAATCTTGCTGTAATATCTCCTGTTTTTCTTGGAATTTCTTTTTCTACATCTTCATACGATGCTCTTAATATATTTTGCCAATCAGTTACTACTTGTTCTTCATCTTGTTGTGGCAAGTTCATTCTTTTAGCATAAAATTCAACTCTATAAGATTTTTGTTTCTGCATTTTTATATAGTCTCTTATAAGTTCGTTTTTTAATATTGGCATATATCTTAAACTTGGATTCGCTTGGCACCATATTGTTATATCTATATCTTCTTTGTTTCCTGTTTCAAGAAACTTTTTCATTGGAACATCTACACTATCTAAATCATTTACTTTGTAAATTATAGGTAACAATCCTAATAAATTTTCTTCTCCATTTAGTACCAATTTAGACATAGCTAATTTTTCATCTAGTGGACCATCTCTTACTGTTCCATTTGTTGTTATAGTCACTGTTCTTGCATGTTTTATTTTCCCAAGTCCTGAACTATATACATTTATTTGTTTATAATCCTCATAAGCATGATATTCGTTAAATATTATCATTCCTGTCTGCTTACCATCTTTTGTTTTAGCATTGGCCGTATTGTATCTTAATATTGAATGTGTTATTTTATTTATTACTTCTGTTTTATTCCAATAAAAATATTTTTTCATTACATTTTTATTAGCTTCTAACATGTTATAAACCACATTGAAAGAATTTAATGCTTGTTCTTCTGATGTTGCAACAATGTCTATATGATAATTCTTTACCCCGTAATAATGTGTTTGCAAAAAATTTGCTAATGGCATTATCATTCCATCTTTTCCATTTCCTCTGGCCATCACTATTAATATATCTGGAAAAATAACTATATCTGGATTATTTTTGTCGTACATAAAAAATAGAGCATAAGCAAACTTTTGGTACGGAAACAATTTATAATACCATCTTTCACAATATTTCATTGCTTTGTGAAAAGTTTCTACGTCAAAAAAGACATCATCTCTCGATAATGTCGGTTTTACAATATTTTTTATTAATAACTTTATTTCTTCATCAACTTCATATGGATTTTCTTCAATAAATTTTATGTATTCATCTATTTCATTACAACAAATCATCTCCCTCACCTTCTTCAGGAGGAATTTCTTCTGGTTCTTTTAAATCTAAATCTTGGAGTATCTTTCGCATCTCTGTAGTTACATTTATTAAATTTTTTACACTTTCATTAGGTTTATCCGTCTTGTATCCATTTCCTGTTTTTGCTTCATACCTTATCCCTTTAGAATCTATATCATATTGCAAATCTTCCTTTAATCTAACATAGAACAAATAATTTTCTATCATATCATTAAAGTGTTCTCCAAATTTATTTTGTGAAATTAATTGATTTTTTAAATCTTCTCTAATGATATTTATTTTTTCTTCAGCTTTATTTTTTCTTTCTTGTCTATTTGCTTCTTCTTTTTTTATTTTGTTATTAGCTTTTTCGAGATTATTTATATTAGATTCTAATATTTTTATTTTTTCTTCTAATTCCTTTTCTTTCTTGCTTTTGGTTGTTTTTTTCTTTGTTGGCATCATATACCCCCTTTCACGTGAGAAAAATTAAAATTTTTGAACAGTCTTGACCCCACAGCCGCTCCCATTAAGCTCGTTTTGCCTTGAGATTTTGACCGGGGGTCTACTCTTTTGTTAATTCTACTTCATTTACATTCAAACACAATAACCCTTCTATCACTTCTATCTTATAAGTATGGTCTAAATGTTTTATTTGCTTTCCTTCTGTAAATGTACTATCAAATAATCCTAAACACTCTAATATCATATTACATTCTTTCTGTGGTACATTACTTAATAACATAATTGTATTTTGCATAACATTTAATACTCTTATCGTATGACTTAGTTGATTATCTAACTTTATATTATCTCTGTTTAAACAATTAAAAAACATTTTCATCGAAACTATTATGTCTTCGTCATCTAGCAGATATGCTGCCGATATTCCATTTGCAAATGTAATTGTTCCTGCTTTTTCATTTTCATCACTCATATCTTTTATTTCCGCTTCTATATTATTCAATTTATATCCTTGTAATAAATGTTCTAATTTCATTACCATTTCTCCTCTGCTATAGGTTTCTTTTTCTTCTTCCACGTCCATCTGTGTCTTTCTTCTATTATTTCATGTGCTTCAAAGCTTAGACTTATCATATTATTTATATCTAATGCTAAGTCTGGCCTTTCTTTTATTGGTATTATATGATGTACTGTGTTGGCATCTGTTATTTTTATTTTACTAGGGAAATGTTTTCCGTCATTCCATTTTCCTAAAAAAAATTGGCATTTTCCGTTTGTCCCTAGCAAGTACTTTTTCTCTTGCTATATCAAAATCTGTGGAATGATAAAATTTGTCTGTATTCCCTTTTGCTATTTCCGCTTCCCAATTATAATTCTTCCTTCTTTTTCGTCTTTGTTTCATTAGCAATTTCCTTCATAAATCATACTTAGTACTTTTCCTGCAATATTACATATTACATCTTAGATTATCTTTACATGTTTTGCATTTGTTCTGCATACATTTTTCATAACTATAACATTTAGCTCTTTGGTCTAAAGTTACTGTTATCTTACACAAATCTCTATCGTTGTTTCTGTTCTTACATTCTTTGCATAATACTCTCTTGTATGTATCGTATATTGTCTCTTCAGTTATTGTTTTTCTTTTCTTATTTTTTATTATTTCTTCTATTGTGTTCATAAGGATTTCCTCCTATTCTCGTTAATATTATAAATTGATAGGAATATATTCCCACTTATAACCATAAGCATAATTATGTTTGTTTTGGCAACAGCATCTTATATTACCTTTTTTGTACGAGGTATTATGTTCTATATCCCACACGCTTTGCCATATTTTTATAATATTTCCATTTTTATCTTTTTGCGCTATTTTGTATTTACTTAAACTTTTACTCATTCTTTCTTTTATTGTTCCATAATTACAATTGTATTTTTTAGTGCACCATTCAAGATTATTAACATTATTATTCTTTTTATTTTCATCTTTATGGTTTACACATTCTAATTTATTCGGATTTTCTATGAAGTTTTCAGCAACTAATCTATGTATCTTTTTTACTTTTCCTTTTCCATTTTTATAAAGCTTAACATAGTCGTACTTACTGGTATTGTTAACTTTTAATAACATGTTTCTTTTTAATGTTTTTACATTCCCTAAATTACTTACTTGATATATACCTTCATATCCTCTTACATCTTTCCATATTTCTTCCATAAAATAACCTCCCATTATTTTCTCCTATTTTTACAACAAAAAAAGCACAGTGGAGTTCTGTGCTTATCGGGAGCTACCCTATTTCTTGTTAATTGGTTGCAGTTGTGAGAGTTGAACTCACTATCTTCAGCTTATGAGACTGATGAGATGCCGGTTCTCTAAAACTGCAATATAATTGAACTCGCTAGGAAAGTTCTCTGGTACTTGCAACAATTTATATTTACATATGAAAGGAGGTGTGATTCCCAATACACCTATATATATTAACAGTTAATCCTAGCACTTAACTGGTAATACCTAAATTATATGTAGGTTAGGATTTGCACCTAACATGAGAGAGACTCTTAATCTACAACGGGACAGTCCCTAGAAAAGGAGATAGTTTCCCTGGTTCAAACTATCAAAACTCAACCGACATTTCTGCCATAAAGCGTCTACCTATTCCGCCACTACATATAAAATAAAAGAGCTGACTTTCATCAACTCTTACCACACGATATAAACAATACAGTATTTTTTAAATACTTTGTAGCTCTGGGCATGTCCATTTCTGAACAGCTACTTTATTACCTACTAACATTTTATCACGTTTCAACCGGACAAAACGGACATTTTAATATTTTTCCAAAAATCTTTCTAGTTTTTTTCTAGCAGTATCTTCAGAATTATAATCCATTCTATGCATTATTTGTATCCAGTTCATATCATCCTCATATCTATATCTTATTATTCGTCTTATTTCACTATCTTCTACATAGTTTAAATTGTATTCAAGTTCGTTTTTTAGCTTTTCTAATTTATATTCCTTATTCTTTATTAGCTTTTTATATTTGTTTCTTGTATGTCGATTTTTAGGATATTCCAATCCTTCTATTGTGCAATTGTGTTGTGTATATGGGAAATATTTACTACTCCCTTTTACACTATCACTAACAATTTTCTGAGGTTTACTTTCTATCTTTTTTAATCTGCTACTTAAGTCATTTAATTCGTTATTTATAGAATTTATTTGATTTAATATAGATTTATCTATCATCTGTACCTCCTATAGTTTCATATTCATATTTTTTCTTAATCTTGGCCTTACTGTTACTGGTTTTATTAATCCTAAATCATATAAATCAAAACATGTTGTATATCCATATATCATATCTTTATATAAATATACTTTGTCATTACATTTCTTTACTAATATGTATTCATGTCCGTTTTTACTTATAATCTTTGGTATCTCCATATATTATTCCCCTTTTATACTTTGTATTTCTTTGTTAAGGTGTTTTAAAATTGGTACTACTTTTTCGTTAATATATTTTATAATGTCTATTTCAGCACCATCCATTGTATATTCTGTTTCTAATTCTTCTATACTGTCTATATCTATTGTTTGTTCTTCTATTAGTTCAAAATCTTCAGTTAGATAGCACATTACACATATTTCTGAGTGATAATGATTGTCTATACATAATAATCCTTGCATATATATTATTTCATGTTTAAAACTTTTATTTTTAAATCTTGTTCCGTTCTTTTATATTTCCTTCTGCTATTTCTTTTATAAGCTCATAGCCTTTAAATGTTTTCACTTTTATAACACCTCT
Organism: Clostridia bacterium; assembly: GCA_045602065.1. Lineage (GTDB taxonomy): Bacteria > Bacillota > Clostridia > TANB77 > CAG-508 > CAG-269. Next base: position 29,520 of record JAZSAX010000035.1, read on the forward strand.
TTCTATTTATTAGACCTATTGCCCAAGCATGATTTATATTTTCTTTACAGGTACACCATTCCAAATTATCAATTCTATTATTCTGTTTATTTCCATCTATATGATTTATTTGTGGTTTATTTTCTGGGTTAGGTATAAATGCTTGTGCAACTAATTTATGAAGTCTTATATTTTTGTAACTTGAATTATTCCATAATTGAACATAAACATAACCGTTTTTAGTATTTGCATATCTTTTTATTTCTTTTGGCTCTACATATTGTAACTTACTATTATTTTGTTTATATCTTGGTAATGAAATAATTTCCCCATAATTAGAAATAATATATTTACCTTCATATCCTTTAATTTCTTTCCATTCTTTCTTTAAATCCATCCGTAGCTCCTTACACTTTTCGTTTATTGCTTGTAGTTCTTGCATTGATATAGGTTTTGTCATTTCACAAGTATCTTCTTTACTATAAAAATATATTTCTATTTTGTGAAATGTTTTGTGAAAACATATATTTTCTACTGTATTGTTTCCACAATCACTGCGATAAACTATATGTTTTAATTTAGGATTGTCTATCTTTTCATATGCCATTATTTCAAACATCTCATCTGCTTTACTCATCTTTTACCACTACTTTCTTTTTAAAATATTTCTTTATGCAATCTAAACAATTTTTATAACTACAATCAATATCATCTAATTTCTTTCTACAATACGAACTACCATCAAACGCTTCAATTTCATTTGCCATTAAATCTATTATCTTGTCTTTCTTTTCTAGCTCTGCTTGTTTATTTTGTAATACTTTTATTGTATCTTCAATCATCATGTCTATTCTTGTTTCTCCTACACCATATACTTTATTTTCCCATTTTTTCTTTTCTATTTTTAAATTTTCTATTAATGCTTTGTCAGTCATCTTTTACCTCCATTCTTCTTAATGTCCTTGCATTTTTTCTTTCAATTTCTTCTGATATTTCTGTTACACTTATTCCATAGAAAGCTATAAATTGCCATATTATATGTATGTTGTCTGCTATTTCTTCTTTTATATGTTCTTTGTCTTTTTCTATTAATGCTTCTATTAGTTCAAATTGTTCCTCTGCTAGTTTCCTAATTTGATGTTTTTCTCCGATAATGGTTTATTATTTTTAATAAGTCCATTTTATTTATCCTCCATAAGTTCTTGTAAAGCGTGCCAACTTCCTACGTCTTGACTTTGTTTATAATCAGCAATATCGCTATCATAACTTTCTATAGCCCACTCATATTTCTTCATCTTCTCTTTTATTTTTGATTTTGGGATAAATTGTTTACTAAAATCATTATCGCCCTTATTCTTTTCAGGATATGTTCCTTTTGTTAGCATTGCTGTTGCTATTTTTAGGTTTTCTTCTAGCTCTCTATATCCTTTTATTAGGTTTTCTATTGCATACGCTGTCCTTTTTTGTTTTTCTCTTGTCATACCTAGAAATCCTGAAAGATTAAAAATACATGCTTCTTTTAATTCTTCTAATATCTTTATATCTTCTTCCAAAATTGCCACCACCTTTTCTTATATTTATAAATAAGCTCATCTGCTGTAATTTCATCACAAGAATAATGGTCACAACCATAATTGTAATAGTCTTTCCCTAACAGCTCATTTGTCACTCTGTTCCATTGTTTTCTTAGCTCTTCATATAGATGTTTATACAATTCTTTCTCTTCTTTTGGTGTTTTTATTTGTTCTTCCATTTAGCCCTCACTTTCTAGTAGTTCTTGTAATTTTTCTATTGCATATGCCTTTGTTTCTGATTCTAAATACCATTCATCTTCACTGTAACCCATCTTTTCTTCGTTTATTTCCTTTATTTTGTCTTTTATTTTCCTTATTAAATTGCTATATTTTTTAATAGCCTCTTCTATTTCTTTTCTTTCAATTCCCCATTCATCTAACATTCTACTTTCAACTTCTAATCTAAATTTTAATGACTGTTCAGTTATTGTCGCTATTATATTTGATTGTATGCTTATTTCATTTTCTTCCATTTAATCCTCCTTTATATCTTCAATTTCTATGTTTAATAAGTATTTCCATAGTTTCTTTTGTAACCAATTAAATCTTGTTGAAACTTCTATTTTTATATCTATTCCACCTAAATTTGAATTTCCTATTTTTATAAATGATTTTCCACGTTTCATTTCTATTTTTGCATAACCATCTGCTTTCAATTCTAATTCTTCCATTCTGTTTCTCCTATCTTTCTTTTCTTCCAATTCTCACACCATGCTAATGGTCCTTCACATTTATTGCAAAAAGGATACTTAGCACAGTTTGAACATCTTTCGTTATTATTCATTTGTTTTCACTTCCTCTATTTATTTACTATTCTTACGAACTCATCAATTTCATTATCTTCTTCATGTATCTCTATTAGTTCATATTTACGTTGAAATAAATCTTGTTTTCCATTTTTCTTTCTTGTAAGATAACTTCTTAAACTACTTTCGCTACAATCTAAGTAGTTTGCAATTTCAAATATGTTCCCTAGATATACACACTGTTCATTCTCTTTTACATCATATATTCCATATTCTTTCATTTTTCTCCTTATCCAAATATGTAATTCCTACAGCATAAGCCTGCCATATGTCTTTTTTGAACCCATAAAACCAACCAGGATTTTTCTTTGTTCCTACTACTCCGAATCTATCTATTAAGGCTTGTCTTATATTGCTATCCTTTGCTTTCATAGAATTACATAGATTCATTTTTTCTTCTTTACGGTATATGTACTCAACCTTCTTGTTTTTCATTGTTGCTATTTCTTTGAATTGTCCAATCCATACACAAGTATCAAATACTTCTTTCCCCACTGGCATACCATAGCTTGCTATCATTTCAATTACTAGCAAATCATACTCTGCGAATCTCATTCCTAAAGCAATTCTTTCATTTGCTATTTTGCTAAATTCTACTGGCTTATATGTTTCGCTATCTATAACACAATATGCACTTTCTATGTTGCCGTGGGTCTATTGCTAATATCTTCATCTTTTTTCTCCTATAAAATAAACTCTCTTATAAATCTATTTGCGTATTCTGGAGCAATCATACTTCTTTCAGTCTTATTACTTATATTTTCTATTGTCTTGCTATCATTTACGGTATATGCTTCAAAAATCATATTATAGCTCGGTTCACAATTTATAAACCAATACTGCGTGGGCTTTTTATAGAAATCTCCTCTTAGTGTTCTGTCTTTATCAATTACTTTAGCTGGAATTGCCCAATATTTTGCTAAATAATGCGTTGTCGAATATGGATTCTCTATTATAAGAGCTATTCCTTTTCTAATACATATAATAGCTAATTGAGTTACTTTTCTATATAAGGTTGATAATTCATCATGTAATACTAAATCATAGCTTAATTTTTGTTCGTCACTCCAATTTTTCATTTGAAATTGTGTGCCTCTAAAAGCCATTTGTATTTGGTCTTCAAATCTAACGCAAGGGAAAAATGCTATTATTGTATCTTGACTGCTTATGTTATCAAAAATACTTGGTTGATTTATAAATGCTTTATCTATTTCAAAAAACAAATCTATTACATTGTCGGTTTCATTAAATTGGTTTTGTATGTCATAATCAATTGCAGTATAACCTAGTTTTTTAAATTCATTTTTAAACGTTCCGCTTTGTTCAAAAAAACAATGAAATGTCTTATTGTTTTCTTTCATCTTTCGCTCTCTCCTTTTTAATATAATTTTTACACCTGTATACTCCGATTAAATTCTTCTAATTCTAATCTTTCACAGCCATAGCAGGTGTAACATAGGTATTGTTTATCTATCTGTTTCATAAGCTAGTCCTTTACTCTATATTGCATATTTGCAAATTGTTCTTTAGTTACTATTGATATGTCTTTATGCTGATTAAAAATAAATTCTAAAGCTGAATGTCTTATTGCCAATTGTTTTCTGTTTGGTACTAATATTCCTAATTTTTCATAACTCTCATCATAAATAACTTCATATTTTTCATCGTTTATTTTTAATACATCGCCTACTTCTATTAGGTCTATTATGTTTTTTGAATGTTTTACTATGTCTTTACTCCATATGTAGCAGGAAAATTCCCATGTACAAGGAGTTCCGTTTGTATCTACATAATACATTCTATTTCCATTTTCTCTTATTTCTACAAATCTGCCATCTTCTACTATTCTTGCTATCCCTTTTTTAGTTCTTACATAATCTCCAACTTCTATTTCATCCATTATTTCCTCCTATAAACTGCCACCATTTTCCCGCTCCATTCACATTTCTTTTTGCCTATTACTTCTACATAGCCTTTGTATTCTAGTTCTGAAAGTCTTGGCGCAGTGTAATTCCTTTCTGTACTTGGTATCAAGCCTATTTCATACAGCTCTACTGCTATCTCCTTTGCTGTTTTAGGCTTGTCTAATCTATCTAATATTTGCTCATATCTTATCTTTGTTTTTGCTTGTATATCATTAAAACTTAATTGTCTTGTTTGAGCTGTTATTCTATTCATTTGTATCAACTCCTATCTAATCTTTTTCTCTATACTCATTAACTCATAAAATAATTTTTCTTGTTCTTCTTCTGATAACTTTAAATAATCCTCATCTCTTTTACATTCTGAAATTATTAAAAACTTTCTTCCTGCATTTTCTTTTTCGATTTGCTCTTTATATTTATTAAATAAAGTAATATATATATTATTTTCATTCTTTACATTCTTGTTTGTTATCAGTTGTTTATCAGTTGTTTCGCATTTGTTTATCATTTGTTTATCATTTTCATTATCATTGTTTTGGTATTGTTCCCAATTAAGTATTGAAATTAAACGATTTTTATTGCTTGTTTCTTGATTAATTTGTTTATCAATTTCAAAGCACTTTAATGTACGTTGCACTTTATCTTTGTTGATTTTTAATTTTTTAGATATTGATAATATCCCTGTTATTAATTGTCCTTTTTTTAATGTTATTTTTTCTCCTTTAAATACTGCAGGAATTTCTTGATGCGTAGCACTAAGTAGCAGATATAACCATATTGAAAAAGTTTCGCTATCTTTACAAACAACTGGATTATCTAATATTTTTCTATGTATTTTGACCCATCCTTCCATCTATGGCTCTCCTTTCGTATAAATTAAGGGTAGATTTTTGTTGTCTACCCTTGTTGTCTAATTTTTTATTATTTTTATTGAATATCCTAATTCTTTTTCTATTTCAGCTATTGTCATTTCTTTGATTTCATTGTCGCAATACTTATGCCTATCAATACTAAAACCTTTTGGTACTTCATAATATGGTATAGCTCTATATATAGCCCAATCAGGATTGTTAATAAAACCTTTCTTTGCAGTGCCATAAAGCCCCATAATCTCGTATTTTCCTGTTTCACTGTCTTTTACTACTACATTTTCGTTTTGTATTTTAAATCCATTACAAAGCTCTTTACTAACTAAAACTACTATATCTCCTACATATAGTGCATTTCCTAGACTGTCTGTAAAATCAGCTTTTTCACCGCAAATTCCACTTTCTCTTTTTCCATCTCTTATTAATTTCATTTCTAATTCCTCCTAAATTTTTATTTTTCCATCGTGTATTAGACGATGACATTTTCTACATACTTCTATTAAGTTTTCTTCTGTATCATCTCCACCACTTCCTTTTGTCTTTTTGTGGTGCTTTTCAGTTTGTCCTTTTGTATGACATATTTGACATATTCCTTTTTTGTCTTTTAATAATTTCTTATTTACTATTCTTTTATTCTTTGGTACTGGATAGAATGAGTTTCTTAAATCTTTTACTATCATTGAAACTTAGTTGCACCCCACTCTCTTGAATGCTGTGCCTCCATCTCTCTTATTTTCAGTTTATAGAAGTTTATTCCTTCTTCAGCACTCTTTACTAGTCCTTCAGCTATATCTCTGTCAAATCTTAATTTCGCTATTTCTTCCATACCTCTTGCAATGTCTGCCAAATGTGTTACTGCTTGTCCTTCTGCTCTTAACTGTACTAGCTTTTTACTTAAAGCAGTTCTATACTTGTATTCTTTTAATGCATAATCCTTTTGTATGTTCTTATATTCTGATAATGTTTTATTTAACTCGTTAATTGCTGTTTCTATATCTTCCCACATACTATCCTCCTAAAATGGCAAATCATCTTCTGGTACTTCCATTTCTCCATTTTCTTGTTTTGTTTCTTGTGGTTGGCTTTCTTCATACTCTTTTATAAATATATCTAAACCATTTTCGCTTAAGTTTTCACATTGTTTTATTCTTTCTTGCATCCAATTTGGTATCTGTGTATAGTTGTTCCATGTTGTTTCATCGTATGTATCAAATACAATCGTTTTATCTAATTCGCTTACTTCCATTCCTTTTGGTAGTGCCATTATTGATACAATATTGGTATATGTCTTTCCGTTGTTTTCTGTATTTAATATTTGTAATTGACTTCCTTTCAGTTCTGTGCTATAATAGCAACAGAAGCATTTATATAAGTGTTTAATAAGGTATTAGTTGTTTGATTGCCAGTCTGAAACTAATATCTTCTTTATTTTGTCTACGATATGAACTGCTGGTGTCTTTTTAATTTCTTCAAGTTTTATCGTTCTTTCAATTTCATTTAGTTTTCTAAAATGTGTTACTGCTCTTTGTTCTGCATTTTCTAATTCTGCTCTTAATTCTTTCTTTGTTTCCCACATAATTTTCATCTCCTTTCTAATACTTTAATATGTATGTAATTCCATACCCTAATGCTATGTATACTACTGTCATTATCATTTCCATTGTCACTACATTTGCTAATGCTTGTCCTATTGTTGTCATTAGTAATATAAATCCAATTACTATTGTCCAAAATGCTATTCCTCTTAATATGTTTTTCATTTGTTTTCCCCTCCTTTTAACAAAATAATTGTTGCATTATCTCGAATGTTCTATCTAAATCTAGTCTTATTCCTTTTTGTCCTATTTTAATTTTTACTTCTTCAAATTCTGGCATTGCTAATATCTTGTATGCTTGTGCTTTGCTTAAACTGTATTGATTTTGAAATTCTTGTACTGTTATGTACTTTGTTCTTGCTCTTTGTTGTAATTTTGTTGCTGGCATTTTATTTCGCCTCCTTTTTACTATTTTTTAAACGTTTTGTTGAATTGATAGCAAAAAAAATATCCGCTATACTACAATTATAAAGTTTTGCCATCTTTTCTTTTAAAGTGTCACTTGGATTTCTGTCTCCTGTTTCTAACATTGATAAATATTCTTTTGTTATTGCTAATATTTGGGCTGTTTGTCCTTGAGTTAATTCTTTATCTTTTCTTAAATCTTGCAATGTTTTACTTCTCATTTTGCACCTCCTCAACAATTTGTTGAACTCATTATATTAAACAATTCGTTGAATGTCAACACTTTTTTAAAACTTTTTTTACATTTTGTTTAAAACCCTTGACACTCTAAGAAAAAAATTTTACAATTTGTTTACAAATTAAACAATTTGTATTATAATAAAAGTATATTATGTAAAGGAAGATAACTATGAATAGATTAAGATTTTTAAGAACCGAAAGAGACGAAAGTTTAGAAAAAGTTGCTAAATATTTGAATGTAAGTTTACAAACTATTTCTAATTATGAAACCGAAAAAAGAGACATGACACCAGAAACAATTATTAAACTTGCTAATTATTTTAATGTGTCTACTGATTATTTACTAGGTAAAACTGATGCAAGAAATAATGTTTCTGATATAGATAATTCAAACAAAAGAATATATATGTGCCCTGTTTATGGACAAATATCAGCAGGACAACCTAATTGGGCTGAAGAATGTATTGAAGGAAGATTAATGTTGGATCCCGATTTAATGGGAATAGTTAATCCAGAAGAACACTTCTTTTTAAGAGTGAACGGCGAAAGTATGAACCAAATTGTTAGAAATGGTGCTTTTGCCCTTATCCACAAACAAGACTCTGTAGAAAGTGGAGAAATTGCAGTTGTATTAGTTAATGGATATGATGCTACTTTAAAGAAATTTACTAGACAAGGTGAACTAATAATATTAGAACCACAATCAAACGATGAAAGCTTTAAAACTCAAGTATATGACAAAACTACACCTATTAAAATATTAGGTAAATATGTGGGAAAAATGGAGATTAATAAATAAGGAGTGATTGTAAATGATTATCAAATATATAATTGGTCTTATTGTTGGTTATATTTTAAGTAGTATTATTAGTATTATATTGACAGTTTTAAGAGTTGGAATACCTATGTGTAATAGCAATTTAAAATATGAAAAAGAGCCCAACATTATATTGGCATTAAAATTATTAAGAAAAAAATATTTTATTAGCTTACTAATTTGGATACCTATTACTGTTGTTATCTTATTAATAACGTTAAACTGGGCTAATTCTGTATTTGTTGGATGTTTAATTGCATTGTTTTTACAATTTTTCAATTTAATTTCATCAACCGGAAAAAATGAAGTCGGAGGCCAAGCGGTCTTAGG
>JAZSAX010000036.1:0-7856 GCA_045602065.1 Clostridia bacterium
GTGCTAGCATCTGGGGACAGGTTCGTTCTGCTAGCAAATTGAACCTGTCCCCAGATGCTAGCACGGCGAACATGTCCCCAAATTGTTTTTTTCTAAAAAGTCTTGTAAAATTAATATATTTAGTGTAAAATTAAGGCAAAAAGTGAATAATAAAAACGATAAAGAAATGGGGTCAAAATAAATGAGATTTGTAACAGATGAAAAAAGCCAAAATGAATATAAAGAATTTTTAGAAAAACATGAGAGATGTAATTTTCAACAATCACCAGAATGGGCAAAAGTTAAATCGAATTGGAAAAATGAAACAGTATTAGCTGAAGATGAAAATGGAAAAATAATAGGAGCAGTTAATGTATTAATAAGAAAAATACCAATTTTCGGAAATATAATGTATTCCTCAAGAGGTCCAATATGTGACATTCATGACATAGAAGTTATGAAACAGCTAACAGATGGAATAAAAGAATTAGCAAAAAAATATAAAGCTATAGTATATAAAGCTGAACCAGATATAGAAAGTAATGATGAAGAATTTAGAAAAGTTGTAACAAGCTTAGGTTATAAAATAAAAGATGATGCCAAAAACTTTAGAGAAGAAATTCAACCAAGATATGTATTTAGATTAGATATTAAAGGCAAAACTGAAGATGAAATATTTGCAGGATTTCATTCTAAAACAAGATATAATGTACGTTTAGCAACTAAAAAAGGTGTTGTAGTTAAAGAAGGCACAAGAGAAGATTTAAAAGAATTTCATAAAATAATGGTTGAAACAGGAGCAAGAGATGGATTTATTATAAGACCTTTATCATATTTTGAAAAAATGTATGATGAATTAGCACCTAACCATATGAAATTATTAATGGCATATCATGAGGATAAGCCAATATCAGGTGTGATTCCAATTTTCTATGGAAACAAAACATGGTATTTATATGGTGCAAGTAGTAATGAACATAGAAACTTAATGCCGAACTACTTGTTGCAATGGGAAATGATAAAAATGGCAATTGATAGAAATGATGATATATATGACTTTAGAGGAGTGTCAGGAGTTGTAGACGAAAATCATCCACAATATGGGTTATATAGATTTAAAAAAGGATTTGGGGCAACATTTACAGAATTTATAGGAGAAATTTATATACCATTTAAACCATTAACCTATTCAATATATAAATTTTCGGAAAAAACATTCAGAAATCTTAGAGGATTAAAAACTAAATTTAAAAAATAAGGAGTATTATGAAAGAATTAGTTATAGAAACTCAAAAATTAAGAGACAATTTGCAAATAGTTAGAGAAATTGTGGAGAGAAATAACCCACAAACTAAAATAATAGCGGTAATAAAGGGAAATGGATATGGTTTAGGACTAGTGGAATATGCACAGTTTTTAGCAGACAATGGAGTAGAATTCTTTGCAGTGGCAACAGTAGAAGAAGCTGTTAAACTAAGAGAAAATGGAATAACACAAGACATATTAATGATGTCATCAACAGCAGTAAAAGAAGATGTACAAGCTTTAATAGAAAATAATATAATATTAACAATCGGCTCAAAAGATGCTGGAGAAACTGTGGATGCTGTTGCTCAAGAGCTAAACCAAAAACCAAGAGTTCATTTGAAAATTGATACAGGATTTGGAAGATATGGGTTTATATATAATAAACCACAAGAAATGATGCATGCAATAAACTCATGGCAAAACATACAAATAGAAGGGGCGTTTTCACATTTTTCTATTGCATTCTTTGGCGATGGAAAAGAATCTAAACAACAATATGATAGATTTTTAAAATGTGTACAAACTTTAAAGGATAACAATATAGAACCGGAAATATTACATATATGTAATTCATCAGCATTTTTGCGTTTTCCAGAAATGCATTTAAATGCAGTAAGGGTAGGTTCTGCATTACTAGGAAGGTTATCAATTCCAAACAAATGGGGATTTAAAAAAGTAGGATATTTAAAAGCAAATGTTGCAGAAATAAAAACATTGCCAGTAGGGTATAATATAGGATATTCAAATTCATATACAACAAAAATGGAAACTAAAATTGCAATAGTGCCATGTGGTTATGCAGATGGATTTAATGTAAAAGTTGATAGAGATATGTTTAGACTAATAGATAAATTAAGATATATCGTAAGAGACATTAAAGATGCATTTAAAAAACAACAATTATATGTAACAATAAATGAAGAAAAATGCAAAGTGCTTGGAAGATTAGGAATGTTTCATGTAAGTGTAGATGTTACAGGGAAATCTGTTAAAGTAAGTGATGAAGTTAGATTGGAAGTTAGTCCTATGCTGGTAGATTGTAATATCAAAAGAACTTACTTATAGGAGGAAAGCGAATGAATAAAAGTGAAGAAGTAGTTAAAATAAATTTTTTTAAAAAAGTATGGTATTCAATAACTCAATTTGAAAAATATCCAGTAATGGCAACAGAAGGACTAGGAAGAGCAGTAAAATATTTAATAATGTTGACTGCAATAGTGTCTATATTTATAATGATTGGTTCATTATTACAAATGAAAAACTTAGTAGGTGAACTAGCAAAATATGTAGATGAAAATATTCCAGAGTTTTCATATGTAGATGGAAATTTATCAATGGAAAATGAAGATACAATTTTAATAGAAGATGTTCAATATGATATAGTTGACAAAATAGTAATAAACACATCAATAGATACAAAAGAGGAAAAAGACGAAATAGAAAAAAACAATTTAGTTGATGGATTAACGATGTTTTTGTTTAAAGATGAAATAATATTAGAAGCGAAAACGGAAAACAATGAAACTGTAACACAAGCATTTACATATAGTGATTTTGTAACAAGCTATACAGGGCAACATATCGAACAATTTGATAAAACAGATTTTGTTCAATATTTAAAAAGCGATAAGATGCTAAACTTTTATGCATCATATGGAATAACATTATTCATTTCTTTATTAATTATAAATATAATGTTGGCACTATTAGATTCTCTTGAAATAGCAATACTAGGATGGATAACAACAACAATTGCTAGAATTAGAATGAGTTTTGTTGCAATATATAATATGGCAGTATATTCTCTAACATTACCAATGATTTTAAATATATTATATATAGTTATAAATTATTTTACTGATTTTACAATAACATATTTCCAAGTTGCTTATATAACAATTGCATATATATATTTAGCAGCAACAATATTTATTTTGAAAGATGATTTAATAAAAAGGATGCAAGAAGTTGAGAAAATAAAACAAGAACAGATAAAAGTAAGAGAAGAAATCAAGGAAGAACAAGAGAAAAAAGAGGAAAAAAAGGAAGAGAAAAAAGAAGAGGAAAATAAAGGCGAAGACCCGCAAGGTTCAGAAACTTAAACTTTTATGGAGAGGAAATTAAAAAATGGACAAAGATAAAATGAAAAAAATTTTAAAAATTATACTTAATGTAATAATTATAGCTGCTATATTATTAGCAACTGCTACTGCAATATATTTTATATATACAACCCAAAAAGAGAAGAATGCAGAAGAAAATATATTGTCATATACAGAATTAATTAACGAAATAAACAATAATAATGTAGAAAAATTAGAAATGACAGTAGGAAGTACAAGTGTAAAAGTAAAATTAAAAGGTGTTGAAAAAGAAAAAACATCTTTAATGAAAGATTTACAAGTAATGGCATTTACGGACTTGGTACAGTCAAAAAAATTAGAAGGAAGTGATATAGAACTTGTAACAAAACCTCAAAGTTTCTTATCACAATTGCCATCATATTTAATGTCTATATTACCAACTGTAATCATGTTTGCATTATTAATAATGTTATTTAAAATGCAAGGACTTGGGGACAAAGGTGAAGTATATGATGATACAGAAAGAAAAACCAAAATTACTTTTGATGATATAGCAGGTTTAGATGAAGAAAAAGAAGAACTAAAAGAATTAGTTGATTTCTTAAAAGAACCTAAAAGATTTTCTGATATGGGAGCAAAAATTCCAAAAGGGGTTTTATTATATGGAAAACCTGGAACAGGAAAAACATTAATAGCAAAAGCAATTGCAGGAGAAGCAGATGTTCCATTTATATCAATGAGTGGTTCTGAATTTATTGAAATGTTTGCAGGGCTAGGAGCATCAAGAGTAAGAAAATTATTTGATAGAGCAAGAAAGTTGTCACCATGTATAGTGTTTATAGATGAAATAGATGCAATTGGTTCAAGAAGAACAAGTAATAGTGGTGCAGAAACAGAAAATAATCAAACATTAAACCAATTGCTAGTGGAGATGGATGGATTCTCATCTGAAGAAACAATAATTGTTTTAGCTGCAACAAACAGACCAGAAATGTTAGATAAAGCACTTTTAAGACCAGGAAGATTTGATAGACAAGTGACAATACCTGCTCCGGATTTAAGAGGAAGAGAAGCAATATTAAAAATACATGCAAAAGATAAAAAATTAGCAGAAGATGTATCTTTACATGAAATTGCAGAAGATACAGCAGGGTTTACGGGTGCTGAACTTGCTAATATTTTAAATGAAGCCGCAATAATTGCTACAAGAAAACAACATGATGGAATAACAAATTCAGATTTAGATGAAGCAGTTAAAAAAGTAACTGTAGGTTTAGAAAAAACAAGTAGAATGATATCAGAAAAAGATAAAAAATTAACAGCATATCATGAAGCAGGACATGCAATTGTAAGTAGATTTTTACCAACACAAACAGCAGTAAAGGAAGTATCAATAATTCCAAGAGGAATGGCTGGAGGATATACAATGTATAAATCTGATGAAGATAAATACTATATATCAAAAACAGAAATGGAAGAAAAACTTATTGCTTTATTGGGTGGTAGAGCAGCTGAAAAATTAATATTAAATGATATTTCAACAGGCGCAAGTAATGATATAGAAGTTGCAACTCAAATAGCAAAAGATATGGTTACAGTATATGGTATGAGTGATATTATTGGTCCAATATCTTTAAAAGACAACGAAGGACAATTGGAATACCAAATGTTTGGAGATAATATGCAAGATACAATAGGAAAAGAGGTAAAAAGATTAATAGATATTGCATATAATGATGCACAAGAAATATTAAAACAAAATGTAGAAACACTTCATGCTATTGCATTAGAATTAATGGCTAAAGAAAAAATAAATGAAGCAGACTTTAACAAATTTTTTAAGTAAATTTGGAAGAAGGGATAAAAATGGAAGAATTTGCTAAATATATTTTAAATGAAGATGATTTAATATCGAAAATAGAAATAATATATTTTCTAGCACCTAAATTAGGAATAAACTTTGATAAATCTATAGTATTTAAAACTGAAATAGCAAGAATGTTCTTAAAATATACAAAAGCAAAAGTAGATAATAATTTAGTATTAACAGCATGCCTTTTATGTAATTGCAAAAAAGTTGATGATGCACAAAAAATGGGGAAGTTAAAAACTTATGCAAAAGATGGTGCAGAACATTTAGCTACGTTGGGATTTGATGAAAGATTTTGTAAAATTTGTGAAGGTGTTAATAGATATAGTGGAATAAATCCAAGAGAAGCAGAAAGTGATATACTTGAATTAATAGATAATTTTGGTGGAATGCTAATTGATAGGCCTGAAAGAGTAGGGTTTAATCCGGATGAAGCAATGGTATTGCTAGAGCATAGAAATCTTAAAACAGAATATAATAGATATTTAGAAATTTTTAGAGACTTTGTGAATGCCATGGAGAAAATTGAAATCCATGGCGCGGTTAATACTACTGCTTTTGCAAGATTACAAAAATTAATGCGAGAAAGTAAAACAATTACGGAATTTGTTAAAAAAATTGCTATAGATTATGAGCCTAGTGTAGATGAAAAATTAAATGAATTGGCAGGTAAAGAATTAGAGACCAAAAAAGAAACATCTAGAGCACTATTTACTGCAGAAAGTGAAGAAAAAATATTAAAACATATTAAATAATTGGAGGATAAAAATGTACGAAGTTTTTGCAGATTTGCATGTTCATATAGGTAGAAGTGAAAACGGAAAACCAATAAAAATAACAGCAGCTAAATCATTAAATTTTGCTAATATAGCAAAAGAATGTGCAGAAAGAAAAGGAATAAATATAGTAGGAATCATAGATTGTGCATCACCTTATGTAATAGAAGATATAGAAAAATTCTTACAATCAGGGGATGCATATGAATTAGAAGATGGCGGAATTATTTATAAAGATAAGGTTTGCATATTGTTAGGGAGCGAAGTAGAGACTTCAGAAGTGAGTAGAAATGGAAAATGTGGTAGTGCTCATAATATTTGCTTTTTTCCACATTTAAGCGATATAAAAGGGTTTTCGAGAGAAATGAGTACACATATAAAAAATATAACATTAAGTACTCAAAGATCAAATGTTTCAGGTTATGAATTAATTGATATTGTAGAAAAATATAATGGAATTTTAATACCAGCACATATATTTACACCATTCAAAAGTTATTACGGAAATTGTGTAGATAGAATAAAAGATATATATAAGGAAAAATATGAAAAAATATTTGCTGTTGAACTAGGCTTAAGTTCAGACACTTTTTTGGCAGATATGATATCAGAACTGGAAGGAAAAACATTCCTTACAAACTCTGATGCACATTCATTACCTAAAATTGCAAGAGAATACAACAAAATGCAAATAGAAGATATAAGTTTCAAAGAAGTAGTTAAAGCTTTAAAAAATGAAGAGGGGAGAAAAATACTTGCAAATTATGGATTGGATCCAAAATTAGGCAAATATCATAGAACTCATTGTGATAATTGTGATAGTACAATTGAAACAAAAGAGCCTGTTGAAGTTTGCCCTAAATGTGGAAGTGATAAAGTAACTTTTGGAGTTTTTGATAGAATCGAACTAATTAAAGATAAAGAGACAACTGAAAGCCCTGATAATAGACCACCATATATATATCAAGTTCCGTTAAATTTTATACCAGGTGTTGGTGGAAAGACAATAGAAAAGTTGTTAGATACTTTTGAAACAGAAATGAATATTTTACATAAATTATCACAAGATGATATTGAAGCAGTCGTTGGAGAAAAAGTTGCTAAAAATATAGTAAATGCACGAGAAGGTAATATAAAAGTCGAATCGGGAGGCGGAGGAAATTACGGAAAAGTAACAGCTTCATAGTTCTAAAAAACTCTTTATTGAATAGACATTATGTAGAAACTATTAAGGAGATGTCTATGCGAAAGAGAAAAAATGAGATTTTCAAGATTATAAAAGAAGATATAATAAATAACACAAAATCATATCTTATAATTTTAACAATTTTTGTGGTTGGTATATTTTTGGGAGTAATGATTATTAATCAATTAGAAGACAAGACACAAATAGAACAATATATAAACACTTATATAGATGAAACGAAATCATTAGAAAATGGAGACTATTTTTTGGAATTACAAAACGATATAAAAAATAATATACTATTGGTATTTTTGTTATGGTTTGCAGGAACAACAATAATTGGAATACCAATAGTATTTGGACTGATATTATTTAGAGGTTTTTCTTTAGGCTATACCATAGCATCATGTGTATTAGTATTAGGAAAAATTAAAGCTCTAATATTTATTGCTATAACAATATTGTTACAGAATATAATATTTATACCGGCTATAATGATTTTAGGAGTAAGTAGTATTAAACTATATAAATCAATAATCAAAGATAGGAGAAAGGAAAATATAAAACTTTCAATAGTAAAACATTCTATTATATCAGGAATAATATTAGTAGCATTAATATTATCTTCGATAGTAAAGATTGAAGTTTCATAT
>JAZSAX010000037.1:0-5757 GCA_045602065.1 Clostridia bacterium
AACAGAATTTTTTAAGTTAAATTATTGATAATAAATTATCTATTAAGTTATCAACATATACTTATTCATCCATTCATTCTTATTAATTTTTAATTTTAAAAATATTTAAAAGAATAAATAAACAACTTAGTTTCTTTTCCAACTTACATTAATTAATAGTCCGCTGACTGCGGTAAAAATGACATAGAATGGATAAATAAATTCGAGAGGTAACGCCCAGACCAAAATTTTACTTTGGTTCATGAATGTCGTTATGTTTTTAAGAAGAGGGAAATCTATAAAAAATTTAAGTAATGTTAATAAAAGATATAAACTCCATAAGGCTGGAATGAAAAATGCGCTTACAAACAGCGAAACTATGCTTAAATTGAAAAAGAAAACCGTTAAGGCTGTCGATATAATTTTCCAATTGGTATAGAATTTGGTCTTGGAAACCCATCTTCTTCTTTGACGGAAAAATTCTGATACGGTTTTACATGTATTGGTCTTGACAATAGCCGTTTTGCTCAATAAAAATTTGACGTTATTATAACCGTAATTTCTGACGAATTGTTCCAAGAGGAACATATCGTCTCCTGAAGGAATGTTGAAGTCGTGGCGTTGCTTTTCAACTTCTAAGGCAGCTTCTCTTTCGTAAGCCATGTTGGCGCCGTTACACATCACCGGAAATCCTATTGCAGCCGAACCTGCAGTGCTGCCTATCAAACTTAGATGTTCCAAAACCTGAATCTTTTCAAAAAAATTATTAGCTGGTGATAATAAAACAGGCGATAATATCATTTTTGGTTTTTTCTCATAATAAAAATTAACAACGCTTTCTATCCAGGTGTTTTCTAATTCACAATCGGCATCTGTAACCATAATTAATTCATTATTAGCTAAATGTAATGCTTGTGAAATTGCTAATTTCTTACCTATATTTTCTGCTTCAAAAACTCTTATGTTAATATCTTTATTTTCTTTAATAAAATTTTCAATAATATTTTTTGTATAGTCTTCCGAATGATCGTCAATAATTATAACTTCAAATAATTCCTTAGAAAAAGTCTGATAATAAAGCGATTGAAGTAATTTATAAATGTTTTTTCCTTCATTTCTCGCTGCAATCAAAACAGAAACTTTGACGTTAATTTTTTTGTTAAAAGTAAAAAATCGTTCTTTTAAATTATATAATCCTACAGTGAATGCAATAATACAAATAATGTATAATACTGTAGTTATCAATATGATATTAAGTAATATCTGTAATAATTCAAAATTCATTTTTGTCTGAAAAATTTTAAACGATGTATTAAAAACAATCCAATTATTGAAGGTATTGCAATGTTTAAAATCCATAATAATGAGCTTGCTGAAAATACCATCAATTCTAATGAATTACTTATTCCATTGATTATTAACCATTTTTCAAATACTAAAATACTAACAGATCCTCTGATTGCTATTTCGGTAATGGTGATAAATGGTATTACCATCATTAATAAATAGGTAAATGATATTGGAATCATTGCATTTAAATATGTTAATGGTATATTGAAAGCCCAAATTAAAAGCACGAATTGGAATGTGTAGATGAAATATCTTAAAAATGATATTATTAAAATTTTTAACAATTCCTTTTTATCGTAAAGTGAAAAGACATCGAAATATTCTTTTGTCTTTTCTTTAAATTTCTTAGGAATTATAAACTGAAAATATTTTAAGACATGTATGTTAAAATAAATTAACAGAAGTAATGCAACAATTAAAATGATCGATATTGTCAGTAAAACAAAATATTTATTAACAAAAAATATTGTCGCTATAAGTCCAACACTAACAGTAGCTATCATTTGAGCCATTCCTCCTACAATAGTCACCATAGCGGCTTTTATTCTGTCGCCGTTTTCCATCATGAAAATTCTTCCTAAGAAATTTCCCATTCTGTTTGGGAAAAACATACCAGCAGTAAGACCTGTAAAAATTGAAAGAAATGATTTATAATAACTTATATTTTCAATAGGTTTTAATTGAATTTTCCATTTAACACCTTCTAAATAAATATTAATAGGAACTAAAATAATTGTTAGTATTAATAAATAAATGTGTTTAGTAGAAGTGAAGGAAGATTTAATATCGCTCCCAAGTTGTGTAATATTTTGATTATGAATAATTTTTTTGTATATAATCCAGATTCCTAATAGTACAATTACTATTTTGACTATTGTTTCTGTTAATTTTATTATTTTTGCTTTACTATTCATAATACGAATTACAAAAATAAAAAAAATTGGTAAAGGAAAGGATAATATTAGGTATCGACCCAGGAACTATGATTATGGGATATAGCTTGATTTTACAAAAAGACAAGCAGTTGTCATTATTGAGAATGGGAGTTTTAAAGTTGAAACAATATGATAATCAAGCTTTAAAGTTAAAGAAAATATTTGAGAGAGTTCTTGAAATAATTGATGAATATCATCCTGACGAATTGGCTATAGAAGCACCTTTTTTTGGAAAAAATGTTCAGTCGATGTTAAAATTAGGTCGTGCGCAAGGAGTTGCAATGGCAGCTGCTTTATATAGAGATATTCCAATTTTTGAATATTCGCCTCGTAAAATTAAACAGTCGATAACAGGAAATGGAGCAGCTTCTAAAGAACAAGTAGCTCTTATGTTACAGAAAATCATAAAATTCGATCATCTTCCAGATTTCTTAGACGCGACCGATGCAACAGCAGCAGCTGTGTGTCATTATTTTCAACGTTCTCTTAATATTGTTGGAAATAACGACGAAACCAAAACTGTTAAAATTCCAAAAGGCAAAAAATCTTTTAACAGTTGGAGTTCTTTTATTAACGATAATCCGGATAGGATGATTTAATTTAAGTCTACGAGTCTACAAGACAACAAGTCAACAAGTAGAGACGTAGCATATTACACCTATGAAAATAAAAGATATGTAATTGATGCGTCTCAATAAGACAACAAGTAATTAATAACTATTAATTGTAAACTGTTAATTGTAAATTATTCTACATAAGTTTCTGATAAAACTGCCACCATTTGTCGGGCAATTCGTTTTCCATCGTAAGTTCATAATCTTTTCTTGAACATGGAATGTAATGATGTCGTTCATATTTCTCGCGGTTTTTGCTTTTGAATGATAAATCCATCCACCATTTACCGCTCACTTTATGACAAAGGAAAATAATCTCGTCGTCAACATCGTCCATTTTTACGATATAACGTTTGAAATCTTTATTTTCATGACTTGGAAAATCGTTGATTCTTAGGCTGAAACCTTCGATAAAATACCAAATCATTTGTGATAAGGTGTTGGCAGTTATGTTGTTAATATCGTATTTCGGATTATATTCAAAAAAACCTATTGAAGTTAGTTTCGCATTAAGTCCGGCGTAACGTGTCATTTTGCAACCGTCTTCAGAAGAAAATCCGTTGGGAGAATTATGTTTCACGCCTGGAGCATCGGCGGCACAAAAAGCAGAAGTGTCGATAGAAATAATGTCGGCATTGCGTAATAAAGGTTCTGTAATTTCTATATTCGATTTTATGTTACCAATTCTATGAACGTCGAAAAGAAGATCTTTCATCAGTTCAATATTTTGATTGTCAATATAATAACTTTGATAACCAATATTTGTATAATTAAAAAGAAAATTAGGTTGATGCAAAATGATGTAACTCATATAAGAATTAGAGTTCAACTTTTCATTATCCTGACCTATATCGAAACGAGAATCTATAGAAGTGATATTCACTAACTTACCAGTATTTTCGTAAACCTGATAAATTGGATATGTTAAATCTTGACTGCCGCCTAAAATGATAGGAACGATGCGATATTTCATCAAAGTTGTAACGACTTTATTAAGAGCGAAATAAGTGTCTTCAACTTCAAAACCTGTTTTTATATTTCCTAAATCAATGATTTTTAAATCGTTCCAATGATTAAAAAGTTGATACAATGATTTTCTAATGGCATTAGGAGCATCTTTACAACCTTCGTTGTCAAAAGAATTACGTTCTTCTTCAACACCTATAATGGCAAGATGGCAATCATCTAAGTCAGGAAATTCCTCACCTTCTTTATATATTATAATGCTATTTCCGATTTGCTTCTGATGATACAAATTACAACTATCAATAAAATCTTGCTTTATATTATTAAGAAAAACGTTGATTTCCATTATTTTATACTTTATTTTATTTTTCTTCAAAGTTATAAAATATTTGTTATTGAAAATAATTTTAAAAAATCATTTATTATTATATTTGCAATTACACGGACAAAGTCAGTTGGCGTTAGTCCGTAGTCTTTAGTCTCATTAAGTTATGAAAATAGTATTTCTTGTTATTGGTAAAACCGACGAATCTTATTTAGATACAGGTATTTTGAAGTATATCAAAAGGTTGGAACATTATGTGCCTTTTGAAATGAAAATCATTCCTGACATAAAAAATAGGAAGACGCTTACAGAGGAGCAGCAAAAAAAAGCTGAAGGTGAATTGATATTATCTAATATTAATATAGGTGACGATTTGGTTCTTTTAGATGAAAACGGCAAGACATTTTCGTCGGTTGCTTTTTCTCAATGGATTGAAAAACAAATGAATATTGGAAGTAAGAGAATGATATTTGTCGTTGGCGGACCTTACGGATTTTCTAAAGAAGTCTATGCTAAGGCGAAGTTTAAGATAAGTCTTTCCGAGATGACATTTTCTCATCAGATGATACGTCTTATTTTTGTGGAACAACTTTATCGAGCTTTTACTATCATAAAAGGTGAACCTTATCATCATGTTTGATGTTTAAGCTTTGAACTTATCGAATGTGTTTGTATGTAAGGACACATCGAAAGTGCGCATATAAAAATAATTAAAAAAAACTATTGACAAAAAAAATCAAATTTTGTAAATTTGTAAGCTTTTAAGAATTTATTAACATTTTAAAAATATAAGCTATGGAAAACTTAATAGAATTACTGAAGCAGCAGCAAGAAGGTTATGATGACATCAAGGCAGAAAAGAAATTAAGTTTATTTTATCACAAGGCTCATGCAGCTGGTATTGAAACATTTTTAGATGAGTTTTTTGAATGGTTATTGGTTACCAAGAAAATGGATTACAAAGAAATCATGAAAACAAGCGATCATGATTTACATGATTTGTATGAGCTTGAGTATAAAAAGTAAATTTATTAAGTAAAAAAAAGTCCGATTTCATTGAAGTCGGACTTTTTTTATTGTCGTTATGTATTACTTAGAATTTCATTGAAACGCCTATTGTTCCACCTGCTGCGTGGTTACCCATACCAAATTCTACGTTAACACCGAATTTGCCAAAATAGTAACGTGCGCCGAGATGTCCGTTCAATGCGAAACTTCTACCTAAGACACCGAGATTCAAACCTAAGTATGTATCTAAGTTATCAACAAATTCATAGTGGAAGTTACCTCTTGCAGCGAGTGACAAGTGTGTATGAACGTCGCTGATGTAAACACCAACTTCACCACCAACAGAAACAGCAGCATTGCCATTAATGAAACCGCTAACTACACCGTAATCTGCAGAAAGACCTAATGGAAGACCGTAATCGCTGAAACCAACTTTAAGGCTACCAACTAATTGACCTTTGCTCATTGTTTCTTGAGCTTGTACACCTAAACCTAAGAAGCAGAATACTGCTAACAAAAAGAATAATTTTTTCTTCATGATTTAAAATTTTAATTAATGAATTTTTTTACTGACCACAAA
>JAZSAX010000038.1:0-2772 GCA_045602065.1 Clostridia bacterium
AAAAGGAAACATGGTGCATACTTAAATCAAGAAAAGGGGGCTCAGGCAATTTGCCTGAGTTCCTTTTATAATTGGAAAATATTGAAAAAGACACATTAATATGATATAATAGTGGAGTGGAAGAGAGGAAATAAAGATGAATATAGCAAATAATTGGACAGATTATAAAATATTAGATATGGCTGATGGCCAAAAATTAGAAAAATGGGGAGATGTAATATTATCAAGACCAGACCCACAAATAATTTGGAAACAAAAGTCATATCCACAAAAATGGAAAGATATAAATGCAACGTATCACAGAAGTAAAACTGGTGGTGGCTCATGGGAATACAATAAAAAAATGCCATCACAATGGCAAATAAAATATAAAGAATTAACTTTTAATATTAAACCAATGGGATTTAAACATACAGGACTTTTTCCTGAACAAGCTGTAAACTGGGATTGGATGATGGACAAAATTAGAAATGAAAAAAGAGAAATCAAAGTATTAAATTTGTTTGCATATACTGGTGGGGCAACAGTTGCGTGTAGCGCTGCAGGAGCATCAGTATGCCATGTTGATAGTTCAAAAGGAATGGTAACATGGGCAAAAGAAAACATTGTTTCATCAGGTTTAGAAAAAAGACCAGTAAGATACATAATCGATGATGTTGTTAAATTTGTAAATAGGGAAATTCGTAGAGGGAATAAGTATGATGCGATAATAATGGACCCACCATCATATGGAAGAGGTGCAAATGGAGAAGTATGGCAATTTGAAAATAATATTTATGATTTAGTAGAACTATGTACAAATGTACTTTCAGATAATCCATTATTTTTCTTGATAAATTCATATACAACAGGAATTTCAAGCAAAGTACTTGAAAATATTTTGAATTTAACAGTAAATAAAAACTATAAGGGAAAAGTATCATCTGGAGAAATTGGGCTTCCTATGGAAGAGTCTAAACTAGTTTTACCATGCGGAATTTATGGTAGATGGGAGAAGTAAAGTGCAAAATTTAGAAGTAACATATGAAGATAATCATATAATTGTAGTAAAAAAACAACCTAATATACCATCACAAGCTGATAAAACAGAAGACATCGATATGCTTACACTAATAAAACAATATATTAAAGATAAATATGATAAGCCAGGAAATGTATATTTAGGATTAGTACATAGACTTGATAGACCTGTTGGAGGAGTAATGGTATTTGCCAAAACATCTAAAGCTGCATCAAGACTAAGTGACCAAGTAAGAGAGAAAATATTTAAGAAAAAATATTTAGCAGTTGTAGATGGTAAGTTTGAAAATGCAAAAGGAAGTCTAGAGGATTATTTATACAAAGATGAAAGAAATAATATGAGTAAAGTTGTAAACAAAGACAAGAAAAATGCAAAACTTGCAAAACTAGATTATGAACAATTATCATATAATGAATTAAAAAATTTATCTTTAGTAAAAGTAAATCTTCATACAGGTAGACATCATCAAATAAGAGTTCAATTATCACATGCAGGTCATAGCATATTTGGTGATCAAAAATATGGTACAAGAGGACAAGGCAAACAAATTGCATTATGGGCATATGAATTGACAATTCAACATCCAGTAACAAAAGAAGAAATGACATTTAAATGTTTACCAGAAAGTAATGGAACATGGTGTATTTTAAGAGATATAGAAATTTAGAACAGGGAAAAGACCTGTTCTTTTTGTTTTATAAAAGTTGCAAAAATATATATGAAAATCAACTCGATAGAATTTATCTAATTAAAACATAATCTTATAAAAGAAACTCTAAAAATTAGGATGAAAGTGATAAATTTAGTCTTGTGCAAAAGATAAGAAATGAGGGAGAAATATGGTTGATAAAATCTGTACATATTTGACTAACAAAATTAGAAAAGAAATGCCTGAAGTTGATGATGAGAGAGCAGAAATAATTATGTATGGACTTCAAAATATAATTGGAGAAATTCCTAAAATATTTATCATATTTATAATTTCTTATTTTTTTGGACTACTTGAACTGACACTTATGGCAGTACTAATTATTGCACCATATAGAGTTTTTTCTGGTGGAGTACACATGAAAACACATATAGGATGTATATTATATACATTAATGCTTTACAGTGGTTCTGCATTGATTGGAAAATATATAGTGTTAACAGGGATAATAAAATATATTGTAACTGCTGTAATCTGGGTGTTCTGTATGATTATGATAAAACTATATGCACCTGCCGACACTGAAAATGTTCCGATACTTAGGAAACAAGAAAGAAAACAAAAACAAATTTTCTCATATGCTATTTTGACAATTGAATTTGTAATAGCAATATTAATTAATAATACAACAATTGCTGGAATAATAATATTTGGAGATTTAATACAAACTTTAACAATAACAAGATTTGCGTATAAAGTAACTAATAATAAATATGGACACGAAGTATATGCAAATATTTAATTTTGGTAATATAAGAGTCATGCAACTACTCTTATGTTATAAATTTTACAAAAGAAAGGGGAATAACAAATGATAAAATTCTTAGCAAAAATGGCAGAAAAATATGCAAAATCAACAAATACAACTTGTTTACTTGTATGGTGGGGACATCAACCAAAAATGCCAGCTTCTTTAATAAATAAAGATTAATTAACTGATAATGTACTTAAACATTATAAATCAATTCAAAAAAGAAACTTCGTTACGAAGTTTCTTTTTTTTTATATAACATCATAAATAGATAATTCTTGTTTGAAAAAT
>JAZSAX010000039.1:0-10205 GCA_045602065.1 Clostridia bacterium
TTCTCTTTCAGAACAATTTTCAGCTCTTTTCTCTGCTCTTTTCGAATATTTCTTTATAAAGAATTCATTTACATTATAATCTTGTTCAAGATATTTTGAAATTATTCTGTGTATAAACAAATCTGGATATCTTCTTATTGGAGAAGTAAAATGGCAATAATATTTACTTGCAATTCCAAAATGTCCTTTATTTATAGCTTCATATTTTGCAACTCTAAGCGTTCTAAGTATAATATTTGAAACTACTTTTTCTTCATCTTTTCCTTTTACTTCATCTAATATTTTTGCAAACTCATTTGGATATATAATCTCTTCTTTTGACACTTTTATTTTATATCCAAAATTACTTAATGTTTTATTTAAATCTTTGATTTTGTCTAAATCAGGAGCTTCATGATTTCTGTAAATAAATGGTGCTTGCAACCAATAAAATTTCTCAGCAACAGTCTCATTTGCCACTAACATAAATTGCTCTATTATCTCGTTTGAAAAATAAGTTTCATATTTTTTAACATCTATTGCAAATCCATTTTCATCAAGAACTATTTTGCTTTCTGGAATCTCTAAATTTAGATATCCATTTTCTCTTCTTTTTTCTTTTAAAATATTTGCAAGTTCAGCCATTAGTTCAAAGTGTGATACATATTTTTCATATTTTTTAAGAACTTCATCATCTGATTTATCTAAAATTTTTTGTACATCTGTATAAGTCATTCTTTCAGTTACTCTAATAACTGCTTTGTAAATGTCTGAATCTACTATTTTAGCATTTGGTGTTATTTCCATTGAACATGAAAGTGTATATCTATCTTCACCAGCATTTAAGCTACAAATTCCATTTGAAAGTTCTCTAGGAAGCATTGGGATAACTCTTCCTAACATATAAATACTTGTCCCTCTTAAATATGCTTCTTTATCTAATTCTGTTTTTTCTCTTACATAATGACTTACATCAGCAATATGAACATCTAATTTATAGTTTCCATTAGGGAGCTTTTCTATATGAATTGCATCATCAAGGTCTTTAGCATCTTCTCCATCAATTGTAAAAACTATGTCTTGGCGTAAATCTTTTCTATATGGTAATTCCTGTGGATTTATTTTATTTCCAAAAACTTTTGCTTCATCAACAACTTCTTCTGGAAATCTATATGGAAGCTCATATTGTTTTATTAATGATAACATATCAACACCAGCTTCATTAACACCACCTAATACTTCTATAATTTCGCCCTCAGCATTTTTACCTCTTTCAGGATATTTAATTATTTTCACTAATACTTTATGATTATTTCTTGCTTTTCCCCAATTAGATTTTGAAATAAAAATATCAGTTCCAAAACTTTTATCATCAGGCACAACAAAACCAAAATTTCTATTTTTTTGAAAAGTTCCTACAACAGTATCTTTTTCACGTCTAATAATTTTAACTATTTTACCTTCTTCTTTTTTGCTGTTTGACTTGTCTTGAGGTATAATTATTTCTACACTAACTGTATCTCCATTAAGAGCATTTAAACAATGTTCTTTAGCAATATATATTTCATCTTCTTGGTCATCTATTTTAACAAAACCAAAACCTTTTTGATTTTTTCTATATGTTCCAATTTTAGTTTCTCTTTTCATTTTTTCCTCCTGTTAATTAACAAAAGGGCAGTTCTGTTTATGAACTGCCCTAATTAATTATGCTATGTATATTATTGAAAGTGCAATTGTACTTATTACAAAAGCTACTCCTAAAATGATTGTCCATCTTTTTAACATACCCTCTTTAGTTCTTCCTTTATTTTTTTCAAAGAAGTTGTTTGTAGATGAACCAGTTATTGTTGATGACATTCCTGCATCATCTTTAGATTGCATCATTGCCAATACTGTTACACCTAAACATAATATAAATTGTACTACTACTAATATTATTTTTACTACTTGCATTTAGTATTCCTCCTAACGGTTTATTTATTCATTACACTAGGATATTTTACCACATATTTCCTAAAAAATCAATGCCAGAACATTAAAAAACGCAACTTTTAACATAATTTTTACAAATAAACTAGCATTTGTACCTTTAATAGCTTCATTATTAATTTTTTGGAAACCTTGACTTACTTTTTCTATATCATCTTTTGAAGATATATTTTGTTCTTCCATATATTCTTTGGCTAAATATTCTGCCTTTATCATCGCATCATTTTCTAAAAATACTCTTATAACATAATATATAAAACTTAAAATTAATAGTATGTTTGAAAACAACATTTCATTTGGTAACTTATTTGCGACTTTAAGTACACAGATAAGAAAAAAATAAATAAAATAAATATTAGAATATATAAAATTAAATATCAGTATTTTTCTATCTTGAATAGAATGTAAACACTCATGTGCCATTGTCTGAATCCTGGTGAAACTTTCATGAGTATTTCCTATTGATATTTTATCTTGAATTGCTATATATAATGTTGCTTCTGAATTCGTATCTTCTTCTATTTTAGTAGTTTTATTCCCTAACTTTTCTAATATATATTTGCATATTTCTGCATTTTTAGGATAATTTTTGGTTATTTTATTTAACTCCGGATTTAGTGCATCTTTTTCTAGTTCTTTTATATTTATTTTCATCATTGAATTTACAATGATTATAGCAATCAGTGCTACTATTATTATAATTAGTTCCATTTTAGTTTATTTCCTTTCTTTCTAATCATGTCCCTAATTACATTATAAATCAATTCAATTCATTTTATTTCATTACTTCTTGTACAACTTGTCCAATTATTTTATTAACATCTGCAATTAATATATTGAATTTTATTTCTGCATCAAAAAATTTACTCGCTTCTTGATTTTGTATTAATTCTCCATATAATTCTTGTACATGTCTCATCTTGGCTTCATCATCTTTTCCTGTTTGTAAAGCTATTATTTGGGCTTCATATCTTGCTTTTTCAAATTCTTCAATTTTATTTTTTAGCTCAATGTTTATATTTATATTTTCTTTTGTTTTTTTGTAATTTGAATATTCTTCAGATTGTTTTATCTCTTGTGCTAATTTGTTTGCTGTATCATATACATTCATATTTTTACCTCCTATAATTAATTAGGGACCAGGTCTCTTTTTCTGCAAAATTAGACTTGGCCCCTTTTTACTTAAATTTTATGCATATGCTTGACGTTTCTTGAATGTCAATAAATTTGTAATTTCTTTTTCTGTTCCTTTTGCTTTTTTAGTTTTTTGTGCTTTTTCTTGTTCTAATTGTTTTCTTTGTCTTTCAGCCATAGTCTCACATATTGCTTTTTGATATGTGAAATGTGTATCTTGTGCTATTTTAGCCCAATTATAATTGTTTTTTACTTTTGCTTTTGCTTTTTTAACAATGTTTGCACATAATTCTGGATTATATAATAATTCTAATATTGAATCAGCTATTGAATTTGCATTTCCACAGTAGCTCTTCATTCCAGTTTCTCTATGTTCTACAATTTCACCTAATCCACCAGCATCAGATACTACTATTGGTCTTTCTGCAAGCATTCCTTCTAATGCTACTATTCCAAATGGTTCATATGTACTTGGGAATACTGATATATCTGCAGCTTTATATAATTTTTCTACATCTTTTCCATTCATATAACCTGCAAAGTATACTTTTTCACTGATTCCTAATGCATCTGCTTGAGCTCTCAGTTCATCCATCATTCCACCTTTACCTGCTATTACAAGTTTAGCATCATGATATCCAGCTAATATTTTTGGCATTGCTGCAATTAGATTTTGTATTCCTTTTTCATATACTAATCTACCCATGAATAAAATTATTTTTTCATTATCCATTGCATATTTTCTTCTAAATGTATAATCTCTATCCATTCCTGAGAATTTATTTAAGTTTACGCCATTAGCTACTACATTTATTTTTTCAAATGGTAATCCAAATAATCTTTGTACTTCATTTTTCATATAGTTGCTATTTACTATTACTTCTGTTGCTTCATATGTAAGCATCCATTCAGTATCATTTATATATCTTTGAGTTTCATCATGTATTCCACTGTTTCTTCCAGCTTCTGTTGCATGTATTGTTGCTACTATTGGAATATCATATGACTGCTTGATTGTTTTAGCAGCATATGCTACTAGCCAATCATGTGCATGGATTACATC
The DNA here is from genome assembly GCA_045602065.1 of Clostridia bacterium. Lineage (GTDB taxonomy): Bacteria > Bacillota > Clostridia > TANB77 > CAG-508 > CAG-269. The sequence goes on from JAZSAX010000039.1 coordinate 4,166, forward strand.
AAATCCCCCTTCTTCAGCGATAATTTGATTTACTTTTGTTACCATGTTAAAATTCATTTGCATTATCCAATCAATAAAATTGTTTGGATTTATCATATAATTATCTATTCTGTGTACTTTTACCCCTTTGTCATCTTCGAAATATGGAGTTTCTCCTTCTCTGTATGTTACTACAGTTACTTCATGGCCATCTTTTATTAATCTATGCGATAAGTCATATACTACCCTCGCAATCCCACCTACTACTCTTGGTGGATATTCCCATGTTAGCATCAATATTTTCATTGATTTACCCCTTTCTTAAGTTTAATTTTCTTTTGTTTACCTAAATTTCTCCTTTTTACATTTTATACAAAATATTTCATTTTGTAAACATTTTTTACAAATTATTTTAAGTTTTTTTGTAAATTTTTAGCATAAAAAAATAGAGTAACATTTTACTCTATCTTTCTAATGATTCACTATCATTTTCTCTTTCTTTCTGTTCTAATTTATTATTTTGTTGTGCCTGTTGTTCACTTTTTGTATTTTTTTGTTGCGACCTATATTTCTTCTTTCTTTGGTCAGTATCACTTGACTCATCATCTGATGTCTTTTTGGCAGATATCTTTTTAAAGCTTTCTATTAATAGCTTAGCATCATCATCCGAAATCAATTTATTAGATTTCACTAGTTTCGTAAATTCTTCTATTGTCATTTCTTTTAATTTATTAACATCTTCTATTTCATTAAGAAAACTATATATTAATTCGTTCATATCAATACCTCTCAATAGTTATTTTAATCAATTATATTTTACTACACATCATTTATATTTATCAAGCTTAATTTAAAAATTCTTTAATTATTTTCGCACACCTTTTAGATGCTTTTTCTAAAAATTCTTCAAAAGTAATATTATTATTTCCATTTGGTTTGTCTGAAATACTTCTAATTACAATAAAAGGTATATTGTCTAATTTACATACTTGTGCAATTGCCGCTCCTTCCATTTCAATTGCATCAGCACTAAATTTATTTCTAATCTTTTCTTTCATTTTTAGTTCTGTACAAAATATGTCTCCAGATGCTATTGTTCCAATTTTTATTTTAAACTCATCATTTTGCAAACTTAATATGATTTGTTCCATTTTTTCTATTAATAGATTATCACTTTCCACAAATTGTCCTACATTGCTAATATGTCCTTTAGGATGCCCAAAAGCTGTTATATCGAAATCATGTTGTACCAATTTCTCACCTATTACAATATCTCCAATTTCTAATTCATCATTAGCTGCACCTGCAGATCCAACATTTATAATAACATCTATTTCAAAATTATCAATAAGGATTTGTGTCACTCTTGCTGCATTTACTTTTCCAACACCAGCTTCGACCAATACTATTTCACTGTCATTTATCTTTCCTTTTACAAAAACAAGTTCAAATATGTTTTGTTCTTCGATTTCTCTCATTATATTTTTTATTTCTTGCATCTCTTCTTTCATTGCTGCAATTATTCCATATTTTTTCATAGCCATCTTCTCCTATCTCTATGAAATCTTCTATAAAATAATATCAAAAAAAGCACTATATTTCAAGTGCTTTTTTATGTTTAAATTATTGTAATTCAATAACTGCTCCAACTTCTTCAAGTTTAGCTTTTAATTCTTCAGCTTCTGCTTTAGCAACGTTTTCTTTTAATGTTTTTGGTGCTCCGTCAACTAAATCTTTAGCTTCTTTTAATCCTAATCCTAATGCATTTTTAACAGCTGTGATAACTTTGATTTTTTGATCTCCAGCTTCTTTTAATACTACGTTAAATGCTGATTTTTCTTCAGCTGCTGCAGCTCCTGCTCCAGCTACTGGTGCAGCTGCAGCTACTGCAGATACTCCAAATTCTTCTTCTATAGCTTTTACTAAGTCAGCTAATTCTACTACTGTCATTTTTTTGATTTCTTCAATCATTTCTTCTTTATTCATTTTTAAATCCTCCTAAAATTTTTATTTATTTTTATATTTTCAGCGATATAAGTTCGCCACTCTGATAATTAAGCGTTTTCTTTTTGAGCTTTAACCTCATTAAGAGCAACTGCAAGTTTTGATATGTTTCCAAGCAATGCTCCAGCAAGCATAGATAGTAATGTTTCTCTTGATGGTAATTTTGCTAAAGTTATGATTTCTTCAGCTGTCATTACTTTACCTTCAATTACACCACCTTTAATTTTATAAAAATCATTTTCTTTGCTATAATTGTATATTGCTTTAGCTGTTTCTAGGTAATCATCATTATTCATGATAACTGCTGTTGGTCCTTCAAGTACATCATCTAAACCTTCAATTCCAACTTCAGCTAATGCTCTTCTTGTTATGTTGTTTTTTATAACTTTGTATTCAGAATTAGATTTTCTTAAATCTGCTCTTAATCCTGTTACATCAGCTACATTGATTCCTCTGTAATCTGTTAAAAGTATTATTTTAGCATCTTTCATTTTTGCTGCTAAGTTAGATACTTCTTCTTTCTTTTGGTTAAGTATTTTTTCACTTGCCATTTGATTTTCACCTCCTGAGTGTGTTTTTATATTTTTAAATTAAATAACAAAAATCTTTATGCCATGAGGCATAAAGATTGTGTTTCCGAATCTTATACCTCGGTAGGTCTTATAGCTATGCTAGCCTACTGTCTTTGGCATTAATTTATATATTATTTTTGGTTGATATAAAGTCCAGGTCCCATTGTTGTTGATACAGATACACTCTTGATGTATTGTCCTTTTGCTGCAGCTGGTTTTGCTTTTATTATAGCTCCCATAACTGCATCATAGTTTTCTGCTAATTTTTCAGCTCCAAATGAAACTTTTCCAAATCCTAAGTGAATAATATTTGTTTTATCTAATCTATATTCAACTTTACCTGATTTGATTTCACTGATAGCTTTTGTTACGTCCATTGTAACTGTTCCTGATTTAGGATTTGGCATTAATCCTTTTGGTCCTAATACTTTACCTAATCTACCAACTACACCCATCATGTCTGGTGTTGCAACTATTACATCATAGTCAAACCAGTTATCATTTTGGATTTTTGGTATTAATTCTTCTGCTCCTACAAAGTCAGCTCCAGCTTTTTCAGCTTCTTCTGCTTTAGGTCCTTTAGCAAATACTAATACTCTTTGTGTTTTTCCTGTACCATTTGGAAGTACTACTGTACCTCTTACTTGTTGGTCAGCATGTTTTGAATCTACACCTAATTTAACGTGTAATTCAACTGTTTGATCAAATTTTGTTTTTGGCATTTTTTCAATTATTTCTAATGCATCTTTGATTTCATACTCTTTGTTAGAGTCTACTAATTTTGCACTTTCTGCATATCTTTTTCCCATTTTAATCCTCCTTTGGTTTTAACGAGTATCTCTTTGAGATTACTCTCCCACTTTCTTATAATTTATTTTTATTAGTCTACTACAACTACACCCATAGCTCTAGCAGATCCTGCTACCATGCTCATAGCAGCTTCTAATGATGCTGCGTTTAAGTCAGGCATTTTTTGTTCAGCAATTGCTTTAACTTGTTCTTTTGTTATTTTAGCAACTTTTTCTTTGTTTGGTTTTCCTGAACCTTTTTCAATTTTGATTGCTTTTTTTATTAAATCTGCAACTGGTGGAACTTTTGTTATAAAAGTAAATGATTTATCTTTGTATACTGTTATAACAACTGGTATTTTAAATCCTGCTTGATTAGCTGTTCTATCATTAAATTCTTTTACGAATTGCATGATATTTACACCACTACCTCCTAATGCTGGTCCAACTGGTGGAGCTGGAGTTGCTTTTCCTGCATCTATTTGTAATTTTATAATATTTGAAATTTCTTTTTCTGCCATTTTAAAATTTCGCCTCCTTTAATCTACTTTTTGTATTTGTGAAAATTCTAATTCTACTGGAGTTTCTCTTCCAAACATAGATATTAAAATTTTTACTTTGTGTTTTTCTTTGTTTATTTCTTTAACAGTTCCTATTGAATCTTTAAATGGTCCATTTAATATTTGTACTGAATCATTTACATCATAATCTACACTTATTGATGCATCTTCAAATCCCATTGCACGAATTTCTTCATCTGTTAATGGAATAGGGTCTGTTCCAGAACCTACAAATCCTGTAACTCCTCTTGTATTTCTAACAATATACCAAGTTTCCTCAGTTACTATCATTTTTACTAATACATATCCAGGAAATACTTTTTTTAGATTTGCTTTTCTTTTTCCATCTTTGATTTCTATTTGTTCTTCCATTGGAACTACTATGTCAAAGAAAAATTCTTCTAATTCTCTATTTTTTACTGTTTTTTCAAGGTCAGTTTTAACTTTGTTTTCATAACCAGAATATGTATGTACTACATACCATCTTGGCTCCATAACATAATCTTTTTGAGACATTTTATTGACCCCCTTTATGATTGTGCTGAATCTTCTGTTGTTGAAGTATTTTTTTCAGCATCATTTGTATTTTCTGTTTCTTCACTATTGAATTTCTCATCTACAATATTTTGTAATTGAGTTATTCCATATTTATTCCCTAAATCAAAAGCTACATCTAATACAAATACTATTATTGCAGTTATTAATACTATAGTTACAACAGCAACTGTATTATTAACTAATTGCTTTGGTGTTGGCCAAATAACTTTTTTTAGTTCTGCCTTAAAATCTTTGAAAAAATGCTTTTTAACTTTGTTCTCATTTTTGCTTTCATTTTTAGCCATTTTATTTCCTCCTTAAAATAGCTTTTAACTATTTAGTTTCTTTATGTGTTGTACGTTTTTTGCAGAATTTACAGTATTTAACTATCTCTAGTCTATCTGTATTATTTCTTTTATTTTTTGATGTCATATAATTTCTTTGTTTACATTCTGTACATTCTAATGTTATATTTTCTCTTGGTCCTTTAGCTGCCATTTAAATACACCTCCGACTTTTTAACCTTACTTTTTTATTTGAAACGATGTGAGCATATGTAAACTTACATACGCTCAACTATTTTACCACTTTTTACTAGTAATGTCAATGGATTTTGATTATTTTTTTCGTCTTTTTTTCTTTTTTTGTACTGAAAATCCGAATCTCCCAATTTTCCTACCTAAAGAGTAATAATTTCCGTTTGAATAGGCGATTAAATCACATTTTGAAATGTCAAAAGCACCTTTTTCATCTATATATTTTTCATCAGCATTTATTGCTAAAACTTCTGCAACAAACATATGATGACTCCCTAATTCTCTTATTTCTTTTACTTTACATTCTACAGATACAGGACTTTCTTTTATCATAGGACATTTAACAAATTTAGCTTCTTCTTTTGTTAGTTTCATTTCTTTGAATTTATCTACTTTTGCTCCTGTTTTTACTCCACACCAGTCTGTGGCATAAGCTAAATCTTTAGTAGTTAAATTAATCACAAATTCGCCTGTCTCTTTTATTAAATTATATGAATGTCTTGTTGGCCTTACTGATATGTATACCATGGCAGGATCTGTATTTATTATTCCAGTCCATGCTACTGTTATAATATTGGAGTTTTCCATTGTCCCACAAGATACCATTACTGCTGGTAATGGATATAAAAATGTACCTGGTTTCCATGTTATTTTTGACATTTTATCTCCTCCTAAAAACATATATTATTATACCACTTTTTAGGTATATTGTGAAGATTTTAAAGCAAAAAAGCATAAATTAAAATTACTTTTATAGCAATTCTAATTTATGCCTTTTATAAAAAATAAAAAAACTGGCAACAACCTATTTTCCCAGCAGGGTAACCCGCAAGTATTTTTGGCACATTTGAGCTTGACTTCTGTGTTCGGTATGGGAACAGGTATTTCCTCAATGTAATCGTCACCAGAAAATTATATAGTGTAAGCACACTCAAAAATACATAGATGAAATATTTATTAGGATTCTTTTAAAAAAATTATAGTTAAGCCCTCGATTTATTAGTATTGGTCAGCTTAATGTATCGCTACACTTACACCTCCAACCTATCAACCAATTAGTCTTA
>JAZSAX010000040.1:0-4633 GCA_045602065.1 Clostridia bacterium
TGTGTAACTTTATGAATATATTTTCCATTTTTTAATTCTGGTAAATCAATTTCTTTACCATTTTCATAAAATTTTCCTAATGTATTATTAAAATATATCAAATAAAATCATCCTCATAATTTTCAATTTCATAATTCATAGAATCAATTCTTCTTTTTTCAGAAGGTTTATAATTTATAGAAGGTGAATAATTTGCGTGTTTTAATCTTCTATTGCCTTTATTTTTAGTTTTAACAGAACACATAGGACAGCTACAATGAATTTTATTTTTACTATATTGATGTAAATTTTTATAAAATCCACCAGATACATTAAAATTCATAAAATCTGCTGGAACTTCAGACCACCATGTACAATCTAAATCAATTTTTCTTTTTCTAATAGCTTTATAAAAATCTTTTTTTCTTCTCCATGCCCTATTTCTCATGTAATCAACTCCAAAATAATTTTTAGATTTAAGGGGGTAAATTCCCTTTTTAAAAAAGTTTTTACCCCCTTAAAAATTAAAACCAAAAACTGTCAAGTAAATCAAAAAGATTAAAAGAATCTTCTACTTCAGTATCAAAAGTCATGTGAAACGAACCATAATCATTGATAAACTTATTCAGCTTTTCACGATAAACCTTATCGGCTTCAATCCGAGCCTTATAAGCATCTTCAACTTCCTTTGCACGAACCTTGCGTGTTTCAGAAAGCTCCTTTTTCTTTGCTTCCTTTACCGCAATAGCTTCATCATGCTTCTTTTCTGCCTCCAGACATTCATCAACTGTAGTATAATACTTATTAGTTTTTTCACTAAAAATCTTCATTTGTAAATTCCTTCCTTTACATGAAAAATATTATTTTGCCGCTTCTAATCTTTGCGGCATGGTGCGTCTAAGCAGGATTGAACTGCTGACACCTTGATTAAAAGTCAAGTGCTCTACCAACTGAGCTACAGACGCATATATAAGTGACATTAAAATGCCACTTATAATTATTTTATATTTTAATGACTCATTAGGAACATTGCCAAAAAGAGAATATCAATAATCCATGTAGAAATGTTAATTTCTTTAATCTTTCCAACAAAAATTTTAATAAGAGTATAAGTAAGAACTCCAATTCCAATTCCATTACTAATACTATAACTAAATGCCATAACAGTTACAGTAAGAAAAGCTGGAATAGAAATTTCAGGATTATTCCACTCAATATCTTTTAATGAAACAATCATTAAAGCCCCAACATAAATCAAAGCCGCTGAAGTAGCCGAACTTGGAACAAGAGAAGCAATTGGTGCAAAAAACATTGCAATGAAAAACAAAATAGAAGTTACAATTGCAGAAAGTCCAGTCCTTCCACCTTCAGCAACACCAGCAGAACTTTCAACAAAAGTAGTTACAGTAGATGTTCCACACATTGCACCAGTACAAGTAGCAAGTGCATCACTTAACATTGCCTTTTCAAGATTTTTAACTTCTCCATCCTCAGTCATAAGATTTCCACGAGAGCAAGCCCCATAAAGTGTTCCAACAGTATCAAACATATCAACAATACAAAATGCAATCATTGTAGTAAGAAGACTTAAAATAAAATTAGCTTGACCATGAATGGAAATATAAGAACTAAAATCAAAACCAGATTTAAATACCGCAAACAATGATTCATTTTTAAATGCTATAAAAGCATTAATTGGATTAATAGAAGAAAAACTAAAATTAGAATAAAAACCAGTAATTGTAAATCCAAGAAAATAATAAATTAATGTTCCAATAATAATTCCAATTAAAACAGCTCCACGTTTCTTAAAAGATACAAGAGCGGCAATAATTAGAATTGTTACAAGAGTAACAAGAATTGGCATAAGAGTTTCCCAATTTACTGCACCATTTAAAACATTAAATGAATGCATAGAAGAAGCTGTAGAAGCATCAGGAACAATAATGCCAGCAGATTGCATACCAATGTAAGCAATAAATAAACCAATACCAGCAGAAATAGAATTTTTAACTGCTTTAGGAATTGCATTAAAAATAATTTTTCTAAGTCCTGTAGCGGTTAAAAGAGTAAATAAAATACCGTCTAACAAAACCATTACCAAAGCATTTGCATAAGTAAAACCAAGACCAAGACATACTGTATAAACAAAGTATGCATTAAGCCCCATTCCAGAAGCTTGTGCTAATGGTAGATTTGCCAAAAGACCAATCAATAGTGAACCTATACAAGCTGATATCGCTGTAGCGATATACATTCCTTCGTAACTCACATCAGGTAATGTAGAAAACATTCCAGCATTTACAAATAGGATATAACACATTGCCATGAATGTTGTAATGCCAGCTAAAATTTCTGTACGAATATTTGTATTATTTTTTTCTAAATTAAAAAATTTTTCCATACATCTCCACCTTATTATAACATCATCCGTCTCCTAACCAAATTGTAATTTGTAACTCTTGACGAATATCTATATAATATCTACAACTATTATATAAGAGTTTCCCATTTTGAAATTGGCTTTATCTTTTCTTGGAAGTTTGTAGAATAAAATTATTCTACAATGGCGGCGTTGGTAGGATTTGAACCCACGCACAGCTATTAACTGCCTTTCGATTTTCAAGACCGACCTCTTCAACCACTTGAGTACAACGCCTTATTTAAAATAAAGAATGGAGGGTGTTGTTCTCTATCCATCACACATCCAGAACAACAAAGAGGTTTTTATTTTCTCTCTTGATTACGCTATATATTATAGCATATTTTTATCAATTTGTCAAGTATTTTTTAAATATTTTTTTCAAATTCTACAAGTTCTGCAAGAGCCTTATCGTGCTTATGCTCAGAATCAAGATAATATTTTCGCATATCATCATAATATGCCTTTGCTTCAACAAGAATATCTTCAGCTTCCAGATACTTGTCAAGTGCCCTGTTTGCTCTCTTATCTGCAATCTTTTCATCACATCTAAGTTGTGCCAGCTTCTTACCAATTTCAATATTAAAATTATCATTTGGAGAGCACTTAGCTACTCCACGAACGACTTTCTTTGCATAAGTAGAAATGCAAATAACCTTATTATTAGTCTCAATAAATCTGTATCTTGCCATATTTTTTTAATTCCTTTCTTTAATGTGAATGTATTATAACATATTTTTTATTATTTGTCAAACCTTTTTTAAAAGAAAACTAAACATTTTATTTACATCATTATTAAAATCTTTACAATTATATCTTTCATCAAGTGGGGCACAACTATTTAAAGCAAACTTTTGTTCCACTAAATCAATATACATACTTGCGGAAGAAAATTCTCCGTCAATTCCATCGTCTCCCATAAAAAAAGAATCCCATTCTTCTGTTGAAAGTTTTTCTTTAAGTTTAAGTTGTTTAATTGCAAGATTATCAAAACTAATAACAGAATAATATTTTCCTTGAATTGCTTTAGTAACAAAGTCAGACCAAATATTTATAGAAGTGTCAATTTCATTTTTAAAATCTTGATAATGTTTTTCGCCTCTACGAAAATTTTTATATCCTAATACTAAAACTTTAATATTATTATCTGCCAACTTTTTCATTACTTCAATTGGAGTTACACCAATTATTACATGACAAACCCCATTGACTTTTTTGATTAAATTAATCTCTTCGTCTTTAATATCAAAAACAGAAATGCCAATTCCTTTAATATAATTGCAAATATAAAGATTATAAATACATTCAAAATTTTGAATAAAATGATATTTATTTACTGTAATATTTGCGATAAGATTTCTATTTTTACATTTTTCCAATAAATCTAAAAGATATGGATATGAAAGTGGATTTCCACCACCAATTGCTAATTCTGTATAAGGAGGGATTTTATCAATTATGTTAAGAGTATTACCATAATCACAATGTTTACCATCAAAAGTAGAATTTTCATGACACATATGACAAGCCATATTACATCTATTTGTAATTTTAATATCCATACTTTCTACTCTATCAGGTTTATACATATTTAATTTATTGTATCTAATTTTTGTTCCATCATCTAAAATCATAACTAAATATGAACCATTTTTATAACAATACAATTATTATCCCTCCATTTTAAATTTCATTTTTAATTTCCTTTAAAGAAATAATCATAATGTTCTGAATCATGATTTGGATTTAGTTTCTTTTTGCCATTATCATCCCAATCATAATAATATTCATCTGCACAATAGCACATACTATCATCTTCAGAACTATTATCATTACCAGTATAAACAGTAGAATCTCCAAATAAAGCTCTTGCTAACAAATCTTCATCATTAAGAATCTCTCTCATAATAGAATAAGTTTCCCAACCATGGTCAATATATCCATTATCAAGATATTTTTCTTCTTGATTGTCTCCATAATATGCCCATTTTGGCTTTTCAAAATTATATCTAACTCCCCATTTATTAAGAATTGATTTCAATTTTTTAAAACCTTCTTCATCCTTATTATATAATAAAGAAGTATACATATAATCAGGAAAACTATATTCATCTTCTTCCCAATCATACTCACCGATATAAAAATTTATACAAGTATTAATAGGAATATTAACTTTCTTTTTAGAAATTGCAATACTATGAGTGCTACTTGAATTAGTTTCAAAAGTTCCTC
>JAZSAX010000041.1:0-4168 GCA_045602065.1 Clostridia bacterium
TTATCAAATATATTTTCTATTGGAATCCATTTTTGTATTGATTTTATTTTTTTCCCTCCTTTTTTATTATCCAGCACTCATTAATTTAAAAATTAATTTATGCTGGATAAATACTTTTACCTTTTTATACATTAAATAATATTTTCATTATCTTATTTTTTCTATTTCTTGTTTTGTTAGATTGGTCACTTCTATAATTTGTTCTATTGGCATTTTTAATTTTAGTAGTTTCTTAGCAGTTTCTATCTGGTTTTCCTTTATTCCTTCTGCCCTTCCTTCTGCTATTCCTTTTGCTCTTCCTTTTTCTTCTCCTTCTTTGAGACCTCTTTGTTCTGCTTCTTTTTTAAAATAATATATATCTTTTAACATACCAGCTCTAGATTCTACTAAAAGTTGAAAATCAGGGTCACCACTTAGGTAAGCTAATTCCTCCTTAGCTTGTTTTAAAAATCTATTTTCTTCCATAAACTTTTCTACCTCCTTATTTCCCGGATTTTCTATAAATTTCAACCATTGTGCCAATTCATCTTTTAGTATTTCTGCATTTTTAATTTTAGGAATTTCTAATACATGTAATTCAATATTATTGGAAATAATTTTATTAGGAAAATCTTTTTCTCTTAAATTCCAAACTGTATGATATTTAGTAATATCTTTTAATTGTTTTAAATTATAATTTGCAATTAAAATTGAAATAGATGGTTTTAATATATCATAACCTTGTCCACTATTTATTTTATTATCATACATTCCGGCCCAATATTCTAACATTCTTTCCGCCATATATTCATATGGTATAACCTGCAGTTCAATATTACAATCTTCACCGTTGTTAAATTTAACTCTAATATCTAATCTTCCAGTTTTTGAATTTACTCGACTTCCTAATATTCTTTTATTAACATCTACATCTATATTGTGAATTTCTCTACCTAAAATTAAAGATAAAAAGTGTCCTGTTATAGAACTATTTTTTTGAATACCAAAAATTTTTTGAAATACTAAATCATTTTTTAATTCTAATAATTTATCCGGCAATTATATATCACCTCCATTATACAATGCTCTTTGATTTTTTGCAATATTTTATTTTTATTTTGTTTCACTTTTGGAATATTGTATAAAAAGGCTTGATAAAAAATTGTTTGAAAAAAATTGTTGTGAAATTTTGAAATAAAATTATTAATTATTGCATTTTTATTATAAATGCCTCTTTTGTTCTTGTCAAGAAAAATCGTTCGACAATATTCGACAACAAAATTTAAAATATTTTTGAATAATTTTTTATTTTTTGAAAATAATACTTGTATAAGGTTAATATCAGTTGAGTGAAGAGTATTAATAGATTAAATTTAGTTTATTAATATTCGAGCAAAGATATATATTAGTTCATTTTCATGGATTAATATATGTCGGCGATAAAAATATATTATGTGTATGTAAGCTGTATTTTATTTAAATTTTCAAGGATTATTTTTATATTTTATATATGGTTAAATTATATGTAATATATTTGAACTAAGATTATTCTTGTATTAGATGGGATTGTTAATAGTCCCACGAGGATGAATATGGTCTCTAATAGTGCATTTGTAGTCGAGCAACTGATTAATATATGTGGTGTATGGTTTATTTGTATAGCAATATATATTAGATCAAACCACTATATATATTAGTTTGAGTTAAGATTGTTATTGGCTTTATAGATAATAGCTAGTAGGAATTGTCCTACTAGCTATTAATTTATATATCTAGATTTTTAACAAATTTTGCATTTTGTTCAATAAATTGTCTTCTTGGGTCAACTTCATCTCCCATTAAAATGGTAAATATTTCATCTGCTTTTATAGCATCATCCATTGTAACTTGTATTAATGTTCTCTTTTCTGGGTCCATTGTAGTTTCCCATAATTGTTCTGGATTCATTTCTCCTAAACCTTTATATCTTTGTATTGATAAAGATTCTCTTTGAATTCCTTTTTCTTCTAATTCTTTAAATGCTTTATCTAATCCATCATCTGTATAACAATAAATATCTTGCATTCCTTTTTTAGATAATTTGAATAGTGGTGGTTGTGCTAAATATACATTACCGTTTTCAATTAATGGTCTCATATATCTAAAGAAGAATGTTAACATTAATGTTCTAATATGTGCTCCGTCAACATCAGCATCTGCCATTATTATAACTTTTCCATATCTTATTTTTGTTATATCAAATTCATTTCCAATACCTGCACCAATTGCAACAATAACTGGATTTAATTTGTCATTTCCATAAATTTTATCAGCTCTAGCTTTTTCAACATTAAGCATTTTTCCCCATAATGGCAATATTGCTTGGAATCTTCTGTCTCTTCCCTGTTTTGCACTTCCTCCAGCAGAATCTCCCTCTACGATATATACTTCACATTCTTCAGCAACTTTGCTACTGCAATCTGCCAGTTTTCCTGGAAGCGTTGATGTTTCTAATGCACTTTTTCTACGAACAAGTTCTCTTGCCTTTCTTGCAGCTTCTCTTGCTCTTGCAGCACTTACACATTTTTCCAAAATAGCTTTTGCAACATTTGGATTTTCTTCTAAAAATGTTGATAAAGCCTCATTTACCATTGATTGAACAATACCTGTAACTTCGCTATTCCCTAATTTTGTCTTTGTTTGTCCTTCAAATTGAGGTTCTTTAACTTTTACAGAAACAACAGCTGTAATTCCCTCTCTTATATCTTCACCTTGTAAATTTGCATCTTTTTCTTTTAATAAATTATGACTACGCGCATAATCATTAAATACTTTTGTTAAAGATCTTTTAAATCCTTCAAGATGTGTTCCGCCTTCAATTGTATTTATATTATTTACGAATGTATGAATATTTTCCGAATAACTTGTTGTATATTGTATTGCTATTTCAACTGGTGTATCTCCATTTTTTTCTATATATATTGGACTTGGGTGTAATTTTTCTTTATTTTTGTTCAAAAATTCTACAAATGATTTTAATCCACCTTCAAAACAAAATTCAGATTTTTTTGGAGTCTCTTCTCTTTGATCTTCTACTACTATTTTTAAACCTTTTGTTAAAAACGCCATTTCTCTAAATCTTGTTTCAAGAATTTCATAATCAAAGCATTGTGTTTCAAAAATTGAATCATCTGCTACAAATCTTACCTTTGTTCCTGTCTTGTTTGAACTTCCAATTTTTTCAAGTTTTTTAACTGTCTTTCCTTTTTCAAAATACATTTGATAGATTCCACCATCTCTTTGAATGGTTACTTCTACCCAATTTGATAATGCATTTACAACAGATGCACCTACTCCATGTAATCCTCCAGAAACTTTATATCCACTATCTCCACCAAATTTTCCTCCAGCGTGTAATACTGTATAAACAGTTTCAGCTGTAGATATTCCTGTTTTAGGATGTATTTCTACTGGAATTCCTCTTCCATTATCTTCTACACTCATTATATTTCCAGGTTCAATTACAATTTTAATTTCTGTACAATATCCAGCAAGAGCTTCATCAACACAGTTATCCACAATTTCATAAACCATGTGATGTAATCCTCTAAGCGATGTACTTCCTATATACATACCTGGTCTTTTTCTAACTGCTTCTAAACCTTCTAATACTTGTATTTGATCAGCACCATATTCGTGTTCATATTTTTCCATTTTATTCCTCCTTTTGTTCTATAACATTTCCGTCTATAACATTATATGAAAAATATTTTAAATTTTCAAGTGTTATTTTTTCAGTACATGTTATTATAACTTGAATATCTTTTATATTATTTAAAAAATTATTTCTTCTTTTGTCATCTAATTCAGACATAAAATCATCTAATAATAAAATTGGATATTCTCCTATTTCATCATATATAACTTTTAATTCCGAAAGTTTTAGTGAAAGTATTGCTGTTCTGTGTTGTCCTTGTGAACCATAAATTTCAACTTCTCTTCCATTTATATATACCACAAAATCGTCTCTATGTATACCTTTTGTTGTAAAACCTTTTATAATGTCTAACTTTCTTCTTGATTTTAACTCATTTATAAAATTTTGTCTAGTATTTGCATCTGAAAAATATTTAATTTCAATTTCTTCTTTTTCTTGAGTTATTTCTTTATGAATATTTTTTATTTTATTTTTTATTTTTTCTATAAATTC
>JAZSAX010000042.1:0-3056 GCA_045602065.1 Clostridia bacterium
AATTTTTTATATATTTTAAATTTTATAAACTAATTAATTAAAATTTGTGTTGTGGTCTTTCATCTTCTTGCAATATATGTTCTTCTACTAGTTTCATATGCATTTTGATTTCTCCACCTATTAAATCATTTTTGCATTGTGGATCATCCCCCTCTAGCCAAATAACAATAGTATATTTATCTCTATCTCCAACTTTGAAATTTTCTGTTACTTCTAACATAACAGTATCTTTATCATGGAATGGAGTTGTGTTTGGTTCAGGTTGTCCTGTTGTTCTATTGTTTTTTGCATATACTACTTTGTTGCCATTTTTGAAAACCATTATTCTTATTGCTTCATCTACATTTTTGATTACATCATCTATTTCGATTGATGCCCAATAGTTAATTGTGTCTTGTCCCATATTTTCTGCATAAAATGTGTATGCTATGTAGTTTCTGCCGTTATGAGAACCTTCTCCTTGAGTGTCTATATCTTTTGGTATCCAGTCACCAGATATATCTGTAAAAAACTCTATATCTTTTGACCTTAAGAATGTTCTTAAATATTTGTTTTCTAGTTCTTCATATATTACTAGTCCACTTTCTCTACCGTATTCACTGTCAAGTGTTACTGTAAAGTTTTCTCCTTTGTACATTATTGATAGTATTATATAAACATTGACTAAAAATAATATTGTTACCATAAGCAATATCTTAAATACTATCTTCCTCGCCTTTTTCTTTGATTGTTTTTTAGCTTTTTCATCAAGTTTTTGTTTCGAGGTTGCTTGGTCTACTGCTGATTCAATTGTTTCATTTTTTTCGTTTTCATTTGCCATAATTTCTCCTGGTCCTTCAAAAAATATTTTATTTCAACAATTCTATTAACATTATACTTACACATTCTACAATTGTCAACAAAATTTGTGTTACATTTATATTACAATTTCAATACACAAATATTACATTTCTATTACATATAAAACCGCTGATTTTACTAAGATTCAAGACTTGGATGTATCATACTACTTGTTATTCTTACTTGTACTTCTATTGCTTTGCTAGGGTCATTTGCCTCATTTTGGTAATATTCATATGCATCTTTACCAAATTTTGTGTCTAATATGTCTTTTGCTGCGTTTTCCGCATCAGTTCCATTTGCCACATTATATGCCCAACCAAAGTCAAATCTAAATGTTGCATGAGCTGTTTCTGATGTAACAAGGTCATCTGCTGAATACTTTCCATTTAAATAGTCTTTATCATATGTATAACTTATATCAAATGGATATGCCGTATCTTTTGAAAAAAGATGTGTTGTATTTGTGCTTGTATCTATATCTATTTCCCCTGTTGCTCGTAATTGGTTAAGCACTTCTTGTCCAAAAACTTTTACAGATATTAATTCATATGTAATGTCAGTGCTTGCTTCCCCTATATTGTATATATGTACAACATCATATTTTGTGGGCATTCCAGGATAAAATTCATCAATTGTAAATGTGGCAATTTCATCTAACATTTGCTCCCCATCTACATAATATGCAACATCCCAAGAGGTTACTGCTCCTTCTAAGCCTTTTATATTTACATCTTTTTGTGCAGAAAACCATGCAAAGGTACTTATTATTAATATTACAGAAAATAGCAAAATCAAACTAATTCTGGCAGGCATACTTCTTTTCTTAATTCTTCTAATTTCACGTAATATGTTCATAATTCCTCCATTCTATCTTTTGTTTTATTCCTCAGACTCATTTTCTAGTTCTTCAGAACCATCCTCCTCTACTTCTATATCTAAGTCTTCGTCATTTTCATCATAATCTTCATCATTTTCATCTATTTCATCATATTGTTCATCTAATTGTCTTACTTTTCCATTGCCAGGGAACTTAAATGATATGAATACATTTAGTACTAATATACTAACTATAATAAATGCAGAATATATACTTGTTGCTAATTTATATAATACAGTTAAAATTCCGGATTTAAATTTTACAATACCATATATTTGGTTTTCTTTAATTTGAGGGTCTTCTATACTTGCATTATATAAACCTTTAGCATGAAAAGTTCTCTCTCCACTTTCATCAACATCTATTGCTGTAACTTTGTGCATGATTATTTTTCCATTATATTCTCCAAATTTTCCTAAATAAACAATGTCGTTTCCAACTTCTATATCTTCCGGTGCTGTTTCTTTACTAATAACAACTTCACCAATATCATATTCAGGCTCCATACTTCCTGTAACAACTCTAAATATTCTGTATCCTGCTACAGATCTGTTACTGTCTGTGATTTTTTGGAAAACTATTATTACTATTAATAATGCACATAATGCCATAAATATTTGATATAATACTTTTAAAAGTATTTTTATTATTTTTTTAGCTATACTACTTTTAGTACGAATGTCATTTTCCATTTTTTCCCCTCTTTTTCTACTCTAAATTATAATTATCCCTCATTTTTTTTATTTCATATTTTTTCCTTTTTATCTTTCTTGTGTTTTTTTGGTTGTCTCTTAGACTAACTAAAATATAAACTATTATAGCAAAAATTACTATATTAATAAATCCACTTGCATTTTGTATATAACTAACTATATGTCCAATTCCTTTTACTCTAAATGAGACTTTTCCATATATCTGATTTGCTTCGACTTTATCTGAGTCAGGTATTTCGTTATTATCTCCTTTAGTTTTGAATTTGGTAGTTCCTTTTTCTTTGGTTATATCTATTATTCTATGTGAGATTGTCCTATTATCTTGTTTAAATGTTATAATATCTCCTTCCTGTAATTCTGATATATCACATTTTTGTACTAGCACCAAATCATTTTTGTTTAATGTTGGTTCCATACTTTCAGAAACTATATTAAACATATATATTCCTAGTACATGAGTATTTTCTTCATAAGATAATATTAAATTAATTACAAAAAGAATTATTAAAACAATTAGTATTATATACTTAAATAGTTTTTTTGTCATCCTTTTATTTTTAATTTTGTTAGAAATTTTTTCTACATCGTATTCCAATTTACTCACCTTATTTTATTTCTTTAGC
>JAZSAX010000043.1:0-5076 GCA_045602065.1 Clostridia bacterium
GATGTTATGGAACGTAACGAACAAGATTCTTCAAGTAATTTTGTTGAACACATTCAATCAATGACAAATATTTCAACAGATGCCTCAAATTTGGAACGATTAAACAGATGGAGTTCGGCTTTAAGATTATTTGAAGAAAGATCTTTTTTCGGATGGGGACCAGGAACATATCAATTCGTATATGCACCGTACCAATTGTCAACGAACAAAACTGTAATTACTACTAATTACGGTGACGGAGGAAACGCTCACAGCGAATATATAGGGGCTTTGGCCGAAATGGGAATATTCGGATCATTGATTGTGATATTGTTAGTTACAGTTTCTGTTTATAAAGGACTTACGACTTATAAAAGAGCGAAAAACAAAGAATCCAAGATATTAGTACTTGCTGCCACTTTGGCTATAATAAGCTACTTCACGCACGGAGTATTAAACAATTTTTTGGATACCGACAAACTATCAATACCTGTATGGAGTTGTCTTGCCATCATAACAGTCATCGATGCCTATCATTCTGGCAAGACAAATTATTACGATCCTATCTCTGAAGATCAACAAGTTCCAAATCAATAACAATTGAAGAATTTGCAGGTAAATTCTCATCTATTTCAATGTCACCAAAACCCAATTGTGACGGTACAATGATTTTACACTTCCCTCCTACTTTCATATAAGCTACTGCTTCCTCAATTCCAGCTATCATTTGATTATCACCATAAACAAAAGGCAGAGGCTGTCCATATTCATAACTACTTTCTATCAACTCATTATTTAAATTATAAATTTCATAATGAACATACACCAAATCTCCGTATTGCACATTATCTCCTTCGCCATATTCTTTATCAATATAATACAAACCTGATGGCTTAGGCATAGCTTCAATTTTATTATCCTTTAAATATTTTGCTATTTCTTGAGGTTCCCTTTGAAGTCTCTCTGCTTTTTTTCTTTTATTATCTTCATCTATCAATTTTAATTCAGCCTCATATTCATCAGAATTCATAATTTTTATCACATTCAAATTCAATTTAAAAGGAGTAAACGGAAGAATTGCATCATAAAAGCCATCATCACCAAAAGCCAATGAAGAAGGTATTATAAATTCGGCATTACCACCTTCATCAACAAGACTTAAAGCTTCATAAAAACCTTGACCTAATGCCATATCACCATATACTAATTCATAAGGCTTTCCTGAAGTAAAATCAAATAATGTATCACCTTCCAATGTATGAAATATAAAATACACCTTCATTATATTTCCTGCATCAGCATACTTCCCATTACCTTTTTTGATATTAAGGATAAGTAAACTATCACCGGTAACTTCATAATTATCATTATTATAATACAGAGATAAATCTTCTATTTCTTTGTTTTTTCTTATATTTAATTCATTTATAATCTCTTTTTCCAAGACTTCTTTTTTAACAATTTCCTTCAAAACAATATCCATCTCTGTTATTGTACCTTTTTCTATAAATGATGGTATCTGTTCTCCTACACTTGAAAAAATGGAATCTACAGGAAATATCACCGATGCATGATCACCAAGATGCATACTTAACAATGCGCACATAATATCACCTTTAAAAGAAGGCTCTTCTATCAATAATTCAAAAGGTTCTTCAAAATCATTTGTGTTAAAAAATACGGAATCTGCAATTTTTTGAACAATATCAACAATTACAAGATCACCTATTTGCGGCTTATCATTAGTTTTATTTTCAGAATAAAACTTCATCAGTGCACCATGATCTGTTGATTTATATTCTCTGTTACATGAAAATAAAGATAAAAGAATTAAAAAGGCATAAAATATTTTTTTCATCATCAATTAAATTTAATCTTAAGTTTTAACAATACGATTTATTAAAAGTTTAAAATAAAATAGGACAGACATTTAAAACTATAAACATCTACCCTATTTATATGTTCTGATTTAATTATGTAATATATCAAAAGTCAATAAGTTCTACCTCAAAAATCAATGTTGCAAAAGGAGGTATCGGACCAGCACCCATATTTCCGTATGCTAAGTAATAAGGAATATAAAACGTACCTTTTTCACCTTTCGACATTAATTGAACTCCTTCATCCCAACCAGGAATAACTTGACCTATACCCAAATCAAATTTAAATGGCTGAGCTCTGTCAACAGAAGAGTCAAAGACGGTACCATCTAATAACTTTCCAGTATAAAGAACTTCAACTTCCTGTCCTACTTGTGGTTTGACTCCATTACCATCTTTAGATTTAACATAATAAAGTCCTGTTGAAGTAGGCGTCGCATTAATTTTATTCTCTTTTAAATAATTGTTCAATTCATTTTCTGCTTTTGCTGTTTCTTCAACAAAAGTATTCTTCATATATTCAATTTGTTTGGACGCAAATTCAGATTCTGGGTAAAAATCGTTAAGTCTTACATTGAATTTCATTATATCGTTTACAGTAAACTCAGATGGTATAGAAGTTCCGAATAATGTATAAAATGTTGAATCTGTACGTACAACAAAAGAAGCAGAGTCACCTCTGTGCATCATTTTAATTCCTTCAAAAAAATCACCAGAAAACATAGGTTCAACCATTTGAAGTATCATACGATTATTCGGAATAATATCAACTGTATCGTTTATTTTACAAGACAATACAACATCTAATAAATCCATTATTTCAGGATTATCTCCTTGATTTTCTTCATAAAACTTATAATACAAACCACTGCTTGTTTTCTCATAACCAGACATTGGGTTATTTCTGCTATCACATGATGTAAAAATTACACTAAAAGCAAATGCTAACAATAATAGTCTTTTCATAGTTAAATTATTTAAATTACTTAATATCAATTATTTTTAACAATTTTATCAATCACTTTAATTTTATATACCAAAGTTGCTCTTGCAGGTATTTTATTACCATCACCTAACAAACCGTGAGCTAAATGCGCTGGCAAAATCAAAATAGCGACAGAATTTTTACGCAATTTCAAAATTCCTTCTTCCAAACCACTTTCAACGCCTCCACGACCGACTAAAAAAGTCTTAATACCATCTTTTTTAGATGAATATATTAAATCTCCATTTAATAATCCAATTTCATATTCTAAGCTAACAATATCTCCTTTTTTAATCAGCTCACCATCTCCTTTATTTATAATTTGATACCTTAAACCTGTACCAGTCTGAACAACCTCCATATCATGACGTTCAATATAATCATCAATCTGTTCTGCTTCCTGTATCAACAAATATCGATTAGCTTTTTCAAGAGATTCTGCGACATCTTTATTAGTAACAGACTGATTCTTATTAACATATTCATCATTAGATGCAACATTATCACATGAAATATGCAATAATGATATTAAAATCATGAATAATATTTTCAAAAGTCTTAACTTCATTATTTTAATGCTTCTTTATATTCTGGTAAGACCGATTTAAATTTTTCAATTGCTTCTTCCAGTGAACAATATAATGTTCCGCCCGCAGCATTCAAATGACCTCCACCATTAAAATGTTTACGCGACATATCATTAACTGAAAAATCATCCTTAGATCTTAACGACAATCTAATAACATCTTGTTTCTCTGTAAACAAAACAGACATCTTAATATTTCCAATTGTCAAAGGATAATTCACAACACCTTCTGTATCACCAACCTGATAATTAAATCTCTCTAAATCAGATTTAGACGCGTAAATAATTGCAGTATTATAGTCTTCCAAAATAGTCATTCTATCATTTATCAAGAAACCTAACAAACGTAATCTATTTTCCGTTGACGTATTGTAAATATTTTGATGAATTTTTTTATAATTTACTGTTGTTGAGGATAGTATATCACCAAATATTGAAAAGGTATTTTTAAATATTGAATGAGAAAACGTTCCTGTATCAGTAATCATTCCGACAATAATATTAGTTGCTATATTATCATCAAGATAATTATCAAAGCCTTGATATTTAATAAACTCGGCAATCATTTCAGAGGTGCTGGATATTTCTGTTTCTGAAAAACACGCTACAAATTGAGAGGTATCAGCCCCTATATGATGATCTATTAATATCTTAGGTGTACTATTGTAACGACATAAATCGTTATGCATCACACCTGTACGCGACTGTGTATTAAAATCCAAATAACAGAACAATTCTGCTTCCGACATTATTTTGTTTGCCTCATCTACATTCTTATCATAAATCAATACATCTTGAATATACGGCATCCACGACAAAAAAGAAGGATAATCATTTGGTACTATCACATGAACATCACTTCCAAGTTTTTTTAAGTATAAATATAGAGCTAATGACGATCCTATGGCATCTCCATCAGGATTTACATGGGAAACAATAACAACTTTCTTGTATGTTTTGAATAAATTAATTATAGAATTAAAAATCAATATTTTAGACATTATATAAAAATTACATTTATAAGTAACAAAGATAATAAAAAAAATGAATTTTAATATAATAAAGTATATACATTAATTAATTACGTAAAAAAAGAATTATTCACTAACATCAAATATTTTAAATGTGTGATCTTCATAGACATATATCAATTGTACAACACGCTTATTATTATTTTTATGTATAGCTTGATAATTAGTGGCATCGTCAGTTTTAACATCTTGTTTGAAATCAAATAAATTCAGACTATTATCATTAATTACATCTTTATGCTTAACTTCTTCAGAGTAATTACTATTTTGATCATTAACAAATGTATTTCGTTCACTTACAGTTATAGGTTTCTTACCCAGAATTATCCAATCGAAACTATATTCTGGAAAAACATCTTTTAGCTTAATTAAAAAATCTAAACTGGGTTTATTTCTTCCACTTAAAAGATGAGATACATTTGATGGTTGAATCTGCATCATTTCAGCAAACTGGGTCGCTGTTAAATTTTTAGCTCTTATAATATGTGACAACCTATCTTTAATCGTTTCCATATATAAATTATTTTAATAATAAAGGACACTCTATCCTTATAAAAAATTCATTTTTTAAATCCAACAATTTTACAAAAGTAAAAATAAATTCATTACATCTGT
>JAZSAX010000044.1:0-4332 GCA_045602065.1 Clostridia bacterium
GCTCCTGATGACAATTCAACTCCATTACATACAATATCGTATTGATATGCCAATATGTCTAATGGATTTTGTGTTTGTAACGCTTCTAAACCACCTTGAGGCATTGAAAAAGGATTATGGCAAAATTCTATTTTTCCATCATCAGCTAGTTCATACATTGGAAAATCTTTTATCCAACAGAAATTAAATGATTGTTTATCTATCAAATCTAAACGTTTTCCTAATTCTGTTCTTATTTGTCCCGCAAGTTCTGCTGCCCTTTTTTCAGTATCAGCTATAAAAAATATTGTGTCTCCTACTCCTAATTCAGCTTTTTCTAATAATTCTTTTTTCATTTCTTCTGGTATAAATTTATCAATTGGTCCTTTATATGAAAGGTCTTCTAGAACTTCTAAGTATCCTAATCCCCCCATTCCAATTGACATTGCAAATTCAAGCATTTTTTCATGGAATCCTTTTGACATCTCTGCATGTACTTTTATAGCTCTTACTGTTTTATTATGAAATGGTTTGAATGTACATCTTTGGAAAAACTCTGTCAAATCTATTATATATAATGGATTTCTTAAATCTGGTTTATCTGAACCATATTTAAGCATAGCATCCTTATAAGAAATTCTTGGAAATGGATATTGTGATATTGTCTTATTTGAAAATTTCTTAAATATATTATACATAATTGGTTCAATTGTTGCAAATACATCTTCTTGTGTTGCATAAGCCATTTCTAAATCTAATTGATAAAATTCTCCTGGAGCTCTATCTGCTCTTGCATCTTCATCTCTAAAACATGGTGCTATTTGGAAATATCTATCTATTCCAGATACCATTAATAATTGTTTAAACTGTTGTGGTGCTTGTGGTAATGCATAGAACTTTCCTGGATGTAATCTACTTGGTACTAAATAATCCCTCGCACCTTCTGGAGATGAGCTTGTAAGTATTGGAGTTTGTACCTCTAAAAAACCATTTTCTATCATTTGGCTTCTTATATATTGTATTACTTTTGCTCTAAGTATTAAATTATTTTTTAATTTATCACTTCTTAAATCTAAAAATCTGTATTGAAGTCTCAAATCTTCTCTTATATCTTGACTAGAATTTACTTCAAATGGTAGATTTTTTGTTCTCTTCCCTAATATTTCTATTTTTTCTATAAAAATTTCAACTAATCCTGTTTTTATTTTTTCATTTATTGTTTCTTCGTCCCTTTTTCTTACTGTCCCTAAAATTGATACTGTAGATTCAATAGGAATATGTGATGCAAATTCCACATCTGCCTCTTTTCCTGATGTTACAGCTTGAGTTATTCCAAACATGTCTCTAATGTCCAAAAACACTACTCCTCCATGATTACGGATCGTTTGAACAAATCCTGCAATTTTAACTTTTTTTCCTATGTGTTCTATGCTAATTTCATCACATTTATGTGTTCTGTACTCATTCATAAAAATATCCTCCTTATACTTCGTAATTATTTTTAAACGCAAAAACGCCCCTGCTAATGCAGGGACGAAATAATATTCCGCGGTACCACCTTGCTTAAAAATGTTTACACATTTTTCTCTCTTATAATTTTGCTCCAGAGTGTTTCATATTTTAGCTTTTCTAAAAGGGCTTTCAGCCACGACCCTTATTCTCTACTAGTAAGTCCTAAATACTTTGTTCTGTACAGACGCAAATATTCTTATACTATATATTTTACATAGTTTTTCCCATTTTGTCAAGTTTTATTATAAAAATTGTTTATTAATCTAAAATTATGTCTATTCCATTTTTAATGTTTTGTTTCATTATTTCACAACTATGGTTAAATAATTCTTGATCTTTTTTATTTAATTTTAATTTCAAAATATCTTTTACACCATTTTTATTAATAATTGCAGGAACCCCTATATATATTCCTTCTTGCCCATATTCATTATTTTGGTATGCTGAAACAGTTAATATCGCATTTTCATCATTTAGAACTGCTTTTATAAGTCTATTTAGAGCCATACCAATTCCATAATATGTTGCCTTTTTCTTTTCTATTATTTCATAGGCCGCTTGCCAAACTCCATCATGTATTTTCTTCAAATCTTCCATTGGATGATTATTATCTTTCATGATGTCTATTATCTTTTTGCAGCCAACATAGCAATGTTCCCAAGGAACTAATGAAGAATCTCCATGTTCTCCTAAAATATATGCATGTACATTTTTACTTGAAACTTCTAAGTATTCAGCAATTAATTGTCTTAAACGAGCTGTATCTAATACAGTACCAGAACCTATAACTCTTGATTTTGGCATTCCAGAAACTTCAGCTACAACATAAGTCATTAAATCCACTGGATTTGTTGCCACTATAAAGATTCCATCAAATCCGCTTTTCATAACATCTTGTGTTATTTGTTTCATTATCTTAGCATTTTCTACTGCTAATTCTAGTCTTGATTGTCCCGGCTTTTGAGCTAATCCTGCTGTTATTACTACTATATTTGCATCTTTACATTCTTTGTAATCACCGGCTTTTATCTTCATTCTATGTGGTGCATATGGCAATCCATGAGATAAATCCATTTCTTCACCTACAGTTTTATCTTTATTAACATCTATTAATACCAATTCATCTACTCCACCTTGATTTAGTAATGAATATGCCATACTCATTCCTACAAATCCGGCACCTACTAATACAACTTTTCTTTTTGTTTTCATAAAAATTCCCCCTTTGGTATATAAAAAAGTATATATCAACTTTGGCAGATATATACTTTAAATTTTATTCTATTACTATATTTGCATCTGTTGGACAAATGTTTATAAAAGTATTTCCATCATTAACTTCGATTTCATTTCCTTCTAAATCTTTATAAACTGTTTGCGCATTTCTATCTGTTTTTGTACATTTTATTTGTATAACTTTTCCGTTTGTGATGTAATATCCATCAAATGTTCCTATATTTTTAAGACCTTGTCTACCTTTGTTTTCACTATCTGCTAATTTGTAATTATCACACATAGTGATTATTATATTTTTTGTTGTTACAGGTTCACCTGTTATATAATCTGTTTGAAGTTTGTTTCTTGCATATCTTGTGTATCTTTTTGTCTCTTCATTATATTCGTATTTTACTTTTTGAAGTTTAGAGTGTGGTATTGTTACACTTGTTGCTGATCTTGCTGTTGTTCCAGTTGTTTGGTTCTCAACTGTTGTATCTTCTATTGTTGTATCTGATTCTGTCACAGCCGTTTCAGGAACTTCAATTTTATATTTGTCAGCTAAATCAAATTCATATGCCACATACTTTAATACACTTTCTTTTGTGGAAGTTGTTTCATAACCTTTTCGTTCTGCTATTTTTAATATACTTGCTGTTGATGTAAACATATTGTGTGGTGCAGATTTATCTTTTACCCTTGAAAAATCTTTTGAACTTTCTTGTATTCCGTTTATATTTTTTACACCTAATTTAGGAATATCCGCTTCTGCTTGTGGACTCCATCCATGATGAACATATATTGCATCATTTTCTAATGCATAGTCTAGAAAATAATGTCTTGAACTTCTTACTGGTCCTATCTTTTCTAAGTCTTGTCCCTTGAATACAGCCATTAATCTAGTTTCTCCACCTTCAACAACAATTTCATAAACTACATATGCTTTTTCTAAATTTGCTTGTGGCCATGCGCCTGAATGGTTATCTATCATTACAGCAATAGCCCTATCTTGTCCACTAAATATTTGTACCTGTTTATCTGGCACCACTAATTTGTCTTCTTCTTTTTCTGTTTCTGTATTTATAATATCACCGGAATTAGCTTGTCTGTCCATAGTCGCATATTTATATACGAATACTCCTCCCGCCACTATTACAAGTAACATTAAAATTATAATTAATGAATTACTAAATTTTTTATTCTTCATTCATTTCATCCCTTCTTATTCCTAATTGATTTAGAATATTCTCCTCTTTTGGTCTCATTATAACTTTATCTTCTTCCTTTATATGGTCATATCCCATAAGATGATAAAATCCATGTACTAACATATATGAAAATTCTCTTTCAAAACTATGTCCATATTCTTCGGCTTGCACTTCCACTCTTTCAACTGATATTACAATATCTCCAAGAATATCTTCATGTTCAAAGTTTTGATTTTTTATTTTGTCATCTAATTCATCTTTTTCAAACATTGGAAATGATAATACATCAGTTTCTTTATCTACACTTCTGTATTGTTTGTTTATTTCATGAATATGTTCAGGAGTTGTTAATATTATGCTTATATATAATTTTGAATTTTCTATCTTTTCTTCTTTAAAGCATTTTTCTATTACTTTT
>JAZSAX010000045.1:0-23088 GCA_045602065.1 Clostridia bacterium
TAGAAGTTTTTGAAGCAGCATTAGAAAATATTATGCCAGTTCTTGAAGTTAAAGCAAGAAGAGTTGGTGGAGCAACATACCAAGTACCATTAGAAATTAGACCAGAAAGAAGACAAACTTTAGGTTTAAGATGGTTAGTAACATATGCTAGAAACAGACATGAAAAAACAATGGCTGAAAAATTAGCTGGTGAAATAATAGATGCAATCAACGGAAACGGTGGAGCATTTAAGAAGAAAGAAGATACACATAGAATGGCAGAAGCTAATAAAGCATTTGCACATTATAAATGGTAAAAAAGGGGGATAAAAAATGGCAGGAAGAGAATACCCATTAGAGAGAACAAGAAATATAGGAATAATGGCTCACATTGATGCTGGTAAAACAACAACAACAGAGAGAATATTATTCTATACAGGAAAAGTTCATAAAATAGGAGAAACACACGAAGGTGCAGCAACAATGGACTGGATGGCTCAAGAACAAGAAAGAGGTATTACAATTACATCTGCTGCTACAACATGTTTTTGGAATAATAACAGAATCAATATAATTGATACACCAGGACACGTAGACTTAACAGTAGAAGAACAAAGATCTCAAAGATTACTTGATGGAGCGGTTACAGTATTAGCTGCAAAAGGTGGTGTTCAACCACAAACAGAAACAGTTTGGAGACAAGCTGACAAATACCAAGTTCCAAGAATGGTATATGTAAATAAAATGGATATAGTTGGAGCTAACTTCATGTTATGTGTTGACCAACTAAAAAATAGATTAAAAGCAAATGCTGTTCCAATTCAATTACCAATCGGAGCAGAAGACAATTTCAAAGGAATTGTTGATTTAATAAAAATGAAAGCTTTTATCCACAAAGATGATTTAGGAAAAGATGTTGAAGAAACTGAAATTCCAGCAGATATGATGGAACAAGCACAAGAATTCAGAACATCAATGATTGAATCAGTTTGTGAACAAGATGAAGAATTAATGATGAAATACTTAGAGGGTGAAGAACTTTCTGAAGCAGAAATCAAAAAAGGTTTACGTATAGGAACAATTGCTAATAAAATAGTTCCTGTAACATGTGGTTCTTCATATAAAAATAAAGGTGTACAAGAATTACTAGATGCAGTAGTTGACTTTATGCCATCACCATTAGATATTCCAGATATCAAAGGTGAAACATTAGATGGAGAAGATACAGTTGCTAAAACATCTGATTCAGAACCATTTGCTGCATTAGCATTTAAAATTGCAACAGACCCATTCGTAGGGAAACTATGCTTCTTTAGAGTATATTCAGGAACATTAGAAACAGGATCAACAGTTTTAAATTCTAGTAAAGATAAAAAAGAAAGAATAGGAAGAATTCTACAAATGCACTCAAATCACAGAGAAGATATTGACAAAGTATATGCTGGTGATATTGCAGCTGCAGTAGGATTAAAAGATGTAACAACAGGAAACACTTTATGTGATCCAAATCATCCAGTAATCCTAGAATCAATGGAATTCCCAGAACCAGTTATTGATATAGCTATTGAGCCTAAAGATAAAGCGGCTCAAGAAAAAATGGGTATAGCGCTAACAAAATTAGCTGAAGAAGACCCAACATTTAAAGCTTATACAAATCAAGAAACAGGTCAAACAATCATCGCAGGTATGGGTGAGTTACACTTAGACATAATTGTAGATAGATTAAAAAGAGAATTCAAAGTAGAATGTAATGTAGGTAAACCACAAGTTGCTTACAAAGAAACAATTAGAAATAAAGTTAAAGTTCAAGGTAAATTTATCCGTCAATCTGGTGGTAAAGGACAATATGGTGATGTATGGTTTGAAATGGAACCATTAGAACCAGGAAAAGGAATTGAATTCGAAAGCAAAATCGTTGGAGGAGCAGTTCCAAAAGAATACATCAAACCAATTGAACAAGGAATGAGAGAAGCTGCTGAAAGCGGTATATTAGCTGGATATCCAGTAATCGACTTCAAAGTAGCATTAGTAGATGGATCATACCATGAAGTTGACTCTTCAGAAATGGCGTTCAAAATAGCTGCATCTATGGCATTCAAAGAAGGATGTAAACAAGCTAAATCAGTTATATTAGAGCCAATAATGAAAGTTGAAATCGTTGTTCCAGAAGAATACATGGGAGACGTTATAGGAGATGTAAACTCTAGACGTGGTAGAATGGAAGGAATGGATGCAAATGATGGAATGCAAGAAATCCACTCATTTATACCATTATCAGAAATGTTTGGTTATGCAACAGACTTACGTTCAAAAACACAAGGTAGAGGAACATACTCTATGGAACCTTCTCATTATGAAGAAGTTCCAAAATCAGTTCTTGAAACAATAGTAGCTTCAAGAGCTAAGAAAGAAGACTAATTTTATAAAAACACTTGCATTTTAGGCAGAAATGTTATAAAATGCAAGTGCATAAAAAGTTATTTAATTTTTATATTTAAAATAAAATTGTAGAGGAACTAAAAAACCTGACATCACTCACTCATAAGTGCGGGACATATTTTAGCATTAGAGGAGTGACCAAGGGGAAAAATGTGTCCCCTACATAAAGAATTAAGGAGGAATTAAAAAATGGCAAAAGCAAAATTTGAAAGAACAAAGCCACACGTTAACATTGGTACAATCGGACACGTTGACCATGGAAAAACAACAACAACAGCTGCTATTACAAAATACTTATCTTTATTAGGAAAAGCTAAATTCGAAGCATATGATGCAATCGATGGAGCTCCAGAAGAAAGAGAAAGAGGAATTACAATTAATACAGCTCACGTTGAATATGAAACAGATAACAGACACTATGCACACGTAGACTGCCCAGGACATGCTGACTACGTTAAAAACATGATCACAGGTGCTGCTCAAATGGATGGTGCTATATTAGTAGTTTCAGCTGCTGATGGACCAATGCCACAAACAAGAGAACACATATTATTAGCTAGACAAGTAGGTGTTAAATATATCGTTGTTTACTTAAATAAATGTGATATGGTTGATGACCCAGAATTATTAGAATTAGTTGAAATGGAAGTTAGAGACTTATTATCAAGCTATGATTTCCCAGGAGATGAGATTCCAATAATAAAAGGATCTTCATTAAAAGTATTAGAAGGTGGATCAGATGTAAATGCACCTGAATATGCTCCAATGAAAGAATTAATGGATGCAGTTGATAGCTATATCCCAACACCAGAAAGACCAGTTGATTTACCATTCTTAATGCCAGTAGAAGACGTATTCACAATTACAGGACGTGGAACAGTTGCTACAGGTAGAGTAGAAAGAGGAATCGTAAAAGTTTCTGACGAAGTTGAAATCGTAGGATTAACAGCTGAAAGCAGAAAAACAGTTGTAACAGGTGTTGAAATGTTCAGAAAATTATTAGATCAAGCTGAAGCTGGAGATAACATCGGAACATTATTAAGAGGAATTGATAGAAAAGACATCGAAAGAGGTCAAGTACTAGCAAAACCAGGATCAATCAAACCACATACAAAATTCACATCAGAAGTATACGTTCTAACAAAAGAAGAAGGTGGAAGACATACACCATTCTTCAACGGATACAGACCACAATTCTATTTCAGAACAACAGACGTAACAGGTGTTATCGAATTACCTGCTGGAACAGAAATGGTTATGCCTGGAGACAACGTATCAATGACAATCGAATTAATTACACCTATCGCTATCGAAAAAGGATTAAGATTCGCTATTCGTGAAGGTGGTAGAACAGTTGGTTCAGGAGTTGTTGCAGACATAATTGCATAATTTATGAATGATTATATAGAAAGAAACCAAGAAATTGGTTTCTTTTTTGTTACAAAAATATTACAATTATATTAAATTTTCATGATATTTTACATAAAATTTGACAAAAATTCCTAAATATTGTATAATAGATTTGTGAGGTTATAAATATATTAAAGAAAACTAAAAGATTTTACATATATATTTTAAAATAGGAGGAGATTTTTTAATGGAAAAAAATGAAAGAAAAAGAAAATGGGAAAGAGAATATGAAAAATATTCAAGTTCAGCAGAATTAGAAGAGAGAATAGAATATTTAACAGATTTAACAAATGGAAAAGTTGCAATGAAAGAAGAATATGCTGAATTAAAGAGACTTACAGCAATAAAAGAAAATTTGCCTAAGGTAAAAAATATATTAGAACTTAGAGGAAAATTACAAGAACAACGAGAAGAAATAAATGCTGAAATTAAGAGAAGAGAATATAATGAAAAACTTGATAAAGCTACACAAAAATTAGAAGATGAAATGAAGAAATTAGAAGAGGAATATGATAATCTTCAAAGTGAACTAAAAAAACCAGAGCTTGAACCTGAGAAAAAAGCAGAATTACAAGCTAAACTTGCAGAAAATGCAAATAAAAGACAAGAAAACAATAAAAACTTTGGAAAATGCCAAGATGAAATAAAAGTACAAAAAAGTAATTCTGAAAACAACAAATTTAAAGATATGACAACAGAAGACTTGAAAAATCAAGCTACAAATATATCAAGTAACATAAGTCAATGTAATTTTGCTTGTAACAGATTAATGCAAGGATATTCATGGCAATCGATAGATGTTGCATTAGATAAATTTAAAGGAGAAAAATTAACAGCTAAAGGACCACAGGCTGCTAAGATGGAACAAAATAGAGAAGCTGCAAAAGCTGCAAATGTAAAAGGTAAAACAGAACCAGCTAAAGAGGCAAAAACTGAAGAATCAAAGAGTGATGAACCAAAAACAATAGTATGGAGATCAAAATTTGCAGATGAGAAATCTCAAGAAGATGAAGAAGAAAATTCTCTTGCAAATTTAACACTATGGCAAAAAGCTAAAAATTGGGTTAAGGGTACAGTAGCAAAAATAAAAAGTCGTTTCCAAGGTGAAGAAGAAGTAGAAGAAGTAGTAGAACAAGATGAAAAATCTCTATGGGAAAAAATGAAAGATAAAATTAATCAACTTAGAGGAATAGAAGAAGAACTAGAACCTGAGAAAAAACCACTAGTAAAACCAACTGCACCAAAACAAAAAACAGAACAAGAAGTAGAAGCAGAAACAGAATGGGAAAAACAATGCAAAGAAGCTGTTCAAGAAGAAAAACCTGAAAAAGAATCAAACACATTTAGACAATATTTAAAAGAAGTAGCAGAAAAAGGAGTAGACGGAGTAGAACAAGAGCAAAAAGAAGCAAAAAGACAAGCAGCAATTGAAAAATTAAAAGCAAATAGAGAGGGAAAAGATTCAGGAGCAATAGTAACAAAACTAGATAAAGAAATAGCTGGACAAAGTGATGATTGCAGATAACAGATAATAAAAAAGAAACACTGATGTGTTTCTTTTTTTGAACATATATACAAAATTTTATAAAACTATTGCAATTTTAAGAAATCAATAATAAAATATATCCATCATGAATAATGATATACAAGGAGGAGAAAATGAACATATTACTAGATGCAATGGGTGGAGACAATGCGCCAGATGCAAACATAAAAGGCGCAGTAAAAGCGATTAATCAAATAAAAGCAGAAGTAACATTAATAGGAAAAGAAGAAGTAATTAGAAATAAAATAAAAGAATTTTATGGAAAAGAAATGGAAGAAATATCTCCAAGACTTAAAATAAAAAATGCAACTGAAACAATAGAAATGGAAGATCAACCAACAGTAGCAATAAAACATAAAAAAGATTCTTCAATGGTAGTAGGATTTAGAATGCTAAAAGAAGGCGAAGGAGATGTATTTATATCTGCTGGAAATTCAGGAGCATTATTGGCTGGTGCAACATTATTAGTAGGAAGAATAAAAGGCATTGATAGACCAGCATTAGCAGGAATATTACCAGCATACAAAAGTAGATTAGTATTAATGGACTGTGGAGCAAATACAAATTGTAAGCCAATGAATTTATTACAATTTGCTCAAATGTCAACAATATATTTAAGAAATACATTTGGAATAGAAAAACCAGCAATAGGGTTGTTAAATATAGGGACAGAAGAGACAAAAGGGAATGAGCTTGTAAGAGAAAGTTATCAATTACTAAAAGAAAAATCAGAAGAGCTAGATATAAATTTCGTAGGAAATGTTGAAGGAAGAGACGCTTTTTCAGGTAAAATAGATGCAATTGTAACAGATGGCTTTACAGGGAATGTTTTCTTAAAAACCACTGAAGGTGTAGGAAAGCTAGTAAAAAGAACTCTTGTGGAGAGTTTTACTGAAAATATATTTGCAAAGATTTCATATTTAATAGCTAAAAAGCCAATTAAATCACTTACAAAAGCAATGGATTACAAGTCATATGGTGGAGCTTTATTCTTAGGTGTAAAAAAACCAGTAGTAAAAGCACATGGAAGTAGTGATGAAAAACTATTTGAATATACACTAAAACAAGCTGAGAAATTTGTAGAGAATAAAGCTGTAGACAAGATGATAGAAGAGTTTGAAAAACAAAACCAGAAACAAATTTAGAATGACTAGTATAAAAAACAAAAATATTATAAATATGCTTGACAAATATTTGAACATATAATATAAATGTTAAAGATAAGGTTGAATAATAAATGACAGATATCATTTAACACTAGAGAGGAGGTGAACTTGTAATGAGTTCAGAAGAGGTTTTTGAAAAGGTAAAAGGAATAATAGTAGAGCAATTAGGTGTTGCTGAAACATCAGTAACAATGGAAGCATCTTTTATAGATGATTTAGGAGCTGATTCTTTAGATATAGTAGAATTAGTAATGGCTCTAGAAGAAGAATTCGACATAGAAATCCCAGATACAGATGCGGAAAAAGTTGTAACTGTAGGAGATGTTGTTGAATACATAAAAGAAAATGTTTAAAAGGGGAGAACGAAGAAAAAACTTCGTTCTTTTTTATTAAACAACTTGAAAAAAATGTGAAATAGTATATAATATATTTGGGAGAAAAGGAGGTAAAAATGGAACGTTTAGAAAGAAGTTTAGGGTATGCATTTTCAAATAAAGAACTACTAAAAAAAGCATTAACACATACATCATATGCGTATGAGCATAGTGTTGAAAGTAATGAAAAATTAGAATTTCTAGGTGATAGCATATTAGAATTTATATCAAGTATATATTTATTTGAAAAATATTCTCATTTAAAAGAAGGAGAAATGACTAAAGTTAGAGCAACAGTAGTATGTGAAAAAAGCTTATATAAAGTTGCTAAAATGCATAATTTTAGTGATTTCTTATATCTTGGAAAATCAGAAAGGCAAACAGGAGGAGAAGATAGACCAGCAATACTTGCAGACAGTGTTGAAGCTGTAATAGCTGCAATGTTTTTAGATGGTGGAATAGAAGTTGCAGAAAAATTTATAATAGAAAATCTAAAAGATGAAATAGAAATTGCAAGTAAAAATGTAGGACAAAAAGATTATAAAACTGTATTACAAGAAAAACTTCAAGAAAATGGAGAAGTAGAAATCAAATATACTATATTAAGAGAAATTGGTCCAGACCATGATAAAACATTTGAAGCACAAGTAGAATGTGACAATATCAAACTAGCAGTAGGAACAGGAAAGTCTAAAAAACAAGCAGAAATGGAGGCTGCTAGAAAAGCATTAGAAAATTTAAAATAAAGAGGTGAAACTATGAAAAAACAATATATAATTCCAGTATTTGTACCACATTTAGGATGCCCAAATGATTGTATATTTTGCAATCAAAGGTCAATAAGTGGTCAACAAAAAATGATTACAAAAGAAGAAATCGAAAAAACTATAGAAATGTATTTAACTAACTTTAAAGATAAAGATGCAAAAATAGAAATAGCATTTTTCGGAGGAAGTTTCACAGGAATAGAAGAACAAAAACAAGAAGAATTTTTACAAATAGCATATGAATATATTAAACAAGGGAAAATAGATAGTATAAGAATTTCAACAAGACCAGATTATATTAATAAACAAATCTTGAAAAGATTAAAAAAATATAAAGTTGAAACAATTGAACTAGGTGTACAATCAGCAAATGATTATATTTTAAAAAGAGCTAATAGAGGACACTGTTTTGCAGATGTAAAAAAAGCATCAAAATTAATTAGATGGTATGGATTTAAATTAGGTCATCAAATGATGGTGGGATTGCCAGAAAGCACAAGATTAGATGAAATAAATACAGCAAAAGAACTTATAAAGTTAAAACCTAAAATGGTAAGAATCTATCCTGTACTAGTAATAAAAAATACAAGATTAGAAAAAGAATTCTTAGATGAAAAATATGTGCCATTAACAGTTGTACAAGCTGTTGAAACATGTAAAGAACTAGTTTCAATGTTTAATAGAAAAAGAGTTGAAGTAATAAGAGTGGGATTACAAAATACAGATGAAATAACAGACCCAAATACAGAAGGAAGTGAAGTTGTAGCAGGTCCATACCATCCAGCATTTAGACAACTTGTAGAATCAGGATTATGGTATGATACAATAGTTGCAAAAATTAAAAAACTAAATGTAAAAGTTAAAAAAGTACAAGTTATAGTAAATCCACAAGATGCAAATAATGTAATTGGACATAAAAGAGAAAATATTGAAAGACTAAAAGAAATGTATACACTAGATATGGTTGTTAAACAAGATGAAAATATCAAACCAGGAAAAATAGAAGTAGAAGTTTTAGAAAAGTATCCAGAATTTTTAGAAGATTATAAATAGGAGAAACGATATGAAAGATAATAAAGTGGTAATAAATATTTTATTAGTAGTTATAATGATTTTAGTTGTTGTAGCATGTGTTGTAGCATATATGTGCTTTACAAATGATGTTGAAATTATAGAATCACAACAAGAAGAGGCAATATTTTCAGAAGAAAACTATCCTAGAATAGATGGCTCTACAGCAACATTACCACTTGCAGAAGCTTTCAAATCAAATTTTACTAAAACAGATATAAATGATGTTGAAGTGACACATTCAAAAACACATAATGCGTATGTGAATTTAATTAATGGCGACACTGATTTAATTTTAGTTACATATCCATCAGAAGATGAATTAAAATTAGCTAAAGATAATGGGGTGGAATTAGAAATAGTTCCAATAGTAAAAGAAGCTTTTGTGTTTTTTGTGAATAAAGAAAATCCTGTAGATAATTTAACATTAAGCCAAATACAAGATATTTATTCTGGTAAAATAAAAAATTGGAAAGATGTTGGTGGATCAGATAATGAAATTCTTGCTTTCCAAAGACCTGAAAATTCAGGAAGCCAAACAGGAATGCTTGAATTGGTTATGAAAGATATAGAAATGATGAAACCAACAACAGAAACTATTTCACAAAGCATGGCAGATATAATTGATGTAATTTCTGATTATGATAATAGAGAAACAGCTATTGGGTATTCATATTATTACTATGCAACAACAATGTACACAAGTGATACAATGAAATTATTATCAGTAAATGGAATAAAACCAACTTATGATAATATTCAAACAGGCTTATATGATATACAAACAGCATATTATGCAGTAATTAGAAAAGATGAAACTGAAAATAGTAATACACGCAAATTGCTAAATGCTATGATGTCTGAAAGAGGACAAAACGTAGCAAAGGAGGCTGGTTATGTTCAAAACTACTAAAGCTAAAGTCATATTTGTGTCAGTGTTTTCTTTAATTTGTATAATTACAACTACTTTATTAGTGTTATATAAAAATATAGAGATAGAAGAACTATCTGGTACAGGTATGACACAAGAATCAAATGATAAAATAAAAGAAAAAGATGTGCCGGGAATTGACTTAAATGGAACATATAATCAAAATGATCTAGTGATTGAAGAAGCTACAGTTACAAAAGAAAATGTTGAAATTATATATTTTCAAATAAGAGGATTAAAAAATAAAACAATAGAAAATAAAATAAATAAAGAAATAGAACATATTGCTTTAAACTGGTATAAAGACGAAATAAAGAATTTAAATGAAGTAATAAATGTATATGTAAATATGTGGTGTTCAGCTAACTTTGCAAATACAATTTCTATTGATATAAATTATACAGCGAAAATTGACGATAATGGCGATGGATTTTATCAGGGAACAAAAGGATTAAACTATGACTTGAATACTGGAGAAAAAATATCAGCTGACATGCTTTTTACATCAGATGCGCCAATAGAAAATATTTTAAGAAGGTCTGCATATTATAGTTTTGTATCAGGTAAAATAGAAGATAATTTAGCTGGAGATTTAATAGTATCAGATTATGGTGATATAGAAGATGAGATAGTAGAAATTATAAATAAATATAAAAAAGGACAAATAACAGAGTTTTATTATACGCCTCAAATGATTTATTTAATGTATGCAAAAGATAAGATGTTAACAATTGAAATGAAAGATTTTCCTGAATATATAGCTATATATAATAGATATTTAAGTGAAGAATCTTTATATGAAAAAAACGATGTAGGTATAAAGAATATTTATACTTTAGCAAATAGATATAATGATGTATATTATTATCAAAATTATCAAAAAGCCCAAAATTATTTTGTTGAAATTTCAATAGATTTTCAAAGTATACAAGAAGATGAGTTCGCAAAAAAATTAGTAAAAGACAAAATTTCTGCAATAGAAGCGGAAATTGAAAAAATAAAACAAAAGGTAACAGAAAATCCGAATAATTTTTATATATTAAATTACTATATTGCTTTTTATACAGGACAAGAATGGTCAACACAACAAACATTAACAAATTGTATAGAACGTGGGAATTCGTATGAAATGAGTGTTCATGACTTTGAAGAAAATATAGAACCTATCATTGTTGAATATAATAGAGATGATGGTGGTGGTGGAATACCCGATTATGTTTATAATTTCTCAGAAATGTTAAAAATAGAACCACAACAGATAATAGAGTATTATAATCCACAAACTGGAGAAAAAATTGTAATTTAACTATATCTTTTTTATAGTATAGAAAATCACTTCTTTACAAATAATTGTAATATGAGGTGATTTTTTTATGCCTAAAGAAAAAAGAAAACATATTGTTATAGAAATTTTAGGAACAGTTATTGGATCTGCCATAATGGCATTTGGTGTTTCATCATTTTTATTGCCTAACAAATTATCATCTGGTGGAGTTTCAGGAATAACAACAATAATATATTACTTATTCAATATTCCAATGGGAACAATGATTATATTAATAAATTTACCATTATTTATATTTGCATGGTATAGAATAGGAAAAGGATTTTTAGTAAAATCTTTAATAGGTACAGTAAGTTTATCATTATTTATAGATATATTAGATAAATATCCACCAATAACAACAGATAAATTTTTGGCTTCGATATATGGTGGTGTAATTATAGGAATTGGAACAGCAATAATTTTAAAAGTTGATTCATCAACAGGTGGAACGGAATTAGCTACAAATTTGATAAAAACATATAATCCTTATATTTCTATAAGCAGATATTTAACAATAATTGATATTACGATAGTTACACTAAATGTAGTGTTCCTAGGGAATATAGAAATTGGATTATATTCTGCAATTGCAATTTATTTGTATGGGAAAATGGTGGATATAATTTTTGAAGGCGTTTATTTCACGAAATTATTGTTTATTATATCAGACAAAAACCAAGAGATTGCAGATGCAATAAAAAATGAAGTTCAACGAGGGGTAACTGGACTTTACGGAAAAGGTATGTATAAAAATGAGGATAAACTAGTTTTAATTTGTGCTGCTTCTAGGGGAGATGTTTATCAAATTAAAGACTTGGCTAGAAAAATCGACAAGAGAAGTTTTATTGTTGTTGCTAATGCAAGAGAAGTAGTTGGAAAAGGATTTAAAGAAATATAAGAGGGACAGTCCTTTTTGTTCGCGATTGGAAACTTTAAGGACCGTCCCTTTAGTTTTAGGTTTTAGTAACTAACATACTTGAAAGTACATTAACATCTATATTTACATCAAATTCAGCGTTTTTAAATTTTTCATCCCAATTATAGTTTTCCCATTCAGAAATAGTTAAAAAATGAGCGGGTGCTTTTGTGCAGAAGTAATCAATATCTACATTATATTCTTTTGTTACTTTATTTAAGTAGTCATTAAATTGATTTTTTAAATAATCTTTTGTAGCATTAGATATTTTAGTAAGAACTTCATTTGTTTCATAATTTATATTTTCATTAAGGGTCATAATATCAGCATCTAATTTTATATTTATAGTTATATTAGGCTTATCATTTTTTAAATTAATATCTATTTTGGTATTTTCTCTTGGAAAAACTTGTAGTTCTATTTTTTCTTCTTCTTTTTCAGATATAGGATTATCTATTGAAACTATACAGGAGTCTATTTTATTTTGAATTAATAAATGACAAATAGATTCAACTGCAGTTAATTCGCCACATAATTTATCTTTATCAAATACAGCTATACCAAAATTTTCTGTACCACGGTCGCCAACTATAGAACTTGTACCAGCTACTAAATCTTCAGGATTAGTGATAACATCTTTTTGATTTTCTGAATCTTGTTCTGAATTATTTTGATTTATTGTCTGAGAAGAACTGCCTCCAGAACTGCCACCACCTAAACCACTGCTTCCGCCAGAACTACTTCCGCCAGAGCCAGTGCCTCCAGAAGATTCGCTCGACTTCTCAGAGTTCTGCTTTCTCGCAGTTGAATTAAGACCACCCAAAATAGCAGTTGAATCACAATATTTTGCAGACATATTATTATAAAAATCACCAATAGTGATGTTAGAAAAATATCCTGTAAATCTACCTGTTATTGCAAATGTTTCATAATATTGTGTTGTTAATTTTTCAAGATTGGGGTTAGAATTATTTAAATAATCATAAGCACTACATTTACTAACAATTAAATTGCTTGTTGGTCTAACTTCTTCATTATTAATTAAGCTATAAATTTCAGTAGAAATACCGTTGTTTAGCAAATTCTTCGGAAAATATAATAAGGCTGCAATGTGAGAGATTTATTTCTTTTCCAATATAACTATTAAGTAAATTAATTGCACTAAATATAGAATCTGCTTCACCAGAAACTAGAACAATATTATCAATATCTTCAGCTGAAGTACCTGATCCGGGAGAAACAGAAGCACTTTTTGTAAATTGGGCAGAAACTTTCAATTTCGCTTTTTCTCCAACATCAACTCCTAATGCTAAAACATACGCTAAATTTCCTATTTCTCTTGAAGTATATGCTGCAGAGAATCCATTTGCAAAAATTATTAGTAATATTAGAGATATAACAATACTTACAAAGTTTTTACTCATTTAAACCACTTCCTTATTTTTTGTTTTACTGTTGCTGAAAATAAGATTAATAAACTTATTCCAATAATTAGAATAAAAAATGTATATTTGTAAACAGTTTCAGTTATAAATGTGGAAACAGCATAATTTTTTTGCCATATTGCTAAAAAGAAAAGAGCAATTCCTAATAAATAAGTAAAAATATTTTCATTTTCTATATTTGTTAACTTTTTTAAAATGTTGCTAGAAAATTTTAAGGCTATACTTAAATAACTTACAAATGCTAAAATCCAAATTAAAACAAATGTTGAATCTAGTTTTTGGAAAAATGAACCATATTCAATGTATTTTACAGCTGAATACAATGGTAGTAATTCATCTGTTTCAACAAAACCATTAAACATAAATAAAATTATAGCTACACTTACTAATAAAAATATACAAGATAATACTATAGATGTTATAGCCACTTTTTTTAATTGAGTGGGATCCTTTAATTTTGGAGGCATAAAATAAATATAGGCTAATCCTTGAAATGCAAACATATTACCTAATCCTGCTACAAATGTTGAAAACCATCCATTTCCTAGTATAGGGTACATTTTTTCAAATACTAAATAACGGTAATCTGAAATAAAAATAAATAATGTACTTATTATAATTAGTGGAAAGATCACTAAATTGGCTCTATAAACTGCATTATGTCTCATTGTACAAGCTACCACTGCAGCAATTACAAAAGCACCTACAATATATATTGTTTTTACTAACTGAAAATATATAATTTCTAAACATGCCGAAAATATATTTAGAAGAATTCCAGCAAAAAATATAAAATATCCAACAAACAATAGTCCAATAATCCATTTTAATAATTTGCCGCCTAGATATTCTGAAATATCTATTAAATCCAATGTTGGGAATTTATTTAGAAAATAACAAATTATAGATGTGAATATGATTGTAACTATTCCTATATATAAAACATTTATTATAGAACCTGATTCTGTTGTATCTATAATAGATTTTGTTATATTTATAATTATATGATTAAATGCAATTGTAACTAATAATGCAATTGCTTCTTTGTTTCCAATTTTGGTATCTTCCATATGTATTCCTTTCAAAAAAATGTTCCTACATATTATTTACAAATATGTAGGAATTATACATTGTAATATGTTTTGACAATCTATTTTAAATAATATATAATTTATTCATATGGAGGAAAAATAATGGGACTACGAATAATATATGGGAGAGCTGGAACAGGCAAAAGCGAGTACTGTTACAGAGAAATAGCTCAAAAAATAAAAACTGAAAAAAATATATTAATAATAACACCAGAACAATTTTCTTTTACTGCTGAAAAGAAGTTAATGGAAACAATAGACAGAGATGCAGTTTTAAATGCAGAAGTAGTAACATTAAGCAGAATGGCATATAGAGTAATAAATGAAATAGATGGCAAAACAGAAACAAATTTAAGCAAATGTGGAAAAGCCATGTTAGTATATTCAATACTAAATAACAATAAAAAGAATCTGAAATTTTTGGGTAAAACAGATGAAAATGTAGATATGGCAGAAACAGCAATAACAGAATTCAAAAAACACGGAATTAGTGTAGAACAGTTAAAACAAGAAGCGGAAAATCAACAAGATATTTACTTAAAAAACAAATTACAAGATATGTGTACAATATATGAAAATTTCGAACAACAATTGGATGGGAAATACATAGATGAAACAGATTTATTAACAATACTTGCAGAAAATGTGGA
Organism: Clostridia bacterium; assembly: GCA_045602065.1. Lineage (GTDB taxonomy): Bacteria > Bacillota > Clostridia > TANB77 > CAG-508 > CAG-269. The sequence goes on from JAZSAX010000045.1 coordinate 15,113, forward strand.
TAACACAACACTGTTTTGCGATTCAACAGTTTATATAGATGAATTTTCAGGATTTACAAGTCAAGAATATGAAGTAATTAAAAAACTAATTAAAATAGCAAAACAAGTAACAATAACAATATGTACAGATGAATTGCACAATATAAAAAATCCAGATACAGACATATTTTATTCGAATCAAATTACAATAAATAAGTTACTAGATGCTGCGAAACAATGTGAAACAACAGTTGATGAAATAAAACTAGAAAATACACATAGATTTAAAACACCAGAACTTAAATATTTAGAACAAAATTTATATGAAAATAGATATCATAAATATGAAAATAAACCGGAAAATTTAAGTTTATTTTTGGCTAAAAATCAATATTCAGAAATAGAAGAAGTAGCAAAAAATATTCTAAAATTAGTAAGAGATGAAGGATATAGATACAGAGATATTTCAATAATAACTAAAAATATAGAAACATATTCAAGTTTAGCAAGAGCAATATTTAATAAATATGATATTCCTATATTTATTGATGAAAATAGGGATTTGAATCAAAATATTGTTATACAATATGTTTTAGCAATATTAGAAATATTCACAAGAAATTGGTCATATGAATCAGTATTTAATTATCTTAAAATTGGATTTTCAGGATTAGATGAAGATGATATATTCAAACTAGAAAAATATTGCTTAAAATGGGGAATAAAACAAAATAAATGGAAAAAACAATTCACTTATGGAGAAGAAAAAGATAATGCAGAAATAGAAAGATTAGAACAAATAAGAAAAGATATAGTTAATCCTTTAATAAATTTGAAAGAAGCAATAGATGAAGATAAAACAGCAATAGGCATATCAAAAGCAATATATCAATTTTTCGTACAACAAAATATAACTGAAAAAGTAGCACAAAAAATAGAAGAATTAGAGCAAATAGGGCAAATTGATTTAGCAAATGAATATGAAAGTAGTTTACAAACAATTTTAGATATATTAGATGAAATTGTATTGGTATTTAAAGATGACAAAATAACAATTGACAAATATGCACAAATTTTAAAGGTTGGATTTAAAAATAGTAGTTTAACTAAAATACCAGGGACACAAGATCAAATTATTTTGGGAGATGTAGATAGGTCTAGAAGTCATAAAGTAAAAGCAATATTTATAATAGGTTTAAATGATGGACAATTCCCAAGTGTTCATAAAGATGAAGGATTTTTAAATGACACAGACAGAGAAATCCTAAAAGAAAATGGTATTGAACTTGCAAAAGGGACAATTGATAAACTTTATGAAGATAATTTCAATATATATAAAGCATTTACAACAGCAGAGGAAAAATTATATTTACTATATTCATCTTCAGATATGCAAGGAAAAGCTTTAAGGCCATCAATGTTAATAAATAAAATAAAAAAGATGTATCCAAATTTAGAAGAGCAAAGCGATGTTGTAGAAAGAAAAAGTGACATACTAAATAAGAAAACAACATATGAAGAATTGATTAACAATATAAGTAAATTAAAGGAACAAAATAATATAGAAAAAATTTGGTATTACATTTATGATTATTATAAAAAAGATAATGAGTGGAATGAGAAATTACAACAAGATTTAAGAGGATTAAGTTATACAAATATTCCTGAAAAAATTGAACAAGAAAACATTGATAAATTATATGGAAATACATTAACAACAAGTATTTCAAAATTAGAAAGATATAGAAGTTGTCCATTTTCATATTATTTACAATATGGTTTAAAAATAAAGCCACAAGAAGAATTGAAAATTCAAACACTAAATACAGGAACTTTTATACATGAAGTTATAGATGAATTCTTTGAAAATACAAAAGAAGCGGGAATTGAGTTAGAAAACATCACAGAAGAACAATTATCTGAAATTATAAATAAAATCGTAGATGAAAAATTAAAACAAAACAAGAACTATATATTTACATCAACAGCGAAATATCGAGCATTAGTAGTACGTTTGAAAAAAATAATTAAAAAAGCATTAAAATATATAATTGAAACAATTGTACAAAGTAGATTCGAAGTGTTTGGAACAGAATTAGAATTTGGAGAAAAAGGAAAATATAAGCCAATAAGACTAACATTAGATAATGGCAAAAAAGTTGAAATAATAGGTAAAATAGATAGAATAGATACTGCACAAAATGAGAATGGGAAATATTTAAGAATAATAGATTACAAATCTTCTATAAAAAATGTAGATTTAAATGAGGTATATGCAGGACTACAAATTCAATTATTGACATATCTTGATGCAGCATGTAAAGAAGAAGATTTAATGCCAGCAGGAATATTGTATTTTAGTATGTTAGAACAAATGATAAAAGCTGACAAGCGTATGGAACAAGAAGAAATTGAACAAAAAATACGTGCTAATTTTAAGATGAAAGGTCTTATTTTAGCTGATGTTAAAGTTGTAAAATTACATGATAAAAATCTAGATAAAGGTAGTTCAAATTTAGTTCCAGTTTATATAGATAAAGATGGAAATTTAAGTGATAAAAAAACAAGTGGAGTGACAGCTGAACAGTTTGCAGATTTACAAAAATATATGTATACAGTTATTAAGCAAATTTCTAAAGAAATTCTTAGTGGTAATATAGACTTGAAACCTTATTACAAAGATAAAAAAACTCCTTGTAAATATTGCGATTATAAAAGTATTTGTGGGTTTAATATGGGGGGCTGTGAAAATAATTACAATTATATTGATAAAAAGAGTAAAGAGGAAATATTAGAAAAGATAAGAAATCATTAGCATATTTTGCAACAAATATGAAATACTACCAGATAAGGAGTATAAATATGAAAGATTTATCCAATGAAAACATAATTCATATAAATCAAAAAGGAATACAATATTTACAATTTAAAAGATTATTAGAATATAGTGACATTATCAATCATGCATATGGGATTGGTTTAGATAGAAACTATCGAACTTCAAAAAATGCAGGAGAAGAAAAATATAAAAAAGCTATAAATGATTATAAAGACTTGTGCAATGCAATTGGAATAGACTATATAAATTGTGTAAAACCATGCCAAGAACATACCAAAAATATAAGAAATGTAAAACAGAAAATGAATAAAGGTAAACTAGACTTTGAACAAGAAGAATATAGTGCTACAGATGGATTAGTTACAAATCAAAAAAATATAACATTAGCTACAACAAATGCAGATTGTATTTTATTAATATTTTTTGACCCTGTAAAAAAAGTTATTGCAAATGTTCATTCTGGATGGAGAGGAACATTACAACGAATATCTGTAAAAGCAGTAAATAAAATGAAAAATGAATATGGGTGTGAACTGAAAGATATAATCTGTTGCATCTGCCCAAGTATAAGAAAATGTCATTTTAAAGTACATGCTGATGTACAAGAACCATATTATAATGAATTTAAAGATTTAAAAAATATAGATGATTTAATAGTTCCAATTATAGGGGAAAAGAGATGGTCTATAGATACAGTAGAAATAAACAAAATAATTTTAAAACAAGCAGGTTTAAAACAAGAAAATATTATAGATTGTGGAATTTGTAGTGTTTGCCATTCTGATTTAATACATTCTTTTAGAGTAGAAAAAAAAGGATATGGATTAGGGACTGCAATAATTGAATTAAAAACGTAAAAAGGGACCAGGTCCCTTTTTCTTTTTTTATTCATCAAATATAAAAGTAATTTCTGCATCATATAATTGAAGCTTGTTAATTCTCTTAGAAATTAACTCTGTACGTTTAATACTAAGGGTTTCTATCATATCCCACATAAATACCCAACCTGAAATCATAAAAAATTCAGCAACAAAACCTGCAAGTCTAAAAGCTAAATTATTAAAAATAAAAGACATAAATATAAAAAACGCTCCGAATAAAAGCAAAATAATTGCTTTATAATTATGAATTCTAGTTTTATAATCTATATCATCAATATCGCTACCATAATTAGATTTGAAAACTTTTTTAATTCTCTGTTGTTGTTTTTCTGAAATTTCATCATTATAGTGAATTTCTAAAACGATATCAGTATTGGTAGGAATTATATAAGCGATCTCTTCTATATAATCAGATACTTCATCTGATAAATCTAGTTTTAAATAATCATGTTTCATATATAGTTCATCTAGTTTTTTTATTTTAATAGGTATTATAGCTTTCCCATCTCTTATATAATTCTTTTTTACATAGTCTTTTTCACTGTATTTTATTTTGTGATTCAATCTCTTTCTCATAAGTTCACTTCCTTTGAAATGATTATAACAATCTTTATTCAAAAAAGCAAATTGAATTGACACCTTTTAGTAAAAAATATATAATAACTTTAGCGAGGAGTTTGTCATGGAAGAAAATACAAGTGCTATTGAAAGATTTGAAAAGAAAAAAATAATATTAATAAAAAACAGAGAATTGGCAGAACAAAGATTGTTATCAGCTGTAGATAAATACAAAAAAATTAAAGAAAGTAATGTTGACAGAAAAGAAACTAGGTTAGGAATTGCCAAAAGAGATATTGCAACAAAGAGATATGTACTTCAACAAATTAATGAGCAAATAGAATTTTCAAGACCAGAAAATGAAGAAGATATTGCGTACAGACAGAAACAATATGATGAGTTTCCGAATTTAATAAAAAGTATAGTGCCTGATGATATACCATTACGATTTCATGGATGCCCAATAAATGTGGCACAACATATTTTAAGAGATGGAGAAATTTCATCTTCAGTAGACAGATTGGGAATATCAACAAGTTATGATACAGAAGATCAAATCTCAGTAACAACAAAAGATACAATAGAAACAACTGTAAGGGGATATGCTGGATTATCAGGAGATTATAATATGCCAGCTGGTTGTATATTTGTACTTTTGCCAAGAGATGAAAGCGATGCTGAATCAGGTAAGTCTATGCTTATGAGTAATGTATCATTTAGACAAAGTCCAGAAAGATTAGTATCTATTATTACATCGCCAGAAAATTTGCAGAGAGTTTCACAATGGGCACAAGAAACAGGTGTTGATACATCAAAAATATGTGATTATGATGGATTTCAAAATTTATTAAAAAAATACATAGAAATAACACATAATGAAGTAAGAAAAAGTGGCGATGATTTTGAAAGATAATAAGGAGGAAGAATATGATAATACCAGAAAAATTAAAAATAGGAGATACAATAGGTGTTGTTGCTCCATCAGGTCCAATAATAGATGAAAAAGTAGAAGAAGTTAATAGAGCAAAAGAAATAATAGAAAAGCTAGGATTTAAAGTGAAATTTTCAAAAAATTTATTTTCAAATACAAATGGATATAGTGCAACTGCAAAAGAAAAAGCGGAAGACATAAACGAAATGTTTACAGATAAAGAAGTAAAAATGATTTGGTGTGCAAAAGGTGGAGAAAATAGTAATTCAACTTTTGAATATTTAGACTATGAACTAATAAAACAAAATCCCAAAATAATTTGTGGATATAGTGATATAACTTCAATTACAAATATGATAACAGAAAAAACAGGTTTAGTCACATTTAGTGCTACAAATTTTAAAACAATTGCTACAGATGAAACTGATTATAGTTTAAAAGAAGTTTTAAAAAGATTTGTAGATAGTAGCTTAGAATTTGGCGAAACAGAAGAAGGATATAAAACAATTAAAGAAGGAATTGCAGAAGGAGAACTAATTGGTGGGAATCTAAGTTTAACAAGAGGGGTGGTAGCTGGAAAATATAGTATAGATTTTACTGATAAAATATTATTTTTAGAAGAACTTGGATTTGAAAGTGGTCCAGAAATGCTAAGTAATTTCTTGTATTATATGAAACAAAATGGAGTTTTTGATAAAGTAAAAGGAATCTGGCTTGGAAATTATACACATGAAAGTGGTGTTAAATTAGAAAAAATATTGCTAGATGTAATTGGAGATGAATTTCAAGGTCCAATTATTAAATCTGAAAATTTTGGTCATATAGAAAGAAAAACTGTAATTCCAGTTGGTATTAAAGCTAAAATAGATACAAATCAGGAGATTAAAATAAAATTATTAGAAAAATGTGTTAAAAACACTTGATTTTCTTGAAAAATGTGGTATAATATTTAGCGTGTAAAAGACACATAGAGAGGAGTTTATATGGGAGTGCCTAAAAATAGGTCCATATAAATGATGAAACTTTATGGATGTTATAACAAAAAAGGAGGAAATTAAAATGGCAGTAGTTGCAATGAAACAATTACTAGAAGCTGGTGTTCACTTTGGACATCAAACAAGAAGATGGGACCCAAGAATGGCTGAATACATATTCCAAGCTAGAAATGGTATCCACATCATCGATTTACAAAAAGCTTCAAAGAAAATTGATGAAGCATATGAATTCATCAAAGAACAAGTAGAAGAAGGAAAAACAGTTCTATTTGTTGGAACAAAAAAACAAGCTCAAGAATGCATGAAAGATGCAGCAATTAAGAGCGGAATGTACTATGTAGATCAAAGATGGTTAGGAGGAATGCTAACAAACTTTGATACAATTCAAAAAAGAATTCAAAGATTAAAAGATCTTGAAACAATGGAACAAGATGGTACATTTGAAGTATTACCTAAAAAAGAAGTAATATTACTTAAAAAAGAAATGGAAAAACTAGAAAAAAATCTTGGTGGAATCAAAGATATGGACAAATTACCAGGAGTTATCTTCTTAGTAGATCCTAAAAAAGAAAGAATAGCTATATTAGAAGCTAAAAAATTAAACATTCCAGTAGTAGGAATTGTAGATACAAACTGCAATCCAGAAGACTTAGATTACCCAATTCCAGGAAATGATGATGCTATAAGAGCAGTTAAATTAATAGCTGATGTTATGGCAAATGCAGTTATCGAAGGAAAACAAGGTGAAAGCTTCGAACCAGCAGCAGAACAAGATGTAACAGAAGAAGTTGAAACAATGGAACAAGTTGTTGCTGAAGCTGAAGAAACAGTTGAAGAATAATAAAATGTTTTTAATAAACAGAGTAGGGCTATACTGCTCTACTCTGATTTTGTATAAAAAATAAGGAGGAGTGTAAAATGGTTACAGCATCATTAGTTAAAGAGTTAAGAGAAAAAACAGGTGCAGGAATGATGGACTGCAAAAAAGTTTTAACAGAAACAGATGGAGATTTAGAAAAAGCTGCAGAGCTTTTACGTGAAAGAGGAATAGCAAAAGCTGCTAAAAAATCAGGAAGAGTAGCTGCTGAAGGTATGGTAGAAGCATATATTGCTGAAGACGGAAAAGTAGGAGCTGTAGTTGAAGTAAACTCAGAAACAGACTTCGTTGCTAAAAACGAAGAATTCAGAACATTTGTAATGGATGTTGCAAAACAAGTTGTAGTAAACAATCCAGCAACAGTTGAGGAATTATTAGCACAACCATCATTAACAGTAGAAGGAAAAACAGTTAATGAAGTATTAATAGATAAAATAGCAACAATCGGAGAAAATATGTCAATCAGAAGATTTGCTAGATTTGAATCTGAAGGATTAGTTGAAAAATATATCCATGGAGATGGAAAAATAGCTGTTCTAGTTAACATGACAAATGCTAACAAAGAATTAGCAAAAGATGTTTGTATGCAAATAGCAGCTGCAAAACCAGAATTCTTAGATAGAAATTCAGTTCCAGCTGAAAGAGTTGAAAAAGAAAAAGAAATTCTAAAAGCACAAACAATGAATGAAGGAAAACCAGAAGCTATAGCTGAAAAAATAGTAATGGGAAGAATCAATAAATTCTATGAAGAAATTTGCTTAGTAGATCAAGCATTTGTTAAAGATCCTAGCATGAAAGTATCTCAAGTATTAAAAGATGCTAAAATTGTAGAATTTGCAAGATTTGAAAAAGGTGAAGGAATCGAGAAAAAAGAAGAAAACTTTGCTGAAGAAGTTATGAAACAATTACAATAAAA
>JAZSAX010000046.1:0-5131 GCA_045602065.1 Clostridia bacterium
TAATAAAAAACAAACTATATAAGAGTGATTGAAATGTAAATTAAGTAGCATGTAAGTAACGTGTAACTTTAGAAAACTTACAAAAAGTCAACTTGTAACTTTTTAAAACTTACACGTAACTTACACGTAACTTACACATTGACGAAAGTGAATATTTATTCATTTTTTGTGTATATTTATTCATTTTTATCGATTAAAATTGTTGATTAAAATGTATAAAATTAATACAAATTTAGTAACAAAGTGTTACTTTTTGATAAATTTTAAAATTACTATTTACATTTAGTTTATTTTGAGTTATAATAATTACAAATAAAGTTAATGAAAAGGTATTAACTTTGATTATTTTAAATATATATAATATATATTTAAAAACAAGTTTAAATGTAAATGTAAGGAGTGTGTAAGATTATGTATGAAGTAAGAGTAAAGGTATTTAGTAGTTTATATAGTTGGGCTCAGTTTTTTGATAGGCAAGATTTGATTGAGTATCTGAATGAGTTTGATGAAGATTATAGAAGTATAGATTATATTGTATATTATGATGACGATGATAAGATATATGATATATATGATGAGGTAATAGAAGAAGTTGAGGTATGGAGAAATTCATATAGTTGGGAAGATTTAGAGGATGTAGATTGATATGTTGAAGGTATGGTTTTTAATAATATTAATAATTAATTTAGATATAGTAAGAAAAATAATAAATAAAAATAAAGAAATAATAAAGGAGATAATAATATGACAAAAGAAGAATTTAGAAAAGATGTATTTGCACATGCTGAGATTGATATAAAGGATAAGTATGTAAGAGAAGTAATTAAGGATAGGTTGAGAAGATTAAATGATGCTCGATGGAAATTGATTAAGGATAAGTTTACATTGAAGTTAGGATGTGGAACGATTGTATTATATGAAGAGATGTTCAGATATATAAAGAACATGAAGAGTTTAAAAGTCAAAGAAGACAAAGAAATAGATGACATAAACAATTGGTATTAAATTATTTAAAAGAAATAGTTTACATTTGTACAATTTAGGTATATAATATAATTAAAGAAAGGATAAGTGTTATGAAATTCAGTTATGAGTTAAGTTTTTTTAGAAACAATGTTGAAGAGTGTGAAATCAACATTGAGAAGACTGATGGTCTTGAAGATTGTAGGAAAGCGATGAAATTTATCGAGAGTGTAGAGATTACTGATGGTATAAAGATTATCATTAGTAAAGAGGAATTAAAGAGGTTGGTAAATGAATATCGTAATTCTATAATTGAAGAATGTATGTCAGTTATAAATAAGAGTTAAGTGATATAAATATAGATGGCACAATAGAAGTGCAAAGTGGCTATAATGAGGTCTTACCTTTTCTTCTTCGTTATGACAAAGTCACACAAGAGATTGAAATGTCTAGTATCTCTAATAAACTCTCTACTAATAGTGAAAAGACAGATAAGCTCCTAAACTCCTTAAAAATTTAATATACAAAGTCATGTTTTTCTCTTTTCATAATCTTTTTTAACCTCACCAATTCATTATTAGTAGAGAGGTATATAATAGAAAGGAAATAGTATGACGATTGAAGAAAGATTAAGTTTATATGATGATATTGTTGGTACAAAGTTACCTAGTTCAGCAAAGAAATGGTTATTAGAGCATAGATTTTTTAGTGCTCCCGCTAGTACTAAGTATCATTTAGCATATGAAGGTGGATTATTTGAGCATAGTGTTAATGTAACATTAAGTTTATTGGAGTTGACTAAGAACAACAATTTAGTGTGGTCTAGACCAGATTCACCTTATATAATAGGAATGTTACATGATTTATGTAAGTGTGATGTGTACTTACAAGATTTAAGTAATAAGACATGGATATATGATACTAAAGCACCACAAGGGCATGGAGATAAAAGTGTAGATTATATTAATAAATATATATTAACTGGTGACAAACATTTAACAGAGGAGGAATCTGATTGCATCAGATGGCATATGGGAGCATTTGATGAAAAAGAGAATTGGAAGTTATATGGAGAAGCAATTGAGAGGCATGAGAATGTGTTATGGACTCACATGGCAGATATGATTGCTAGTAAGATAATAGAGAAATAGGAGAGAAAAAGGAGTTATGGTAAGTAGTGTAAAAGAGGTTATGGAAGCAGTTGATACAAGTGCGTTAATGACTAGGTCATTGATTGAGTGGAGACCAGTGTTATCGGTTGAGTGTCAAGTGTATGTATTTGGTGAAAATTATTTAGCTAAAAGGTTTGACCAAATCAATTATAAGTTTTGTGAGAAGCAAGAAGCAAAAGAGATATTAGTTGATAATTTATATGCATTATTAAGGTATAAATATTTCACTAGAATGAGTGATGAAGTTGATGAAAGAATCAATAAGATAGTTAGTTCGTTTACAACAAATTTAAAGACTACATTGTTGAAGGTATCGTTTGATGATGCTGCTGATTGTATGGTAATGAAGCAATTGCCAGATTATTGTATAGCCTTTAGGAATGGGGTGTATAATTTTAGAGATAACAAATGGTATTTTAAATATGATATTGTTAAATTAGAAAGATTAAATAATAAGATATATTTATATGATAATACATATGCTATCATGTGGTATTTAGATTATGATTTTGACCCATTGCCATTTAGTATAATGGATGTAAGTTTAGAAGATTTTGTTGAAATGATGAAAGAGATAACTAAAACAAATAGAAATTATTGTTTTGAGTTATTATATAATATAGCACATGAGTCTGATGACCATTTCTCGAAAGATAAGTTTGTTCATTTATGTGAAGTATTAGGATACACTATGTTACAAAGTTTTAGTCAGCATTTTGTGATGTTAATAGGAAGTGGACAGAATGGTAAGAACTCATTATTTGATGGATGTTTCATACATAGAGTTGTTCCAAGACCAGCTAGTAATGATTTAGATGCTATTGAAGGTGATAGGTTTATAACTGGAGCATTAGAGAATAAAGCACATAATATATTTTTAGAAACATCAGCTAAGACATATACAGAAAGTAAGATGATTAAAGCATTAACTGGTTCTATGTATCAGACAATTGAAAGTAAAGGTGTAAGCAAGTATTCAAGTGTAATCAATTGTAAATATGTGTTTGCAGGAAATGACCAAGAGAAGATTAAATTTAGTGATAATACGACTGGATTTAGAAGAAGGATAAATATGTTAGAGATATATTATCATTGGGATGCAGCAAAAAAGTTTATGAAGCGTGGTGATTATTATGATACAACATTTAGTGATAGTTTATATGAATTAAAGAATGATGTTGCTAATACGACTGCATATGTATATTTTGCAATGTATGGAATATTGATAGCGACAAAGCAATTTAAAGATAATTTTAAATTTACTATCAATGATTGGAATAATACATATACTGATGGAGATGTTGATATTAAAGAGAAGATTGATAGAATAACCATGAGTCAGATAATCAATTACATTAATTCTAATGATAGGACTAAAGAAGAAGGTAAGAGTTTCTTCTTTGATATTAATAGAACAAGATTATATTTATCAAAGACAGTTAAAGATTTTGGTTGTTCATCATATGAAGATATGATAAAGATGTTTAGTGATGATGAGTTATTCATCTCGTATTTCTCAGAGTATGATATTTATATGTCAGTTAAAGGAATACAATCAGTAATAAGAGATTATTCATCGCCTACAACATTTACTCAGATGTTTAAAAAATTATTCATGTTGGATAAGTTAGAGATGATGAATGGTAATAAACCATATATAAAGATTACATTTGTTAATAATAAATTAAAGATATTAAAATAAGGAGGTGATGACATATAAAACGTGGTAAGAAGCAAGAGTTGATGGTGATTGAAGATAAAGCTCAAGAGTTACAACAGGAGTATTTTGACGAGTTAGACAGTAATCCTAAATATTCTCTTGATGTTGACCCTGAAAATAAATACAATATGTCAGAGACTCAGAAAGAATTCATAAAGCAATATGTTGATACAAAGAATATAGCAACGGCTGCATATTTTGCAGGTATAGACAATGATGTAGCTAAAGCGTATTATTTAGCATATAGTTCTCAATGTGAGATACGAAGAATAAATATGGCAATGTATCAACGACAATTTAAGACTAAGTTATTATCATTAGATGAGATTGGTGGATATTTAACAAGTTTATTAACTGATAGTAATGTTAGTTCAAGTGATAGATTAAAGTCTAGTGATAAGTTAAGAGTTGCACAGATGTTGATTGATTTGAATATCACAAAGATAAATGCACTTCAAAATCCAGAATTGATTATGCATAAAGATATAGACAATCAATTAAAGAATTTATCAATATCAACTATTAAAGATTTATTAGACCATACAGATAAGCCAGTTGATAATGATATAATATATGAAGTGACTGGTAATGATAACTTAACACCAGAAGAAAATGCATATTTAAGTACATTATCAACAAAAGAATTGTTGGATATAATTGAATCGACAAAGAAAGAAGAAAAAGATGGACAATAAATTATTTGAGTTAGAAAAAAGTATCGATTCATTAATTGATATAACATATAATTTAATTGGATTGAGTGATATATCAGATGCTTTTGATTTATTATTAAATATAATAATGTGTAAATTAGCAATATTAGATTTAAAGAAAGATGATAAGAATTATATTAAGAATCCAATAAGTTTTATGGTTGAGTTAGAAATAGCTAAAGTAGCTATAAATAATTTACAAATGAAAATGTTAGAATATTCAAAAGAAAACAATCATGATTTTGTATATGATGCATTAGGTAGATTATATAAATATAAAGAAGGATTAAAAAAAATAGACAAGGAGATTAAATAATGATAAACACAAAAGTTAAGAAATTATTAAATATAACAGACGAAGAATATGAGAAATGGTGTAGAGATAATAAAAAGAATAAGAATTCAAAAGATACTAAAACAGAATTCTTTAAAAGGATTCAAAAAGACATGTTGATTAGAGATGAAAACAAAAATATAGTTAGAAATAAATATATAAGGAAAGCTAAAAATGAAAAATGAGTTAGTATTAAAAATATATTTAAAATCAAAGAAACAACCAATTG
>JAZSAX010000047.1:0-22104 GCA_045602065.1 Clostridia bacterium
TTCAAACTTTTTGCTTTTCTCTTTAAAATATTTATCTCTATGTGCAATAATTTCATCTTCGACTTCTCTCATTTTTGTGAAATCATTTTCAGTTAATCCTAATAGGTTTTGAAGAGCTAGTTGTTCATCAAAAGTATCTGAACCATAAAATCCACATCCATCTGTTCCTTGAACACATTTAACACCATTTTGTAAAAATTTCTTAATTGGATGATTTGTTAAATCACTTATATTATTTAATCTGATATTTGATGTTAATTGAAATTCTACAACAACGCCAGTTTCTTTCATTAGTTCCAATAATTCTTTTCCTTTTTTGCTATCTAAGTCTTCAGAATATAATCCATGCCCTATTCTTACTCTTGGCATTTGTTGTCCTTTTGCTAATGATTGTTTTACACATAAAATTGATTTTCTAACATTGTCTCTTAAACTATCATTTTCTCCTGCATGTATTCTTACAGTAAAGTCTTTATCCTCTTTTCTTACATATTTTACTATTTCTTGTATTACTGGTTGCAAATCTGATATATCATTTATCTCTTCACCTATAAAGTCACTTCCTACAACATAAGGGCTTTTAGCTACTGCTTTTAATACATTTATCGTATCCTTTAAATATGTATTACTTGTTTTTTGGTCTTTTATTATTGTTAAAGCAATTCTTCTTATTCCTAATAAAAGTCTTATTTTTACACTTGTTTCTCTTTCTATTTCAGGAAAAATATCATGTACTTCCTGTAATAATTTAACTGCCGGTTCTCCTACTTTTCCTAAATCTGTATCTGCAATTTCAACATATTGAATTCCTTGTTTTTGATATTCTCTTGCTATCCACAAAAATTTATCTTGTCTTAATGAATTATTTTTATATGGACTATTTGCTTTTTTATCATCCATCATTTTTAATACCATTTCTACTATATTGTTTTCAGGTATTAATTTTACAATTTTCTCTGTTACTCTAATTTTTTCTGTTGATGGTATTCCTTTTGCAAAAACATATCTATATATATACGTTTTTTCAAGATTTGTGAATACTGCCTGCCCGTCTTTTAAAATGGCTAAACTTGTTCTTATTTTTTCAATATTATATTGTGCATTTTCTAGATTATTTAAAATGAAATCTGCAAAATTTATAAATGTATTGTCATCTATTTTTCTCGTTAAATATTTTCCTTGTAGCTCACTATCTTCAAATTGTTTTTCAACTTCTTTTCTTTGTAAATATATTTTTTCTTCTTGTTCTTTACTTAGTATTAATTTTAATTTTTTAATGTAATATAATGGATATCTTACTTGATGCATTATTCCTAGTGCAATTAAACAATCTGGTGATAAATTTGCATTCATATGTGTATGTAAATCTGTTCTAAATTTTGATTTTTTTAATATATATGTTTTTACTATTGTTTTTTGTATTGGTAATTTATAATTTTTGGTTTGTGACATAAGTGTTTTTGTTATTGCTGGAATTTTTGCTTTTATTTCTATTCTATCTTCATATATATTAGCAATTTTTATTCCTCCTAGTCTAAATACATATACTTCTTCATTATCTCCATTTATGCTTGCTGGTATTGTCCCTTTTATTATTTTCATATCTTTCTCATTTTTAATTGTTTCTACACCACAAAGTTTTGCTAAATTTGTAATTAAATTACCTGTATTATGATGTGGTGTTTCTAATATATATGTAATTTCATCTTTTTTTGATTTAAATAAATTTACTATTATGTCTTTTTCTTTATCTAAATAGAATTTATTTATCATATTATTACTCCTTTTAAAAAAATATTGTTTTTTATTATATCATATTTTTCAAACCTTTGCAATATACATATAATAATTTGCATTTTTATGTAAAATATGTTATAATAGCAATGTTTAAAAATTTAAATAAAATTTGGAGGTAACAACATGTACAACATCATTACTATTCACAAGCCTACAATACTGAGTGAACAAACCGTTAAGGTTAATTCTCTCAGCATGATTCCGGAATTTCTCCGGGAAGCAATTACCGTTAAGAATTGTCAGCTGTACTTAGACACCATCAACGGAGTTGAAGTCGCTCCCCTCGGAGCCTTGATTGGCTACGAAGAATGCGGAAATCTGACTCCCAGCGGCTATAACTGCTGGCAGATTGCAGAACCTAAACTTATACAAGCTATGCTCATTCCTGAACTGGAAGAGGTTAAGCCCTTATGGGTAAACGCATGTAACCTCATCTATAATGGTGATGGCACTGCAACTCTAAATACGAATGGTAAGAACTTTACCGGCCGTATCGGCATTGACTTTCTCCTGTGTCACGGCATGAAGGCTAACGGCAGTCCCGACGTAAGCATTTTGACAACAGATGATTCGTCTTACAATGACTATATCATCCGTACTGATTCTGGTAGGGACATCGGGGCACTTTGCGAATTTTATACGGTTTCTAAGGCATAAGCAAACCTCCGCCTAATTGAATTAAATTAATTCGCATATTAGGCAAAATTTAACCCCTACCACTTCTTGTGGTAGGGGTTTTTCTTTATTTTCTAATTTCAGCATTAAATTTTTTGCAAGCGTTTTCCATAACTTTATCCATTAATCCATTAACTTCTTCATCAGTTAAAGTCTTTTTGTTATCAGTAAAAGTCAATGAATATGCAATTGATTTTTTATCGTCTGCTACATTTGAACCTGTATAAACATCAAATACTTCAATATCTGTAAGTAAGCTTCCACCTGCACTTTTAATAACTTTTTCAATATCTTTTGATATAATATTTTTATCAACTACAAATGCAATGTCTTTCTTTATACTTGGGAATTTTGAAATTTCTTTATATTTCATTTTTCCAACTTTCTTTTCCAATAACTCATCTAAATTTATTTCAAATACATATACATCTTCTTTTGATACTGTAGGATGTAGTTTTCCTATAATTCCAACATTTGAACCATTTACATTTATATATGCACTTTGACCTGGATGCATTTCTTTTGGCATTTCTGCTTTTATAAAACTATATCTTCCTGCATATCCAAGATAGTCAAGCACTTCTTCTACAACACCTTTGATTGTATAGAAATCTACATTTTTTGTATTATTTAAACCTAATGAATATTTTCCTGCCATTAATGAGCAAAGTTTTGTATCTTCTCCATAAACTTCACCTTTTTTATAGAACCCTTTACCTATTTCAAATATTGATACATCTTTTTGTTCTCTTGCTCTATTATATTCATAAATTTTATATAATGATGGTACCATGCTATACCTTAAAGTGTTTCTCTCTTCTGTTATTGGGTCTAATAATTTTAAAGGTTCAAATTCATCTAAAGTATAACCATTTATTTCTTTATCATTTATTAAAATATATGATAAAGTTTCATTTAATCCAAGTGCAATCATTTTGTTTCTTATTTCTCTTTGAGTTTTGTCATAACTTCCTTTTCTCATTGGAACTACTGGTAATTTACCTTGTATATTATCTACACCATATATACGGCTTACTTCTTCGATTAAATCTTCTTTTATTGATATATCTAATCTTCTTGTCGGAACTGTTACAGTTACAACTTCGCCATTTACTGTATATGTAAATCCTAGTTTTCTGAATACATTTAATATCTCCTCATTTGGAATCACAGTTCCTAATACATCATTTATACTTTTAAATGTTACATCTATTTGTTTATCTGCTTTATTTGTTTCATCATAGATTACTGTTCCTGTAACAATTGTGGCGTCTGCATATTTTTCTAATAGAGTACATGCTCTTTCGATTGCCATATATGTTCTGTTTGGATCTAAACCTTTTTCAAACCTATTACTTGCTTCACTTCTTAGAATTTTCTTTGATGTTAATCTTACTTTTACAGAATCGAATATTGCAGCTTCGATTAATACATTTTTTGTTATCTCTTCAACTTCAGTTTCCAGTCCTCCCATAACTCCTGCTAAACCAACTCCATGTGTATTATCAGCAATTACTATATCTGTATCAGTTAATTCTCTTTCAATTTCATCTAGTGTTGTTAATTTTTCATTTGGTTCTGCCATTCTTACAACAATTTTATTTCCTAATCTATCTGCATCATAGAAATGTAGTGGTTGACCTAATTCTAACATTACATAGTTACTTATATCTACAACATTATTTATTGGTCTTATTCCTGATGCTATTAATCTATTTTTGATAAATTCTGGGCTTTCTTTTATAACTACATTTTCTGCTTTTTTAGCTAAAAACATTTTACAATTTTCTGTTTTTACTTCTACTGAAAATGTTTTATTTATATCTTCTCCATTTTCTTTATGGCTTAAATCTACTTCTTTTACAGGTTTATCATAGATTGCACCTATTTCATATGCCATTCCTAAAATACTTAATAAATCTCCTCTATTTGCTGTTAATTCAAAATCTATTACTCCGTCATCCATACCAAGATATTTGATAGGGTCTTCACCTATAACCGCATCTTCACCTAATTCTGCAATTCCATCTTTATCTTCTGGTCTTAAGAATTTTGCTTCTAGCCCTAATTCTGCTAATGAGCATAACATCCCATTTGATTCTTGTCCTCTTATCATTCCTTTTTTGATTGTTATTTCTGGAAGTTCTGCTCCATCTTGTGCAACAATAACTTTTAATCCTTTTCTAGCATTTGGTGCACCACATACTATATTTAATACTTCTTTTCCTATATTTACTTTGCATAAGTGTAAATGATCTGAGTCTGGATGTTCTACGCATTCTACAATTTCACCAATTACTAGTTTTGTTGCATTTATTAATTTTCCTGCAGAATCATATTCGTTCCCAACTCTTGTCATATCTTCTGCAAGTGTTTTTATATCAACATCTATATCTACATAGTCTTTTACAAAATTTGTACTTAATTTCATTATTCCTCATCCTTTCTATCAAATTGATTTAAGAATCTGATGTCATTTGCATATAAATATCTCATATCTGGTATTGCATATTTAAACATTGCAAGTCTATCTAAACCTGTACCAAATGCAAATCCTCCATATTGTTCTGGGTCATATCCATTCATTTTTAATACATTTGGATGTACAATTCCTGCACCTAGTACTTCTATCCAGCCTGTTTGTTTACATAGACTACATCCTTTTCCACCACATTTGAAACAACTTACATCAACTTCATATGATGGTTCAGTAAATGGGAAATAACTTGGTCTAAAACGTAGTTCACAGTTTTTTCCTATCAATTTTTTTACGAATATCTCTAATGTTCCTTTTAAATCTGCAAGTGATACATTTCTTTCTTTTTTGTCTATTACTAATCCTTCTACTTGTCCGAATTGATGTGAATGTGTCGCATCATCTTCTCTACGATATGTTTTTCCTGCACATATCATTCTTATTGGAGATTTTTCTTCGTTTGCCAACATTGTTCTTGCTTGCACTGCAGATGTTTGAGTTCTTAGCAAATATTCACTTGTTATATAGAAACTATCTTGCATATCTCTTGCAGGATGTCCTTTTGGTAAATTTAATCTTTCAAAACAAAATTCATCTGTTTCTAATTCTGGACCAGCTACTACATCATATCCCATTGATACAAATAAATCTTCTATTTCTTCTATTACTCTATTTACTGGATGTTTGCTTCCTCTTTTTATTTTTGTTCCTGGAAGTGTTATATCAATTGTTTCTTTTTCTAATTTTTCTTGTAATTCAGCTTGTTTAAATTTTTCTTCTTTTTCATTTAAAGCTTTTTCAATTTCTGCTCTTACTTCATTAACAAGACTTCCTATAACTGGCCTTTCTTCAGCAGACAAAGCTCCCATTCCTCTTAAAACACTTGTTAATTCACCTTTTTTTCCTAAGTATTTTACTTTTACATCATTTAATGTTTTTAATTCTTGTGTATTTAGAATTTCCTCTAAAGCATTTTCTTTGATTTTGATAATTTCTTCTTTCATTTTTATTCTCCTTTCTTAATTTTCTAATAACTTACCACAAAGTTTACATCTGTTTAATTCTTTTGCACATGTATCACATAATTCATTTGTAATTTTATATTCGAATTTCATGATTTTGCTACATCCTTTGCAAGTTGAATGTGCCTCACCTTTCATACCTGTTTGAATTGGATGTTCTCCATTATATTCACAATACTCATTTCCTAATTTACTTACATTAATCTTTTTGACAATTATTGTAGATGCAAATAATCCTGCTAGTAGTATTATGACTATAAAAAATATTAAAATTGTTTTCTTCTTCTTTTCTTTTTTCATTTGATTCCTCCTTTGCAAAAAAAGAACCATTCATCCAATGTATTAGGACGAATGGTTCTTTCCGTGGTACCACCTAAATTTATTAATAGCTCTCGCTTAATTAACCTCATTACAGTTTTAACGGTTCAACCGCTCACTTCTACTATTATTTCAAAGCAAGGCCTCTAAAGTGAAATTTCAATATATCTTGTATAAATAGCTCTCAGCATTGCTATTCTCTCTGTAATACATTTTCAATATATCTACTTTGCTTTTTCTTAGGCTTTCTTATGATATTGCTTATTATAACACTATTTTTAAATTTTGTAAAGTAGTTTTCATAAAAAATGAAAGGGACACACCTGGAATTCATCCATGTGTGTCCGCTTTCTAGTATGTGAAGTTTTATTTTGTAGGCAGATTCATAATTTTCTTAGGATTATCACTAGTATAGAGAATCCTTTGAATTTTTGAACCTTTTACTACCTTTTTAATTGTCCAAGTAGCATTAGTAACTTCTACTCTACGGACAATTAGGAAAGATCCTTCTTCATCTTCTTCGCTTTTCTTAACGTCATTGAAAATCAGCTCTGCACATCCGTCAGTGTCATCTATTTCTTCTTTATAAATAGATTCCCCTCTCCAGAATTCTTCTTTCAACTCATAAATTCCGTTAGCAGACTCAAAATTGACTGCAGTCAATTCATGTGCATCCAAGAATTCTTGAAACTTCGCGTCACGGAAATATGCTCTTCTCTTATCGATGTATCCAGCAGGAAGTCCGATAAGGCCATCAGTGTTCTCACTTTCCAGCTTATAGGATCTTAGTGCCTTGGTTTGCTGATCTCCGACCTTCAACAACAGTTTGACCCAACCATTCTTAATGTTTAACTTAATGGTATGTCTTACATCATTATAGTACTGTTGGGCAACACATGTAATATTGCCTTTGTCATCGATGCAGCACTCCCACCCATTTCCTTTGACTTTAGTAGGAGTAAATAATTTTACTTCTACTCCACTATAGGTGACAAACCGCGAGTTTTTGACTTGTACTTTCAAAGTTGCCATTCTTTCCTTTCCCTACTACCCTAAAGGCGTTCGTTCCCAAAATGTAAAATTTGGCAAAAATTACACTTTTTGCTTCGTTAGCGGGGCATTCTTGTTTTTTTGCTTCACATATTAGACAACCTAAAGGTTATCTTTTTTAAATATGTTTGCCTAAAAATTATATCATTTTATGTAAATTTTGTCAATAAAAGAAAAAAGAGACCTAGTCTCTTTTTAATCTTTTATTTGAATATGTACTTCGTCTAATTGTTGTTTTGTTACAACAGATGGTGCTCTCATAAGCAAGTCTCTTGCCTTTTTATTTTTAGGGAATGCTATTACTTCTCTAATATTTATACAATCTGCAATTAACATTACCATTCTATCTAATCCTAAAGCTGCTCCAGCATGTGGTGGTGTTCCATATTGGAATGCATTATATAATGCTCCAAATCTATTTTTTACTTCTTCTTCTGAATATCCAGCTATTTCAAAAGCTTTTACCATTATTTCTGGGTCATGGTTTCTTACTGCACCAGACATTGTTTCATATCCATTACATACTAAATCATATTGATGTGCAACTATATCTAATGGTTCCATTTCATTTAATGCTTTTAGCCCACCTTGTGGCATTGAAAATGGATTGTGGCAGAAGTCTATTGTTCCTTCATCTGATAATTCATACATTGGGAAATCTACTATAAAGCAGAATTTGTATGTATTTTTTTCTATTAAGTCTAAACGTTTACCAAGTTCAATTCTTACAAGTCCTGATATTTTTTGTGCTTTATTAAATTCATCTGCTACAAAGAATATGCAATCTCCTGCTTTTGCACCAAATTCATTTTCTAATTTTGTTTTTGCATCTTCTGTAATGAATTTAGAAATTCCTCCTTGAACAGTTCCATCTTTTTCAAATTTAGTCCATGCTAATCCTTTTGCTTCACATTCTTGTACTGCAAATTCTGTCATTTTATCAAAGAATTTTCTTCCTTGTTCTGCTCCATTTGGTACAATTATTGCTTTTATTGTTTTATCTTTAAATGCATTAAAATCTATATCCGCAAATACTTTTGTTACATCTTGAATTATTAAAGGATTTCTTAAATCAGGTTTATCTATTCCATATTTTTCCATTGCTTCTTTGTATGGAATCTTTAAGAATGGACCTTCATCAACTTTCCAATCTGTAAATTTTTTATATGTAGATGTAACTACATCTTCTACTACTTTAAATACATCTTCTTGTGTTGCAAAACTCATTTCAAAGTCTAATTGATAGAATTCTCCTGGCGCTCTATCTGCACGAGGATCTTCATCTCTGAAACATGGTGCTATTTGAAAATATTTATTAAATCCACTTACCATTAATAATTGCTTAAATTGTTGTGGTGCTTGTGGTAAGGCATAAAATTCTCCCGGATGCAATCTACTTGGTACTAAAAAGTCTCTTGCTCCTTCTGGAGATGAATTTGCCAAAATTGGAGTTTGTATTTCTGCAAATCCTAATTCATCCATTTTGTCTCTTAATGTTTTTAAGATTTTTGAACGTAATAATATAGTGTCATGTAATTTTTGATTTCTTAAATCTAAAAATCTATATTCTAGTCTTAAGTCTTCTCTTACTTCTTGATCTGTATTTATTTCAAATGGTAATACATTTTTACATTTCCCTAAAACTTCTAATTTACTTGCTACTACTTCAATTTCTCCTGTTGCCATTTTAGGATTTTTGCTACTTCTTTCCACAACTTTTCCATAAATGTGTATACAACTTTCTGTAACAAAATCTTTTGCTTGTTCTTGAAGTTCTGCACCATTTATAACAATTTGTGTTATTCCAAATTGGTCTCTTAAATCTATAAAAATCATTCCACCAAGATTACGAATTTTTTGAATCCATCCTGATAGTTCAACTTCTTCTCCTACATTTTTTATATTTAATTCCCCTAAATTATGTGTTCTATACATATTAGTCCCCCCTATTAATGAAATTATTGTACTACAAAATAAAGAAAATAGCAAGTTTTCCTGCTATTTTTCTTTTATCATTTTAAGAACCGTACGATCAATCTTAATATGTCATTATAAGTTACAAATAAAGATAAAGCAATTAAAATTGAAAATCCGATTAATTGAATTTTTGTTTCTGTCTCTATTTTCATTGGTTTTCTTCTTATTATTTCTATTATTAAAATTAATATTTTACCACCATCTAATGCTGGTATTGGAAGTAAATTTGTTACACCTAAAGATATAGATATTACAGCTAATAAATATAAATAATTTATTATTCCACTTGTTTGGATTACAACGTTAGAAATCCCAACAATTCCAGCCATTTGATCTGTTGCAAATCCTCCTACAAAAAACATTTTTATACTATCAAATATTGATAATATAAATGCTCCTGTTCCCCTTGCTCCATAATATATTCGATTTAATATTGTGTCTTTTGCTGGGTCTACAAATTGTAGTCCAACTGTTGATAACAATATAAAATATACTAATATTCCAAATAATATATTTACAAATGCTCCTGCAAGTACTATTGCAATTCTTTTCCATACACTTGCTTTTGAGAATGAATCTTTAGAGTCTGATTCTTCATCTTCTCCTTCCATACTACAAAATCCGCCAAGAGGAATCATTCTAAGTGAATATTTGGTTTCTTTTCCTTGCTTTTGCCAAATTACTTTGCCAAATCCTATTGCAAATTCATTTACTTTTACTTTGCAAAGTCTAGCCACTAGGAAGTGCCCTCCCTCATGTATAAGAATTAAAAATCCTAATAAAAATATTATTTTTATCGCATTTATAAATAAATTAATCAATTTTCCCTCCAATTATATTATGCTAAAAAAAGCATATGCAAATGGTGCTAAAAACATTAAACTGTCTATTCTATCAAGCATTCCACCATGTCCTGGTATTAGGTTACTATAATCTTTTACATCTACATATCTTTTTATGCTAGATGCTGCAAAATCTCCTAATTGTCCAATAATACTTAAAATTACTGCTGCTATTGCTACATATAAATATGAATACCCTAAATTGTATAAATTATTCATTACTAAAGTATATAATATTATTAATATTGTAGCACACAAAGTGCCGCCAATAGCCCCTTCTACTGATTTCTTAGGGCTTATTTTATTTAATTTATGTTTTCCAAATTTTATACCAATAAAATATGCAAATGTGTCAGTTCCCCATGCTGCAATTAGCGCATACCATACTAATATTCTTCCATTATTTAATCCTCTTAATAATGATATGAAAACTATAGGACCTATCACATAAAATATACCAAATAAAGTATATGCAATATCTTTAAAATTTGTTTTCATATTTGTAAATATTACTTGTGCAAATAATATTAACATTATTGTTGGAATTGCTAATAATAATATTTGATTGATCGGTAATTGTGGCAAATATGTAGGTACTATATGTATTAATGCTATAAATAAGCATAATAAATATCCTAACCATCTTACTGGTTTTGCCTCTTTTGAAATAGCATTAAAATATTCTTGCATACCCAACATTGCAATACCAGCCAAACATATATCTACTATATATTTATTTCCAAATGTTAATATTATTACAACTAAAGGAAATCCTAGTAGTGCTGATGTAATTCTCTTAATATCCATATTTTCTCCTCTTTTTCTGCTTTAATAGTTCTAATTTGCTCCAAATTTTCTTGTTCTTTTTTGATATTCTATTATTGCATTATCTAAATCTTCTTCCGTAAAGTCTGGCCAGTTTTTTTCTATAAATAAGAATTCTGAATATACTAATTGCCATGGCAAGAAATTGCTTAATCTTAGTTCTCCACTTGTTCTTATTAATAAATCTGGATCAGGCTGTCCTTGTGTATATAAATTATTTGATATTGTTTCTTCATTTATATTCTCTACTTCTATTTTGCCATCTTTTACTTGGTTTGCTATATTTTTTATAGCTTTTACTATTTCATTTCTTCCTCCATAGTTTAATGCTATGTTAAAAGTCACACCTGTATTATCTTTAGTTCTTTCCATGCAGTTTATTATACTTTTTTGCATTCCTTGTGAAAGTACTGTGATATCTCCAAGGATTTTTACTTTGATATTTTCTGAATCAGCCCTCTTGCTGTATTCATCTAAATAATTTTGTAATAACATCATTAATGCATTTACTTCGTCTTCAGCTCTTTTCCAATTTTCTGTTGAAAATGCATATACTGTTATATGTTGTAGTCCAATTTTGTTTGCATATCTTACTATATTTTCTAGTGTTTTTGCTCCTGCTTTATGCCCAAAACCAGCTGGCTTTCCTTGAGCTCTTGCCCATCTTCTATTGCCATCCATTATTATAGCTATATGTTTTGGCATATTTTCTTTACTAAATTTCATTCTATTCTCCCTTGATTATACACTCATAATTTCAGTTTCTTTATTAGCTAATATCTTATCAATTTCTTCTATATTTTTATCTGTAATTTTTTGAATTTCTGTTTCTGCTGATTTTAATTCATCTTCTGTTATTTCACTATTTTTTTGTGCTGCCTTTGCTTCATCAATTCCATCTCTTCTTATTGATCTTATTGCAACTTTTGCTTCTTCAGCTATTTTTCTAATATCTTTTACTATTTCTTTTCTTCTCTCTTCATTTAATTCAGGGAAAGCTAGTCTTATGACTTTTCCATCATTATTTGGATTAATTCCAATATCAGATGCTAAAATTGCTTTTTCGATATCTTTTAATACACTCATATCCCATGGTTGTATTACTATCATTCTTGCTTCTGGTACTGAAATACCAGCCATCTGATTGATTGGTGTTGGTACTCCATAATAATCTACTTTTATTTTATTTAATATTGCTGGGTTTGCTCTTCCAGCTCTAATTTCTGATAGCTTTTCTTCATAAGCTCCTATTGATTTTTCCATTCTTTGTTTTAAATTTGTGTAATCCATAAATAATCTCTCCTTTTTATTGATTTGATACTATTGTACCAATTTTTTCACCTTTAACAGCTTTTACGATGTTTTCAGGTTCAGCTATTCCAAATACTAATAATGGAATATTGTTGTCTCTACACATTGCTGTTGCTGTAGAGTCCATAACTTTTAAATCTCTATTTAATACTTCTAAATATGATATTGCATCATATCTTACTGCATCTGGTTCTATTTTTGGATCTGCTGAATATACTGCATCTATTGCTTTTCCAAGTAATATTACATCTGCTTTTATCTCTGTAGCTCTTAATACTGCTGCTGTATCTGTTGTAAAATAAGGATGTCCTGTACCACATGCAAAGATTACTACTCTTCCTCTATTCAAGTGTTTTTCTGCTTTTCTTTGTATAAATGGTTCTGCTATTTCTCTCATTTCAATTGCTGTTTGTACTCTTGAGTTAATTCCTCTTGCTTCTAATGCATCTTGTAATGCTAATCCATTCATCGCTGTTGCTAGCATTCCCATGTAGTCTGCTGTTGTTCTTTCCATTTGATGTCCATTTCTTCCTCTCCAGAAGTTTCCTCCTCCTACTACTATTGCTACTTGTACTCCCATTTCTACTACTTCTTTAATTTTGTCACATATTTTTCCTACTACTTCTGCATTTACTCCTGTTTTTTGATCTCCAGCTAATGCTTCTCCACTTAGTTTTAATAATACTCTATTATACTTTGCTTCTGACATCTAATTATCATCCTTTCATTTTTTTAGCTATTTTATCACACTTTTGCGAAAATTAGTAGTGTTTTTTGAAATTTTTATGAAATTGATAAAAAATTGTATGTTGACATAAATGCAAATATGTGTTATAATGACATCACTTGATAAAATCCAATGTGATTTATACAGTATTATTCTCTCATATTAAGTTTCTAAGTTATTTCTGTAGAAACAATTAAGAGAACAAAAATATATACATTTTTCTTATACTTATTGATGCGATTGTCTTTTTCATTTTCTACCCCTTTCTACCTCCCAAACTACTTAAGTCTTCTTCATCAGGCACAATTAAAGTATTGAAAAATGTATTATATTAGACCGTCATATGAAAATATGGCGGTCTTTCTTTACTTTCATAAAATCTTATGCTATAATCAATTCACTTTTTAATTTTAAAACCTCGTGTTTGCATCAAGACCCATAGCAGCAGACATCTTGTTTTTCAGTTAAGAGGTAATACTGTATTAGGAGGTAAAAATAATGTTTTTCAGTTCACGGAAAAAGAAAAAGTTAGCAGAAGCTCAAGCCTTGGAGCAAGAGCAAGCACGTCTCAAGCAAGAAGCAGCTATTCAAGAAGCATATGCCTATAGCAAAAACAGAAACACATTTTATAGAATTTGCGATATGGTCAGTAGCCTTCCTAAGGAACGCCAAATCGTAGTTGTGCAAAGAAAAAACATTTTCAAAGACGACCATGACAGAAATTCTTGCTATCTTAAATTAGCTAAACAGATGAGACATGAGTATCTCTACAATGGAAAGACCTGGATAAGCGACAATTATAATTGCTTATACGCTTTTTATGCGCCTACTAAGTTGGATTATAAGTTCAGTCAAGCTTTAAAAGAATTCTCTAAAGGTGGATACATTATCCAGCGAATTCGCTACTATCATTTCAATTACTGAATGACATTAAAGCACACGATTATACATCGTGTGCTTTTTCTTATATTCCAAGTATTTCTTTTGCTCTATCAACATCTTCTTGATTAGCATCTCTAACATCTTCAAGTTGATATTTACTACCAACCTTTTCCCACTTAAATTTTCCCATGCTGTGATATGGTAAAATTTGAACTTTTTCAACTGTTTTTAGAGAATTTATAAATTGTTTTAATTTAAGTAAATCTTGCTCATCATCTGTGTATCCTGGAACAAGAACTTGTCTTATCCATATTTTTATATTATTATCACTTAAGTATTTTGCAAATTCTAATCCTTTTTTATTTGAAACTCCTACTAATTTTTTACATTTTTCATCATCAATATGTTTAATGTCTAGTAATACTAAATCTGTGTATTTTAGTAGTTCTTTAACATCATCTGTAATTGCTACAATTCCAGATGTATCAATACATGTATGAATTCCTTCTTCTTTTAATTTTTTAAATAGCTCTATTAAAAATTTAACTTGTAAAAGAGGTTCTCCCCCTGTTGCAGTTACTCCTCCACCTGATAGTGTCATGTAGTTTTTATATCTTTTTATTTTTTCAAAAATATCATCAAGTGATTTATATTCTCCATCTTTCATATTCCATGTATCTCTATTGTGGCAATACTTACATTGTAAATGACATCCTTGTAAAAATAATACAAATCTTATTCCTGGTCCATCTACTGTTCCAAAAGTTTCTATTGAATGTATTTTTGCATAATTCTGTAAATCTTTTTCCATTTTGTCCTCCTCTTTTCTATTTTAACTTAAAACCAGAAAAATATCAACTAGAAAAAAACGTAAAAAGGGACCAGGTCCCTTTTTTATATTCTCTCATGAATTGTTCTATTTATAACATCTAATTGTTGTTCTCTTGTGAGTTTTGTAAAATGAACCGCATATCCTGAAACTCTAATTGTAAGTTGAGGATATTTTTCTGGATGTTCCATAGCATCTTCAAGTAAAGCTCTATCAAATACATTTACATTTATGTGATGTCCTGTACTAGCAAAAAATCCGTCTAACATACTTGTTAAGTTGTTTACTTTTGTTTCAATATCTTGTCCAAGTGTTCCTGGTGTAATTGAAAATGTGTATGAAATTCCATCTTCTGAATCTTCAAATGGTAGTTTTGCAATTGTGTTCATTACAGCTAATGCTCCATTTGCATCTCTTCCATGAAGAGGGTTTGCTCCTGGTCCAAATGGTTCTCCAGCTTTTCTTCCATCTGGTGTGCTTCCTGTAGCTTTTCCATATACTACATTTGATGTGATTGTTAATATTGATAGTGTTGTTTTCGCATTTCTATAAGTTGGATGTTTCTTTAATTTCATTAAAAATTTTCTTACAATTTCAATAGCTATTTTATCAACTTGATCATCATCATTTCCGTATTTTGGATAATCTCCTTCTACTTCATAATCAACAGCTAATCCTGTTTCATCTCTAATTACTTTTACTTTAGCATATTTGATTGCTGATAATGAGTCTGCAACTACTGATAATCCTGCAATTCCACAAGCCATTGTTCTAATTACATCTTTATCGTGTAATGCCATTTCTATTGCTTCATAAGCATATTTGTCATGCATATAATGAATTGCATTTAATGCTTTAATATATATTTTTGCAACATATTCCATCATTTGATCAAATTTGTACATAACTTCATCATAATTTAAATATTCTGATGTTATTGGTTCAAATCTTGGTGTTACTTGTTTTCCTGATATTTCATCTCTACCACCATTTATTGCATATAATAATGTTTTTGCAAGGTTTGCTCTTGCACCAAAGAATTGCATTTGTTTTCCTATTTTCATAGGTGATACACAACATGCTATTCCATAGTCATCCCCTAGAGTTGCTCTCATTACATCATCATTTTCATATTGTATTGATGATGTTTTTATTGATAAGTTTGTAACAAATCTCTTGAATCCTTCTGGCAATCTTGTTGACCAAAGTACTGTTAAGTTTGGTTCTGGAGCTGGTCCTAAATTTGTTAATGTGTGTAACATTCTAAATGAATTTTTTGTTACTAATGTTCTTCCATCAATTCCCATTCCGCCAATACTTTCAGTTACCCATACTGGATCTCCGCTGAATAATTCATTATATTCTGGAGTTCTTAAGAATCTAACCATTCTTAATTTCATTACAAAATGATCCATTATTTCTTGTGCTTGCTCTTCTGTTAGTGTTCCGTTTTTTAAATCTCTTTCAAAATAAATATCTAAAAATGATGCTGTTCTACCTAAGCTCATTGCTGCACCATTTTGTTCTTTTATTGCTCCTAAATATCCGAAATATACCCATTGTACAGCTTCTTTTGCATTTGATGCTGGTTTAGAAATATCAAACCCATATTTTGCTGCCATTACTTTTAATTCTTCTAATGATTTGATTTGTTCAAATATTTCTTCTCTTTGTCTAATAACTTCTTCATTAAAATTATCTACATTTAGTTCATCTAATTCTTCTTTTTTACCTTGTATTAAAACATCTACACCATAAAGGGCAACTCTTCTGTAATCTCCAATTATTCTTCCCCTTCCATATCCATCTGGAAGTCCTGTTATTAAGTGTGAACTTCTTGCTGCTCTTATATCTGGTGTGTATACACTAAATACACCATCATTATGTGTTTTTCTTATATTGTGAAAAATGTTTGCAACTTCTGGATTTACTTCTCTTCCATATCCTTGACATGATTTTTCAACTATTTTGATTCCACCAAATGGCATAATTGCTCTTTTTAATGGTGCATCTGTTTGAAATCCTACAATTTCTTCTAAATCTTTATCTATATATCCTGCTTCGTGGCTTGATATTGTAGATATTGTGTCTACATCTATATCTAATACTCCACCTTGTGAACTATGTTCTTTTTTGTATAGTTCCAATACTTCATTCCATAATTTTTGTGTTTTTTCTGTTGTTCCTGTTAAAAAACTTGAGTTTCCTTCATATGGTGTGTAATTTTTTTGTATGAAATCTCTTACATCTATTTGTCTCTTCCATTCCCCTTTTTCAAAACCTTTCCATTGTTCAAATTCCATATTTTTATACCTCCATAAATATTGTTCCCATCCTGTCCAAAATTATCCTAACGTATTATACTGATTTCGACTTATTTTGTCAATAAGTTATTGCTTTTTCAAAAAAAGAAATATATAATCAAAAAAGTGAAAAAGGGACCCAGTCCCAAATTACCAGGAGGAAAAAATGGATAAAATTATTAACAAAATTGCAGAAGAATTAAATGTAAAAAATACACAAGTAGAAAATGCTGTAAAGCTAATTGATGAAGGAAATACTATCCCCTTTATTGCTCGTTATAGAAAAGAAGCTACAGGTGGATTAAGTGATGAAATTTTAAGAGATTTAGGGCTTAGATTAACTTATTTAAGAAATCTTGAAGTTCGTAAAGAAGAAGTTATTAAACTAATTGATGAACAAGGAAAATTAACAGATGAGCTAACTGTTTCAATAGCAGCAGCTGAAACCTTAGCTGAAGTTGAAGATTTATATAGACCTTATAAACAAAAGAAAAAAACAAGAGCAACTGTTGCTAAAGCCAAAGGTCTAGAACCCTTAGCAGATATTATATTTGCACAAGAAGAAAAGCAAGATATAAATGAAATTGCAGCTACATTTATAAATGAAGAAAAAGAAGTTTTAACAGCTGAAGAAGCAATTCAAGGCGCTTTA
Organism: Clostridia bacterium; assembly: GCA_045602065.1. GTDB lineage: Bacteria > Bacillota > Clostridia > TANB77 > CAG-508 > CAG-269. Next base: position 17,687 of record JAZSAX010000047.1, read on the forward strand.
GATATTATTGCAGAAAATATTTCTGATAATGCAAAATATAGAAAATATATCAAAAAAGTTTGCTACAGAGAAGGGGCAATTTCTACTAAAGCAGCTAAACCTGATGAAAGTTCTAATTATGAAATGTATTATGATTTCACAGAATTAGTTCATAAGCTTCCAAGCCACAGAATTTTAGCTATTAATAGAGGTGAAACTGAAGAATTCTTGAAAGTTGCTATAGATAAACCTGAAGAAAAAATATTGTATTATGTTCAAAGAGATATTATTAAAGGAAATACTCAGTTTAAAGAAATGCTTGAAAATACTATATTAGATGCTTTTAAAAGATTAATTGAACCATCTATTGAAAGAGAAATTCGTTCAGATTTAACAGAAAAAGCTGAAGAAAAAGCAATAAAAGTATTTGGTCAAAATGCTAAACAATTATTGCTTGGAGCTCCTATTAAGGGAAAAACTGTTATGGGATTCGACCCAGCTTATAGGACAGGATGTAAAATTGCTGTAATTGATGAAACAGGTAAAGTTTTAGATACATCTACTGTATACCCTACTGCTCCTCAAAATGATGAACAAGGCGCAAAGAAAACTTTATTAGAATTGATTAATAAACATCATATAGATATGATTGCAATTGGAAATGGTACAGCTTCAAGAGAATCTGAAATGTTTGTTACTGAAATGATTAAAGAAGTTAAACATGATATTTGTTATGTTATAGTTAGTGAAGCTGGCGCTTCTGTATATTCTGCTTCAAAACTAGCAACAGAAGAATATCCTGATATAAATGTTTCTATAAGAGGCGCTATTTCAATTGCTCGCAGGCTCCAAGACCCTCTTGCAGAACTTGTAAAAATTGATCCAAAAGCAATCGGTGTTGGTCAATATCAACATGATGTTAATCAAAAAAGATTGTCTGAAAGTTTAACAGGTGTTGTTGAAGATAGTGTTAATAAAGTTGGTGTTGATGTAAACACTGCAACTCCTTCCCTTTTAGCTTATGTTTCTGGAATTAATAATACTATTGCCAAAAATATAGTTAAATATAGAGATGAAAATGGTAAATTAAAAGAAAGAAAAGAATTGTTAAAAGTTCCTAAATTAGGAAAGGTTGCATTTGAACAATGTGCTGGATTTATAAGAATACCTGATGGAAAAAATCCATTAGAAAACACTGCTGTTCACCCTGAAAGTTATGAATCAACAGAAAAACTTCTAGATTTACTTGGATTTAAAGTTTCAGATTTAAAAAATAAAGATACATTAAACACACTTCGTGAAAAATTAAAATCAGTTAATATAGCTGAAACTGCAGCAAAACTTGAAATTGGAGAAATGACTTTAACTGATATAATCTCAGAGCTTTCAAAACCTGGCCGTGACCCTAGAGAAGATATGCCAAAGCCTGTTCTTCGTAACGATGTTTTAAAATTCGAAGATTTAAAAGATGGTATGATTTTAACCGGTACTGTCCGTAATGTTATAGATTTTGGTGCTTTTGTTGATATTGGTGTTAAATATGATGGACTTGTTCATATTTCTGAAATGAGTACTTCATATATAAAGTCTCCTTCTGAAGTTGTCTCTGTTGGTGATGTAGTTAAAGTTAAAGTTATCAAAATTGATCAAGAACGTAAAAAAGTTGGATTAAGCATGAAAATATAGTGTCCGTTGACATAAATACCATTTTATGGTATAATATATATGTATAATTTTTTATTAGGAGGATAACATTATGACCCCAGACATCAAATACCGTAAACAAGCCTTTTTGTACAATTTGAACGCCCTTCAGAAAGCTACGAAGACTGAAAAACCTAAGAATTCTGAAACTGATGAAAATCCTACGGAAAAATGGTATCAGAATTATGGCAAAGTAACCGCTCGCTACCTGCAAGAAGTTTATTCGATCAATACAATTAAGGGATTTGCTTACAAAGTAAACACAGCAAATGCCCATACTTATTCGACCGAAAGAAGAGGACAGATTTCTTTTCGCACACTTGACTCCATTGTTGAATCGTGTGAAAAGTGGCGGCCCTACTTGCTGAACCAAGAATCCTTTGACTTGTTGGTTTGCCTCGAGGTCCTGTCTATGGCCAAAATCCATGCTTCTGTCATCTCTATGAGACAATTTGCAGAGCATCAGGGTTCACAGGGCGTATGTCTCAAAGAAGGCGTAGAGGTCCCGTACCTGTTTGCCACAGTGGTATCGTATTACGGTCTGCTCCAAACGTTTTCCTAAAAAAAGACCCCTTAATGGGGTCTTTTTATTTCGCATATTTATCTTGTATTTTTTTAATTTTATCAAAATCATTATCTAATATATCTAAAAATACATCTGCAAGTTTAGGATCAAATTGTGTTCCTTTACATTTTTCAATTTCATCTTTTACAACTTGCATATCTAGTGCGTTTCTATAACTTCTTCTACTTGTCATTGCATCAAAAGTATCTGCAATTGCTGCAATTCTTGCCAAATATGGTATTTCTCCACCTTTTAATCCTGATGGATATCCTTTTCCATCATATTTTTCGTGATGATGTTTTACAATAGGTATTATTTCTTTAAAGTTTGACGCAGAGCCTAAAATATGTGCACCTATTGCAGGATGATTTTTTATTTCTGAATATTCTTCATCTGTAAGCTTTTCTGGTTTTAATAATATACTATCAGGTATTCCTATTTTTCCAATATCATGGAATAATCCACCTATTCTTAATGATTTTGATTCTTCTTCTGATAGTCCAACTTTTTCTCCAATTAATACAGAATATTCAGCAACTCTGTCAGAATGTCCTCTTGTATATGAATCTTTTGCTTCTACTGTAAATCTTAAAGTTTCTACCATATCTAAATAAGCTTGTTCTAATTTTTCATTAGATTCAATTAATTCTTCATTTATTCTTTTAATTTCATGCATTTGTTTTATTGATTTTATTCCAGACTCGATTAATAAAAGTAATTGGTCAAATTTGTCACTTTTTTCACAATAGCCTTGTATGTCTAGTCTTTTTATTGTTTCTAATGGAGGAGCTAAATCTTTATGTCCTGTTAATAATAAGATATATAATTCTTTATTGAATTTTCTTATTTCTTCAACTACTTCATCACCGTGTAATGGTGTCATCATAAAGTCTAATAACATTAAGTCAAAATGTTCTTTTTTTACTGTTTCTATAGCTTCCATAGGGTCTGTTATCCCTACAAATTCGTAGTCTGTTCTTTTTAAAAATACTGATAATGATTCTATTACTCCATCTTCATCGTCTACTGCTATAATTCTATATTTTTCTTTTGTTGCTCCGTTTAATTGATTTTGTAGTGCTTTTCTCATTTTATCACCTCTATTTTGTATTCATTCACATTATATTAGTTTATTATTTAAAAATCAAGTTTTTTTACATTGATTTGTATAATATAATTAAATGTTACCATTGTTCTCCTTGTTTCTACTCTATTTTAATAGAGTATTTTGATCAGCTTTGTTTCACTTTTATTACATTTATATTACATTTCGAATTTTTATTTGATTTTTATCTGTTTGCTTGATATACTAAATTTGAGATATTTTATGGAGGATAAAATGGAAGAATTAGATACTAATGAGGAATTGAATATAGAAGAATCTTCAGTTGAAACATTAGTTGATGATGTTTCTGAAACAACTTGTGCGGATGCAGATCTAGTTGAATATAAAGAAGTCGAAGAACCTTGCGTTTCTTTGACTATTATTGGTGAGAATAAACTTACAGAAGCTGAAGTTTTCGTTAGACGCGGTTTTAGATATTCTGTTAAAGCATTTTTTTCTACTCTAGTTCTTACTATTATGAATATGTTTATTTAAAAGGTAAAAAATAATGATAGATATTGAAAAAGCAAATATAGAATTTGATAAATATGTTTCACAATTTAATCCTGAAGAAGGAAGAATTAAATTAAAAATAGACCATATTAAAAGAGTTGCAATTATGAGCAAAAAAATCGCTGAGAACTTAAAACTCGATGGTGAATATATTAAATTAGCTGAATTAATTGGGTTGTTTCACGATATAGGTAGATTCGAACAAGCAGAATTATACAATACATTTAATGATAGAATTTCTGTTAATCACGCCGAATTAAGTGTTAAAGTCTTATATGACCAAAACTTAATTGATAATTTTAATGTAGAAGATAAATACAAAAAAATCATTAAAATGGCCATTCTTAATCACAATAAAAATAAAATAGATGATAACTTAACAGAGGAAGAAATGCTATTTGCAAAGATTATAAGAGATGCAGATAAATTAGATATATACTATACAATTTGTGAGTATGATTTTGAAAGTATATTTTGGTACTCTGATTTTGATTGTTCATCAATAAGTGATATTATAATGAAGGATTTTGTGACTTCAAATTTTGTTAATTA
>JAZSAX010000048.1:0-4795 GCA_045602065.1 Clostridia bacterium
TTATCTAAATCTTTTTGCTACAATGACAGCATAAATCATATATTTATATGTTTTATATATCCGTTTATTGAACTAGATAGATTGCTTTAAACCAGTTATCTAGTTCTTTTTATATTTAGAAGTAAAAAATGTGAAAAGGCTTGCATAAAGTGCGAGATGATGGTAGAATAATTCTGTACTAAGATTTTTAGTATGGATTTGTTTTTTTAATTGCAATGTTCATTGCAAAAAAATTTTATTAAGTTTCAAAAAAATTAATTTCAAGATTAAATTCTAAAATCAAAAAATTAAAATCTAAATATTCCAATAGTTTATTAAGCGCGCAAATAAACGGCAAGAATAACTGAAATGCATATTAAAATTCTTAAGTAACAATATGATATAATTAAGGAGGAATGCGTATTGATTCAAAGTGAACAAAAAAGAGGTCTATTAACGCCTAAGACAGATGTAGTGTTTCAAGCATTATTTGGAACAAAAGGAAATGAAGAAATCCTGGGAGGGTTATTAAGTAAAATAATAAAGGAAAATGTTGAAAATATATCGTTAGATTCGAATCAAAATTTAATAAGCAAAGTACCAGAAGAGAAAATGGGAGTATTGGATTTAAGAGCTAAGATAGGAGACAAAGCAGATGTAGAAATAGAGGTGCAATTAAAAAACAAGCATAACATATCGGAGAGAGCACTATTTTATTGGGCTAAAATGTATTCATCACAGTTAAAGAAAGGAGAAAAATACAAAAACTTAAAAAAGACAATACAAGTATTGATATTAGATTTTGAACTAGAAGAGTTGGATAGTTTTAAAAATGCACATGCAGAGCATAAAATAGTAGATACAAGAGACTCGAAAGTAATAATATTTAAAAACCTAGAAATTCATATAATCGAGTTACCAAAGATAATGAAGTATCCAGAGGAAACTGAAAAAGAATTAAAAAGATGGATGGAGTTTTTAATAAATCCAGAAAGTGAGGTAGTAAAAATGGGGGCAAAGGAAGATAAAAAATTAGGGGAAGCAATGGAAAAATTAGAATACATCAGTGGAGATGATGAGTTAAGAAGAATTGCAGAATTAAGAGAAAAATACATATTAGACGAAGAGAGTGAGAGAGAGGCTGTAAGAGAAGAGGCAAGAGAGGAAGGTCTAACGGAAGGAAGAAAAGAAGGAAGAAAAGAGGCAATAAAAGAAACTGCAAAGAAACTATTAGAAATGAAAATACCAATTGAACAAATAATACAAGCCACAAAATTAACAGAAGAAGAAATAAGAAAATTAAATTAGTAATACTTTTTGTTCCAAAATATTTACAAATAAAATATTTAACTATATAATGACAACAAAAGGGAGGAAGTAGAAATGGGAAAATTATTTGTGATAGATGGAACAGATGGAAGTGGAAAACAAACGCAATTCAACAAATTAAAAGAAAGATTTGATAAAGAAAATATAGAATATAAAGTGGCAAGTTTTCCTAATTATGAACACCAATCTTCATCACTTGTAAAAATGTATTTGTCAGGTGAATTTGGAGAAAACGCAAAAGATGTAAGTCCATATATAGCATCAACATTTTATGCTGCTGATAGATATGCAACATATAAAACGAGTTTAGAAAAATTTTATAATGATGGGGGAATTATATTAGTTGATAGATATACTACAAGTAACATGATTCATCAAGCTGGAAAAATAAAAGATGAAGCAGAAAGAGAAAAATTCTTAAAATGGTTATGGGACTTTGAATTCAATTTATATGGAATTCCTGTACCTACAAAAACATTTTTCTTAAATATGCCAACAGAAGTTGCTATTAAATTAATGGCTGAAAGAGAAAATAAATTTACACATACACAAGCAAAAGACATACATGAAAGAGATGCTGAACATTTAAAAGATAGTTATAATGCAGCTGTAAGTTTAGTGGATAAATATGATTGGACAGAAATAAAATGTGTAGAAGAAGAGAGATTAAAAACTATAGATGAAATACATGAAGAAATATGGAGAGAGATAAAAAAATACATATAAAATGTCGAAAAATGTAAAAAGTGAAAATCAAAGAAAAAAAGAGTAAAAAAGAGCAAAAAAGTGAAATAAAGCATAAAACGCCAATCAAAATGGTTCAAGATTGACTGCCAAAAGGAAAGAAATCCCAAAACGGAATTTGAAAAATTTTCTAAAATTGGTATAATAGATATCGATGGTGCATTATTCTAGTCGTACTAATTATTGCGAGGGTGGGGCTAAAAATCCACTAAAGGGCATACCGATGAAGTTCCTTGTTTGTGCGCGAAATGCCAGTTTTGTGTGTGAGCAGGGAAAAAGGAACCAGGGTATTGCATAATGGCATATGCAGGACTCCCTTGTTTCGCTGAGGCTTGAAATTACATTTTGAGAAAACCTATGTGAGTGCCAAGACACAATATGCATAGAGTAGCCTGTCTTGAGTGAATGTATTGGGATTGTTTTATAGGATGAAATTACATTTGCAAAAGAGACTAACAATAAATTTAGTATGTTAAGGAAAACTTCTAGAATGTTTGCTTTAAACAAAGGCATAGAAATCTAAGGATTAAGGTACGGACTTAAGTGGCGATCTAGTGTCTAATGAAATATGTAGATATTCTTTTTAAATGGAAACGGCTATGTAGTAATACATAGTAAAGAATAGAGAAATTCAACTAGACCTAAACCGTAAAATTTACTTAGATTTTACCATCTTGTTTTTATAATAAAAGTGAAAAAGTGCATTAATGCACTTTTTTTGAAAGAAGGAGAATGATTTAGTAAATGAGTAAAAACTCAAAAAGCAAAGAGAAAGATAACTCGAAGATTAAATGGTTTATACAAGTATTTATCACAACATTTATACTATCAATATGTTTTTCATATATATCAACATATGGAGTATCAAATTTAAATTTAGTATCATCAATAATAATATTAATAGCAGTAATTGCAATAGGTATTTTATTTGATATAGTAGCTGTTGCGGTAACAGTAGCGAAAGAAGAGGAATTTCATGCAAAAGCTACTAAAAAAGTAGATGGTGCAAAAACATCATTAAAATTGATAAAAAATTCTGCAAAAGTTGCAAATATATGTGCTGACGTAATAGGTGATGTATGTGGAGTTTTAAGTGGTGCTGTGAGTGCAATGATAGCAGCTAAACTTGCTGAAAATACAGGAGCAAATCTACAATTTATAATTAGTGCAATTGTAGCATCTCTAACTGTTGGTGGAAAAGCATTAGGAAAAGAAGTAGCTAATAAAAATTCTACTAAAATAGTACATTTTGCCGGAACAATGTTAAAAAATATATATAAATAAAAAATTGTCTTAGATTCTAAGACAATTTTTTTCTTATTTAGATAATAAAATTAATCCTTTTTTAATTAAATCTTCAACAGACAATGTTTCAATAGTAAGATGTTCAAAAGCTTTTTCAATATCTTTTTTAGAATATCCAAGAACCATAAGTCCAGAAATAGCTTCTTGAACATTTTCGCTAACTTTAGCAGTTTTTGCTTTTGATTCTTCTATTTGTTCTTCATTTTGCTCAGCTTTTAACTTATCTTTTAATTCTAAAATGATTCTTTGTGCAGATTTTGGGCCGATTCCAGGAATTTGTGTAAGTAATTTAACATTATTAGAAATAACAGCAATTGCAAATTCAGATGGTTCAATACATGAAAGCATAACTAAAGCACTTTTTGCTCCAACACCACTAACAGATAAAAGAAGTTCGAACATTCTAAGCTGTTCTTGTGTATTAAATCCATAAATACTAACATCATCTTCTCTAACTCTGTAATAAGTAAAAACTTTTACAACTTTTCCAATTTCACCGATATTATCTATAGCATTTTCTGCCATAAATATTTTATATCCAAGTCCTCCAACATCTATTACTACATAATTTTTAAATTTCATTTCTAATGAACCTTTTATATATGCAAACATAATATTCTCCTTTCATCTCTGTCCAATTATACTATTCTAAAAAGTAAAAAGTCAATAGTTTTAACAAAAAAATGTTCGAAAATATTGACAAAAAATTAATAAGGTTTTATAATTTAGGCATAATAGGATTAAGGAGAAAAATATGAATCAAACAGAACCTTTAGCATATAGAATAAGACCAAAGACATTAGAAGAATATGTAGGACAAGAACATGTAATAGGGCCAGGAAAGCTATTATATAGAACAATAAAAGCAGACAGATTATCAAGTATAATATTATTTGGACCTCCTGGATGTGGTAAAACATCATTAGCAAAAGTAATAAGTGAAACAACAAAATATAAATTTTACAAAATAAATGCGGTAACTGCAGGAGTTGCAGATATCAAAAAAATAGTAGAAGAAACAAAAAACTTTATGATGAATCCTGTGGGGAAAAGCATCTTATTTATAGATGAGATTCATAGATTTAATAAATTACAGCAAGATGCATTGTTGCCATTTGTAGAAAATGGAACAATAATATTAATAGGAGCAACAACAGAAAATCCATATTTTGAAGTAAATAAAGCTTTAATATCAAGATCAATGGTTATAAAACTAAACCCATTAACAGAAAACGATATTTATAAAATTTTAAAAAATGCATTAGAAAGAAAAGATGGATTAGGTGAGTACAACATCAAAATAGAAGATAGTACATTAAGAAAAATTGCTGATATTGCAAATGGAGATGTTCGAACAGCGCTAAACGGACTTGAAGTGGCAGTATTAACAACAAATATGGAATCAGATGGATATATTCATATAACAGATGAAGTAATA
>JAZSAX010000049.1:0-12090 GCA_045602065.1 Clostridia bacterium
TACTGGATTAACATTTAATTCAGAAATAACAGAAACAGCAATAGAAATTGCTGGATACAACAAAGTAGACCCAACAAGTGTAAAAATAACTGTTGGATTAGAAGGAAATGAAATAAACTTCTACTATACACCAAGAACAGACTTAACAGGAATAGTAAACTACTACTTAAAAGATACAACAACAAAATTAGCTGATAGTAAACCACTAACTGGATTAGTATTTAATTCATCTGTATCTGAAAATGCAATAGAAATTGCAGGATATAATAAAGTAGAACCAACAAGTGTAACAATAAAAGTAAGCTTAGAAGGAAATGAAATAAACTTCTACTATACACCAAGAACAGATTTAAGAGGTGTAGTAAACTACTACTTAAAAGACACAACAACAAAATTAGCTGATAGTAAAGAATTAAAAGGATTAGAATTTAATTCAGAAATAACAGAAAATGCAATAGAAATTGCAGGATATAATAAAGTAGACCCAACAAGTGCAAAAATAACAGTAGCACTAGAAGGAAATGAAATAAACTTCTATTATACACCAAGAACAGACTTAACAGGAATAGTAAATTACTACTTAAAAGATACAACAACAAAATTAGCTGATAGTAAAGAATTAACTGGATTAACATTTAATTCAGAAATAACAGAAAAAGCAATTGATATTCCAGGATATGATAAAGTAGATCCAACAAGTGCAAAAATAACAGTAGCACTAGAAGGAAATGAAATAAACTTCTACTATACATTTGGAAAATCACAATACACAGTAGAATACTACTATGAAATAAATGGAAACTATCCTTCAAAAACAGAATTAAATGATGTAAGAGAAGGAACAACATTATCAACAGTAGCAGTAACAGCTGATGACAAAACACCAACATTAGATGGATATATCTTTGATGCTGAATATACTGGAAATGTTTTAGACGGAACAGTAACACCAGATGGAAGTTTAGTATTAAAAGTATACTTTAAACAACAACTAAAAGTAGTATATACAAAAGGTTCACAAGGAACATTTGAAAATCAAGAATATACTGTTAAATATGGTGATATACCAACAACATTTAATGGAACACCAACAGGAAATGCAGGATTCCATTTTGTAGGATGGGATAAAGATGTTACAAAACAAGTAACAGAAAACGTAACATTTATTGCAATATGGGAAGGACTACAAGTTAGAAAAACAAGATTAGAAATTATAGATAAAGACAATTTAGGAAATACAGACTATGTAGACCAAGATGGAGACATCATTAGATATGAAATAACAGTAAAAAACATCGGTGACATAAAAGCTGAAAATATAGTATTAAAAGATAGTTTAGCTATAAAAGTAGTTTCAGTAGAAATAGCTGGAACAGAAGTAGAAATTGCAAACAGAGGAAGTAATGAATTTGCAGCAAACGCAGACTTATTACAAGGATTAACAGCAGGAATTGAACCAAATGAAACTATAGTAGTAACAGTAGAACATACTGTAACAGATTCAGAAGTAAAAGCAGCTTTAGCAAATGACAGTAAAATTATAAATATTGCAACAGCAGAGCTAAATGATAATCCATATACAGGAACAGACAAAACAGTTGATCCTGAAGATGGAACTGAAGAAGAAGGAACAGAAGTAAAACAAAGATGTGAATATAGAGTTGAATACCATTACAATGGTCAACTTGGCACAGCGGATGATGACGTAATTGAATCAGCTGCAATAGTAGGTGCAACAATTTCATTTGAAAAACCAGTTGAAAGAAAAGGATTTACATATATGAATTATGTAGGTTCTACAACAGTTACAGAAGGAACAAACTTAATTATAGTAAATTATGGAAAACCTGTAGTAGCAATCAGTAAAGCAGCAAGTGCAACAGTTGATGCAGGAGCAAATATTGAATACACACTTACTGTAACAAATACAGGATATTTAGGAACAACAGTTACAGTATCTGATGAATTAGTAGGAACAACTTATGTTCCAGGTTCAGCAAATATTGGTGAACCAACAATTACCAACAATGTATTAACATGGCAAGTAACAGTTGGAGCTCAATCAACAAAAATAATTACATTTAAAGCTGTAACTCCAAAAGATGCATTTAGTGATACAATTACAAATACAGCCCATATTAAAGATGGAGAAGAAATAATTGATACATCTAATGAAGTTACAACAACTGTAAATGAAGTAACAGTTAAATATACAGAATGGAAAGAAGGACAACAAGGAACAGATTTAAATATAATCTTCTTATTAGATAATTCAGCAAGTATGAATGAACCAATAGCTGGAGAGGAAAATGAATATAGCAATGATAATTCTTATTATGTAGCACCAACAGATGTGACAAAAACAAGATTGTACAATGCTAAAGAAGCAATAAAAGGATTTATTACTAACCAAAGTAGTAATCCAAACACATCAATGTCAGTTATTACATTTAACTCAGACTATGCAGATACAATAGACAGATATGTATTGGTAAAAAATGAAGATATAAAAACTAAGACTGAAAACGGAAAGACTATAAGATATACTACAATTAATGGTATAGATTATGAAGTTTCTGACGCAGATGACACAATTACTGCTACAGATGGAAATGATTACTGTTATGTAACAATAACAATTAATGAAGGTCCAGTATTAGTAGGAACAAACTCAACTTCAAATGCAGCATTAACAACAGCAGTAAATAATATTACCATAGGAAGTAGACGTGAAGGTCTTGGAACTAGTATAAGACCAGCTTTAGATTTAATAACAGAAAATGAGTCTACATACTTAAGTACAGAAAAGAAAAATATAGTTGTAGTATTAGCTGATGGAGATTTTGATGAAGCTTATTATGATACATATGGTCCTATTACTGGTACAAAATATAGCGAAGGAATCGAAACATCTAAAACAGAATTATTAGAAAAAGACCCTAATCTAGAAATATATTCTGTTAAATTTGGAGATTTTAATGGAACAAAATTAACAAATCTTTCAACAAATAATACTTGTTATTCTGCAACAGATTCATCTACAATATTAAATAAATTTAACGAAATCGTAGCTACAGCAACAGGAAGTGAACAAACTGGAATAACATCAGAAGGAAGAATAACATTTAATGAAGCAACACAAACTATAAAAGTTTCAGACACATGTCCAATAGTTGCAACATATGACACAGGAGCAGTAGATGGAGAAGGAAATCCTGTTATGGGAACATTATTTACATGTACATCACCAGATGACTTAGCAACATATGGATTAACAATAACAGGTGAAAAGACAATTATATGGGATGCAAAAGCGTTTTTAGCAAACAACCCAACTGCAACAGTACCAGGCACAGTATATATAAAATACTATATACCACGTACATCAGAAAGTACAGGTACAGGAACTGAGGGTTAATAACTAAAACAAAAGAAAGAGCTTTAAAGCTCTTTCTTTTTGATATTAATCCGGTTTTTTCAAAGCAATTGAATAATTTACACAATTCGATAAATCTTTTTTTATAGCAGCATGTGTAGCAGCCTCGCCATTTGCTTCAATTTTATTAATTTTATAATCTAAAAATGTTATTTCATTATTATCTTTATCAAACAAGCTAATACGTAAATTAACATTTTCATAAGCTTGGTCTGAATTATTTTTTAATCTTGCAGCAACAGTTGAAAGCTTTGGGTCATCACTATTAATATGAACTCCAGTTATTTCTAAATATTCAGCACCTTTTACAGTTAAAACTGTTTCAATTTCAACCTTTTCAGTTGGTTCATAAATTTCTATATCATCATCTACAATACTTTGTGAATTAGATGATTTAAATATATCCAAATCTTTTAAATATAAATCATATGCAAAATAAGCTAAAATAATAATTATAAATAATATCACAATTTTAAAAAGTGTTTTTAAAATTGATTTTTTGCCTGTTGGCTCATCAAAATGTTTTACGTTTGCAGAGTGTTTACCTCTACTCATAAAGAATCCCTCCTAAAGTTAAATAATCAATTTATGTGTATAATCTAAATTAGCTTTAGACTCATATTCAAAACCTAAAGTATAAACATCAGTTGCCCAAATATCTTTTTCCATTAAAAGTTTTAAATTATCACTAGATTTTTTATCTATAAACTTTTTAACAGAAGTAATAATTTCTAATTTTTTATTTTTCTTAGAAATTTGACTAAGAAGCTCTTGACCTTTATCATTAAAACCTAAAACTCTAACATAAGGAGTTGTTGCCATTGAAACTTGCATATCCTTTTTAGTAATTCCAAGAAGAGCATATAAAAGAATACGTTGTAAACGAGTTTTAGTATATCTTTTTGTATTTATAATAGACAATAATTCAACAACACTATTACATTGATTTGCAGCGTTTTTCAACGCAAATTCAAGTCCTTCAGAAACATCTGGAAGATTAGCAATTTCGGATGTAGACATTCTTCTTAATGTATAAATTATTTCTTTATCAAAAGCGGAAAGACTTTTTACAATATTCCCTTTTTTGATATTTTCTTCTAAAATATCAAAAGTTGATTCTGGTACAAATCTTTGAATAGGGGTTATATCATCTGCTGATTGGCACAAATTACGAATAGCTGTGGCACTTGCATAACGTGAACCACGAGGAATAGTGTCATCATTATATTTAGAACCTTCTCTTTTTATAGTGATAGGTTGAATTTTACTTTTTTGTCTTTTTAGTGATTTCAAATATTCAATTCCTAAAATATTATTAGGAGATGAAAGTACATTTGCAAATCTGCGAATATTGTTCAAATACATCATTACTGCATTTTCACGAGCTTTTGGGTATGATTCGCCTCTTGCTAATTCATGTGATAAAAGTGTTTTATATTCAGAAGGTTCAAAAGCAAGAACATTTGCTATGTCATCTAAAACAGAAAAATCATTACACTCACTTCCAAAAGAAATAAAGTCAACAATTCCTAAAGAATTCAAGATTTTAATTGCACCAGATGCAAAGTTTTCAGCACTTGAAATTGCGTAAAGTGTAGGCAATTCTATAACTAAATCTACACCATTTTTAATAGCCATTTGTGCTTTTGTCCATTTATCAATAATTGAAACTTCACCTCTTTGAGTAAAATTTCCGGACATAACAGCTATGGTATAATCAGAATTTGTGATTTTTTTAGACTGAATTAAATGATGTAAGTGACCATTATGAAATGGATTATATTCAGCGATAATTCCTAAAACATTACCCATGAAAACCTCCTTAAAATATTGAAAAATTATAAATTTATTGGTATAATCTTATCACAAATTACATAAAAAACAAATACTTAATAAGAAAAAAGTAAAAATATTTTTTGTGGAGGAAAAATGAGCGAGAAAGTTATAATTTATACAGATGGCGCATGTTCTGGAAATCCTGGACCAGGAGGATGGGGAGCAATTCTTATGTACAAAGATGCTAAAAAAGAAATATCAGGTGGAATGAAAGAAACGACTAATAATATAATGGAAATGACAGCTGTTATAGAAGCTTTAAAATGTTTAAAAGTTGAATGTGAAGTACAAGTGTATAGTGACAGTGCATACACTGTAAATGCATTTAATCAAGGTTGGATTTACAATTGGATAAAAAACGGATGGAAAACATCGGGAAAAGATCCTGTTAAAAATAAAGAACTTTGGCAAGAGTTATATGATTTGACTAAAAAACATAAGGTTGAATTTATTAAGGTTAAAGGTCATGCAGATAATGAATTTAATAATAGATGTGATGAAATGGCCAGAAATGCAATAGAAAATGTATAATTATTCAAAATTTGTATAAAATAATATAAATTTTATGCAAAAGGGTGATTATATGAAAAAGAAAATTACAGGAATTATATTATTAATGTTTTTGGTAATTACATTTGTAACTACTTTATTCATGCAATATAATGAAGTACAAGCTTTATCAAAATATGGCTCAAGAGGTTCAGAAGTAAGAACAATACAAGACAAATTAAAAAGATGGGGATATTATACAGGAAATGTAGATGGAATATATGGAAGTTTAACTGTAGCTGCAGTAAAAAGATTTCAACAAAAAAATGGACTAAAAGTAGATGGAATAGCTGGAACACAAACATTAAACGCATTGGGAATAATGCAAAGTTCATCATCTGGTAGTTCCTCAAGTAACTCGTCAAATGTAAATTTGATGGCAAAGGCAATATATGGAGAAGCAAGAGGAGAGTCTTATACTGGACAGGTTGCAGTTGGAGCTGTAATAATGAATAGAGTAAGAAGTAGTAAGTTTCCAAATACAATAGCAGGTGTAATATACCAAAGTGGAGCATTTGATGCGGTTTCTGATGGACAAATAAATTTACAACCAGATGCAACTGCAAGAAAAGCTGCACAAGATGCTATAAATGGATGGGATCCAACATATGGAGCTATATATTATTTTAATCCAAATACTGCGACAAACAAATGGATTTGGTCAAGACCAATGACAGTAACAATTGGAAAACATAGATTTTGTAAATAAAAAAAGGGACTATTGGTCCCTTTTTTCGTATCTATCCTTTTAATCTAATTAAAATAGCAATTCCTAATAAAATAAGTAAAACTCCAACAACAATTAATACAATACATAAAATATTGGTTAATTCTAAATCAAACTCTGAAGTAGAAACTGTTGAAGAATATGTAGTTGAAGATGTTCCAAAAGAATTTTCTGAAGTAGAATCATTATCATCTAGATTCATATCAACAGCTGCAAAAGTATAAGAGCAATTAAAAATTACAATTAATGCTAATGCTAAAACAATAATAAATTTTAATAATTTTGACATTTGTAAATACCTCCTATATCATGGTGCTATGATATCAAAATTACACGTAAAAGTCAATAAAATTTTTTCATAAAGTATTGCCAAAAAACATATTATTATATATAATGGGGTCACAAATCCTGAGAATATAATTATATTTTCAGTTGCCTTAATTGAAAAGAGGTAGTATTATGAAAAATTTTTTATCAAATTACAAATCAACGATTATTCTTTTAGTTGCTATAATCGTTGGTGCAATCGTGGGAATTATATTCCAAGAACAAGCAACTATACTTAGTCCATTTGGAGACTTATTCTTAAATCTTTTATTAGTTATCATTGTACCACTCATTTTTTTAACAATCACAACATCAATTGCAAAAATGCAAACACCAAAAAGACTTGGTAAAATCATGGTGACAATAGTGTGTGTATTTTTAGCAACATCACTAATAGCAGTATTAATAGGATTTGCTAGTACATATTTTGTAAAATTGGTTGATCCAGAAGATGGAGAACAAATTCGAGCATCTTTAGAAGAAACAACAGGAGAAGAAGAGGCAGAAGAAGATGTTTCTATATTAGATAGAACTGTAAGTTTATTAACAGTAAATGATTTTCAAAAATTATTGTCTAAAGAAAATATAGTAGCATTACTAGTAGCTTCTGTAATATTTGGATTGGCAATAAATATGACAGGAGAAAAAGCAAAACCAGTAACTGATTTTCTAGTTGCAGCAAATGAAGTTGTAGGAAATGTGGTTAAGATAATTATGTATTATGCTCCAATAGGGCTTGGATGCTATTTTGCAGCATTAGTAGGAAGTTTTGGAAGTACTATTGTTGTAGGATATTTAAAAACTTTTGTGATTTACACAGTAGTTGCAGTAGCATTTTATTTTATAGTGTATACAATTTATGCTTTTATAGCTGGAGGAAAGAAAGGTATAAAAGCATTTTGGAAAAATGTTTTACCATCAACAGTTACATCATTAGCAACATGTTCAAGTGCAGCATCAATACCAGTAAATGTTGAATGTGCTAAAAAAATGGGAGTACCAGATGATATTGCAGAAACAACAATACCTTTAGGAACAAGCTTCCATAAAGATGGATCTATTATAGGTTCAGTATTTAAAATAATGTTTTTAGTTTGTTTATTTGGAACAAGTTTGGCAACAACTGGAGATGTTTTAGGTGTATTAGGAGTTGCATTACTTGCAAACTTATTAGTAACAGCAGTACCAATAGGAGGGGGAACAATCTCAGAAATGTTAATTATAACAATGATGGGATACCCTGTAGCAGCATTACCAATTTTAACAATTATAGCAACAATAATAGACCCACCAGCAACAATGTTAAATGTAGTTGGAGATACAGTATCATCAATGATGGTTACTAGAGTAGTAGATGGAAAAGAATGGTTAGATAATAAAGATTAAGATAAAAAAAGCAGGAATTATTTTTTAATTCCTGCTTTTATTTTTTTATATAGATTACAAATATTACAATCATTACAAGATTCAATACGATTTTCGAAAATCAGTTGTAAAGTATTAATAAAGTCTAAATTACTTAAAGGAGAAACTTTATGCAAATAAATTTTTTGTGGTAGAAGATTAAGTAATGTATTTAAGACATAGTCATTATTAGAAAAAGAAACATCTGACAAATATTTCGCATTTAAAGCTTTTGTATCAATATCTATAAAATTCATGTTTTCATCTAACAAAAAAATATCATTATCAATAGAAATTAAATGAACAGTTTGTTTGGAGGAATTTTGAGAATTTATATATATTCTTAGGAGAGATACAAATTCAAGATATTCTCTTTCAATGATAAATTCATTTACTGATAGGTCTACTAATTCTTCAAGAAGTTTTCTATATTTTTGTAATCTAAAATTTATAAAACCAGAAAGCACAATAGAATGATGTTCAGTGATGTATTCATAAAATGATTCAAAAATAAGCATTTGCCTGTTTGAAAAAGTAAACTCACTATCACAAAGATTTTCTGCGCATAAAGCTAAAATTTTATTAAATTCAGAATGGTCAAAGTAAAAGTAATTGCTTGAAAGGATGCTTTTTATTATATTATTTTCAAAATAATCAATAACTAAATACGAAAATATAGTTGCCAGTTTTGTATAAAAAAGTTCATTATCTATACCTGTATAATGTATTATTATGTTTTTGTATGATTTGAATTCATGTTTTGAATAAAAAACATTAAGCATATTAAATTCAGAAAACTCATTTTGTAAATAGGTGAGAATATCTTCATTGTTACTTTTTATACATAATGAACTCATACTTGACTCCTTCTTAAAATCTCGTTTTGTATAGTATTTGCTAAATTTTGAATTATATACAATAACTAAAATATAATATTCGAAACTCAAAAAATGGAGCATGTTTAAAAAATAAAAAATATAACTATTTCATTGCCAAAACATATTCTGGGTCTTCGTCGGGGGTCTTGGCCTTATTCAATAGTTATATTTTTCATTTTTTAATATATCTATAATTTTGTGTATATGTGATAATCAATATCGGGGAATACACAATCTTTTTCTTGAATATCTTTTAAGAAGTTTTCATCAATTTCATTCTTTTTAATTTGTGAATACAATTTAGTAAAACGACCTATGTAAACTTTTATTCTAGTCTTAGCGTAATCAACCATTGTACCATTTGTAATTATAAATAGCCAACAACTAGTTTGTGCTAGAAGTAATTCACGAGCAGCTTGATTAAGAGCTTCTTTTACAATTCCTTCTGCATCTGGGAAAGATGTTGCAAGTTCAACCATTCTATCACCAGCTTTATGTAAGTGTCTATGTGCATAATCATTTGTTGGATTTAACCATACGCCACTATATCCATTTGCACCCCAGCTTGAACGGCAAGGAGAAGAAACTTGGATATTCGGATATTTATCAATATATTCTGAAGGTGTAATAAATTCGAAATTACAATCATCATAATGTACCTTTTTAAATAAAATGTATAACCAATATGGACCTTCATACCACCAATGACCATATAATTCTGCATCATAAGGACATAGAATAATAGGTGGATTTTCCATGTATTTAGAAACATTTTCGATTTGTTCGTTACGAGAATCCATAAAATGACCAGCTTGTCTTTCTACAGAATCTTTAGCCCATTGAACATCATAATAATCTTTTTCGCAATTTTTTCCTGTAATTCTATGATATTTAATTCCTGTATGGACACGTACACCATTGTGAGCGATATATGGTTTTATATAATCATAATCAGCATCATAACCAATATCTCTATAAAATTCTCTGTAATTAACATCGCCAGGATATCCATCAACCGAACTCCAAACTTGTTGAGAAGATTTCATATCACGACCAAAACAAACAAGACCTTCTGGTGATACAATTGGTGCACAGGTTCCGTAAATAGGGGTAGGGTCTGCATACAAAATTCCATGAGATTCTACAATTGCATATTCAATTCCAAATTCTTTTAAATATTTATCTGCTTCAGGAACATAGCCACATTCAGGTAACCAAATTCCACGAGGCTTTCTGCCGAAAAATCTTTCATAAGTTTGAACACCTACAGCGATTTGAGCTTTAACTGTTTCTTCTGTAACATAAAGAATAGGGAAATACCCATGTGTCGCACCACAAGTTATAATTTCTAAAACTCCAATATCTTGGAAGTGCTTAAATTGTTCAATTATATTACATTTCCAAACATCTCTAAAAAGATGTAAATCATTTGAATATCTATCATAGTAATAATGAGAAAGTCTATTAACTCTTTCATCATATTTTGTACGTTCAATTTCTTTTTCAGATAATTCAATTAATTTTTCTAAGTAATTTATATATTTTTTCTGTAATAATTTATTATCAAACATTGAAAGAAGAGTAGGGGTAATAGACATTGTTACTCTAAAATTAACTCCTTCTTCAACTAATTTTTGATAACTTTGTAATAATGGTATATATGTTTCTGAAATTGCCTCATATAGCCATGATTCTTCAAGATAATCATCACTTTCAGGGTGATGTATAAACGGAAGATGTGCATGTAATACGAAACTTACATATCCTTTTTTTTGCATAATTTTTCTCCTTTTTATTAAATAAATGTCGTAGGTAAGTTTCCTACGACATTTGAAGTTTTTACATAAATCTTGATGACATACTTCCTGATGATGGATTTCCTCCAGAAGATGGGTTTGTAAGTCTTTCAAATAATGAGATATCTTCATTTTGGTAAATTCCGGCATATAAATTTTTTAATAATTCTTCACTAATGTAAGGAATATTTTCAAATTTTTTCATTACAGGTAAGTATTTTATTACATCATATAATGAAATTGATTTTTCTTCATTATTTTTTACATTCCTAAATCTAATTGTATTATTTTCATTTGTATTGAATAACACTCTATCATTTGGTGATTCGATTTTATTAGAAGAGGTTACATATATATAATCTGTTTTAATATTTTCTGCAATTTCTTTTGCAGCTTCTTGACTATAATAATTAGGACGTCTACCAAGTTCAACTCTATAATTACATTTGCTATCATTTATATTTAAATACCAACTATTTGCGAAATCATTTATTGGAACTTCAAAACTATAATTCATTGTGTCATTATGTATTATTAAAACAGGGCGTGTTATATTGAAAAAGTTTTCTCCATATTGTTTTATATAATTTTCTCTGTCTGAATCTGCAATGTCCCAATATACAAATAGGTTTTGTGGTGTTTGATATAATATTTTTACAACTGTTTCATTATATCTATATGGTAAGTCATAATATTCTACAACTTCTGCAACAGGCTTTGTTTTTGTAGTTGCCAACTTTTTAGCTGCTGCTTTTTTTGTAGTAGAAGTAGCTTTTTTAGTTGTTGATTTTTTTGTAGTTGTAGTTTTTTTCTTTGTTGTTGAAGCTTTTTTCGCTACAGTCGATTTTTTGGTTGCTGTTGTAGTTGATTTTGTTGTCGATTTCTTTGCAACTGCTTTTGTTGTCTTCTTTGTAGCTGCTTTTTTCTTTGTATTTTTTTCGTTGTTTTCTTCATTTATTTCTTTTGTTCTTGTTGGCATTTTTATCCTCCTATGTATATAGACATACTTTTCTATATGTTATAATAAAATCAAAATAAATTCAATAGAAATAGCAAAAAAAGTTTAAAAAATTTTAAGATAAAAGTACTTGAAAAAACTGTAAAATGATGGTAAAATAAGCTTATATTAAATTTTAT
>JAZSAX010000050.1:0-45019 GCA_045602065.1 Clostridia bacterium
CAAAAGAAGAAGTAAAACAAACAACCTCAAATGACAATAAAAAAAGTAAATTAAAAATTGTCTTAATAACAACAGTAATTGTATTAATATTAATCGCGATATTATCTACAATATTTGCAGCAATAAATCTTGGGAATAATAATATAATAAAGGGAATAAAAATTGCACAAATTGATGTATCAAAAATGTCTGAAGAAGAAGCTAAAAAAACATTAGAAGAAATATACTTCAAGAAGGATGAAAAAGAAATATATTTCACACATGAAGAATTTGAAACAAGTGCTACATATAAAACTCTTGAAGTTGAATATCAAATAGAAAAAGCGATAAAACAAGCATATGAAATTGGCAGAAGCGGAAATTTATTAAAAGATAATTTTGATATAATAAAAGCTTTGTTAAGAGGAACAACAATAGACTTAGAAGTAACAATAGATATAGAGATGATAAATCAGGTTATTCAAAATATTAATAATAGCATAGAGGGAGCGCTAATTCAACCAAGCTATTATATAGAAGAAGATAGACTTATTATAACACCTGGAAAAGAAGGATTAAAAGTAGAAGAAAAACAATTTATACAAGAAATATACAGAGTCGTAAAAGAAGAGGTTACAGAACAAAATATTGTAATTCCTTTAATAACATCACAACCAGAAGAAATAAATTTAGAAAAAATACATAAAGAAATATATAAAGAAGTACAAAATGCTTATTATACAAAAGAACCATTTACAATATATCCTGAGACAGAGGGAATAGATTTTGACATAGAAAATGCAAAAACATTAATTACAGAAGAAAAGGAACAATACGAAATACCACTAAAAATTACAAAACCAACAAAAACAACAAAGGAGATTGGAACAGAAGCGTTTCCTGATTTATTAGCAACATTTTCAACAAATTATAATGCGGGATTAACGGGAAGAACAACAAATCTAAAATTAGCTGCTAACAAAATAAATGGAGTAGTTTTATTACCAGGAGAAACATTTTCTTATAATAAAATTGTAGGAGAAAGAACAGTAGCCGCAGGATTTAAAATGGCAGCAACATTCTCTGCGGGGAAAGTTGTTGATGGACTAGGTGGAGGTATATGCCAAATATCATCAACATTATATGATGCAGTTATAATGGCAAACTTAGATGTGACAGAAAGAAGAAATCATCAATTTGTAACATCTTATGTACCAGCAGGAAAAGATGCAACAGTTGTGTGGGGCTCACAAGATTTCAAATTTAAAAACACAAGAAAATATCCAATAAGAATTACAGCAACAGTACAAGGCGGTGTTGCAACAGTTCAAGTTTGGGGAGTAAAAGAAGAAATTGAATATGACATAACAATTGAGACTAAAAAAATTGCAACAATAAAATATACAACAGAAAATGTTCAAGATGCAAGTTTACAACCAGGAGAACAAAAAGTAGTTCAGAAAGGAAGTAATGGTAGAAAAGTAGAGGCTTATAAAGTTACAAGGTTAAATGGTAAAGTGGTTTCAACAACATTATTATCAAAAGACACATATAATCCAATGAAGGAAATAGTACATGTGGGGCCACAACAGCAATAAATAAAAACGGAGGTAGAACAAATGGAGAAAAAAGTAATTAAAAAAATATTAGCACTATTGATGATATTAACAATATTAACAACAGACTTCTTTGTATTAGGTTCTAATTTAATAACATATGCATCTCAAAACAATAGTGAAACTAATAACTCCAACATAGAATTTTCAGCATACTTTAAAAATGAAAAAGGAGAAGCGGTTGACAGCATAGATAAAAGTATTAAAACTGAAGATTTAAAATTATATGCAGAAATAAAAGTAAAAAATGAAGGGTATTTTAATGGAACTATAGAAATTGTAGATAGTAATTTCAATATAAAAGATGATATTTTATCAACACACATAGCAAAAATTGAAAACAATGCAATTACTTTAAAACAAATAAATGCTGGAGAAACAGTGGAAATTGAATTAGGAATTGAACCAACAATATCTGATAAAATGACAGCAGATATGTTATCAAAAACATCAACTGTTAAAATAACAGGTACATATATGGAATCAACATATGAAGGTTTACCAATAGAAGCTGAAAAATTAGTAAAGTTAAATTATCAAGTTGATGAAACTGCAAAACCAGAAATAGAAACAAAAATTATAACAAATCAAATATTTTCAGTAAACGGGACAGATAAAAAAATAGTACAATTGCTAATAAAATCAAGACTAAGTGAAAACCAATATCCAGTTGAACAAACAACATTAAGTGTTAATATACCTGAAATAAGTGAAACAGAACCAGAAGTTAAAGTATTAGCTGCAAATGGAAGAACTAATATAAGTGATTATAAAGTAGAACAAGAAAAAGTATTAATTAGTTTAAACAATAATGTTGATGGAAGTAATCAAATTAATTGGTATAAAAATGGATATGATGAAGTAATTGTTACATTTGCCTATGGAGCTAATGTTGATACAAGTGCGGTAGAAATAACAACTAATTTAGATATAAATGTTTATAATTCTAATAAAACATATAAAACAGAACATTCAACAGAAAGCGCAAACATGGGATTAAACAATACAATACTTACAAATCCTGAAATTACTACAACAGAATTATATAAAGGTCAATTATATGCAAACACAGTAGCAGATGAAAATAAAAACGTTTTATATAATAAAACAACAACATTAGTTGTAACAGATAAAGATTTAGCAAATGAAATAGTTGTAAATGAAAGTTTAGACAAATTTGTTTTAATAGATGATACAATGTTAGATACTGATTCAAAATATGAATCAACAAAAATTAACAAACAACAAATGCTAGACATACTAGGAACTAGCGGAAGTATCATAATAAAAAGTGGAGAAAAAACATTAGCAGAAATTGCAAATATTTCAGAAATTGAAGAAGATAATATCGTAATTAATTATGAAGAACTAGCTGGAGAACTACAAATAGAAACAAGTAAGCCTGTAGCAGAAGGAATATTAGAAATAATACATACTAAGAAAATAACAGAAAACAACTATTCTAGAGCACAAATAAAAACAATAAAAGAAATAAAAACAGAAACTTATACACAAGGAACAAGTTCTGCAGAAAATCCTGCCGAAGCAAAAGTGGAACTAAAAGAAACAGTTTCAAAGGCTGAACTAATAGTTCTAAGTGATGGAGATTTATCATCAACAGAAGTAAATGATATTAGACTTGGAATTACACTAAATACAGAAGAAACCAAATATGATTTATTTAAAAATCCAGAAATTGCAATTCAATTACCAGCAACAGTAGAAAATGTAGAATTTAGTGCAATACCAACTATACAAAATGTAAGTGAATATGATGATATAACAATACAAAGTTATGAATATGACAATACAACAAAACAAATAAAAATAAAGGTAAGAGGAGAACAAACAATTTATCCAGAAGGAACAATGTCTGAATTATATATACCTCTTGACTTAAAAATAACATTATCAAGATTAGCAACAACACAAAATAGTCCAATAAAAATGATGTACACAAATGCAAATGCTAGTGAATATTATAGTGGAAATACAGAACTAGGAGAAACAGAACAATTAATAGGAACAGAGGCGCCAGCAGGATTAATAAAATACTTTAACATAAACTTAAGCACAAATACATCAATAAGTGAAGACATTTCTCAACGTATTTTAAATGAAAATGCAGGACAACAGCTTGATTTTGAAATTGTATTAGTAAACAATACAGAATCAGATATGAGTAATGTTAAAGTATTAGGAATACTTCCAACAACTGGAGTTTTAGAAAATACTTTAGAAACAACATTGAAGGATTTAACAGCTCAAAACGCAACAGTTTATTTTACAGAAAATGCAAATGCAACAGAGGAAACAAATAAACCAGAAAATGGATGGACAACAGAAATTTTACCAAATGCAAAATTATATTTAATTGAAATTGGGGATTTAGCTAAAGGAAACAATTATAATTCTTTAGTAAAAGTACAATTACCAAAAACAATAACAAATGGGATAGAATCATTTACACAATATGAAGTTATCTACGATATAGATGGAGAAACTCAAAGAGAAACATCTAGGAAAATAGGGTTGAAAATGTTTTTTGAGTTAGAAGTAGAATTAACAGCTCAAGTAGGACAAGAAATATTAAATAGTGGTGATACTGTAAAAGAAGGAGAAGTTATTAGATATACTGCTAGTGTAACTAATATGACAAATGATATCCTTGAGAATATTCAATTAAAAGCAGATGTTCCAGAGGGAACAGTTGTGGTGGAACCGGTAGATTATTATGTTTATAGTAGAGATCCATTCTATTATGAGGAAAAAACTGACATCAAAGAAATAGATATAACAATTCCATCATTAGGCATAGGAGAAACATTTACAAAACAATATGAAATAAGAGTAAATATGGATGCAGTTGCAACAGTTGCAGAAATTTCAAACAAAGTAATTGCTACACATGGTGAATTACAAATAGAAAGTGATGAGATTAAAAATGTGTTAAAAGAAGCTGATATGAGGGTTACAATAAAAAGAACTGATGATGAAACAGCACAATTAGTTTCAGGAGGAAATGCAAGTTATATTGTATATTTGGAAAATTATTCAGATAAGAATATAGAAAATCTTAAAATGGAAATAATCTCTAACGAATATAATATTATAAATATTAAAGATAATAATCAGCTACAAGAGCAAACCATATATGATAAGAATACAATATATATAGATGATATATCTGCAAAGGGAGTTCTAGCTTTTGCAATATATGGAGAAATAGTACAAGATGTAGAAGAATTACAGGTATATGCAAAAATTACTAATTCAGAAAAATGTTATAGATCTAATATAGTAAGAGAAAAATTACCAAAAATAGAAGCGGAGATTACTTTATCAAGTGCACATGAAAATCAATTAATTAAACCAAATGAACAGGTAACTTATAACATTACAATACAAAACAGAGGAGAAACTATTAATGGAAGTGTAATAATTAAAGATTTCATTCCAGAATATTTACAAGTTGAAGCTATAAATATAAACGGAAATGCATATTTACAAACAATTAACGAACTAGATCAAGATACATATATTGAAAGAATTTCAAATGAAACAAGTATTTCTGTAACAACAAAGATGGAAGCAAGTGAAACTATACAAGTAGATATAGTTACACGAGTAAAAGAAATCCCTACTTCTGCAGACGGAAAAGTTATAACAAATAAAGTAGAATTAATGATTTTTGATATACATGAAGATACTTCAGAGGAAGTTAAACATATATTGGATTGTGGGCAAAAAAATATAATAAGTGGATTTGCCTGGTTAGACACTGATGCTGATGGAAAGAAAGAAGATAACGAATCTGCATTAGCTGGAATTACAGTAAAACTATATAATATTTCTATAAAAAATTATTTAAAAGATACTAATAACAATGTAATAGCAATACAAACAGGAACTAATGGAGAATATGAATTTACGCAAATACCAAATGGTTCATATGTAGTTGTATTTGAACATGGATTAGAAAATTATGAACCAACAACATATCAAGCAAATGGAACACAGCCATCAGAAAATTCTAAAGCAAAAGAGTTAGATGTAATAATAAATGGAGAAAGTGTAACAGTTGCGGGAATTACTTTAACAAATATACAAGATGCAATAATTACTAATGCTAATATTGGATTAAAAGAAAAAGGAGTAAATCCGCCAAAAGATGATGGAACAGATAATCCAGAAAATCCTGATACAACAGAAACTAAGAAGAATGAAATAAGTGGATTTGCATGGTTAGACTTAGATAGAGATGGCGAAAAAGATGACCAAGAAACAGGTATAAAAGATGTGAAAGTAAAACTTTATGATGTTTCAACAAGCGGATATTTAAAAGATAAGAATGGAACTATAATACAAACATTTACAGATGCTGAAGGTAAATATAAGTTTTCTAATATAGAAAAAGGTTTATATATAGTTATATTTGAATATAACACAGAAGAATATGAACCAACAACATATTTAGCAGATGGAGTAGATACAGCAAAAAATTCAAAAGTAGTTCTTAAAAAGATAAATATAAATGAAGAAGAACAAATAACTGCAGTAACAGATACTATAAATTTACAAGAAGATGTATCTAATATTAATATAGGATTAAGAGAAAAAATCATCTTTGACTTAGAATTAAATAAATACATTAGTAGAATAGTTGTACAAGATAGTAAAGAAACAAAAGCTTATGACTATGAAAATCAAACTTTCGCAAAAGTGGAAATACATAGAAAAAGAATAAATGGTTCACTTGTAGTATTAGAATATACAATAAAAGTTAAAAACAATGGTGAATCAGCAGGATATGCTAAAAACATTGTAGATTATTTACCAAGTGGCTTAACATTTAGCTCAGAATTAAATACAGACTGGTATTTATCAGGTAACTATTTATTTACAAAAGGATTAGAAAAAGTTAAGATAGAACCAGGACAAGAAAAAGAAATAAAATTAATTTTAACAAAAACAATGACAAACGATAATGCAGGTTTAATCAATAACAGAGCAGAGATATATCAAGACTATAATGAATATGGAGCAACAGATGTTGATTCAATACCAAATAACTTAGCTCAAAATGAAGATGATTTAGGTTCAGCTGATGTTATTATACTTGTATCAACTGGTGGAGGCAGCACTATAGCTTATATTACATTATTAATTACAAATATTATATTAATATGTATAGCAATAAAATTAATGATAAAAAACAAAATAATAAAAATATCAACTAATAAAAGAGGAAGGAGGTAAAAATTATGAAACATAAGTCAAAGAAAACACTAGCCTTTTTAATAGCTATATTAGTAATTACATTAATTGGCTTTACAATTGTATTTGCAGTAGCAGAAAATACTAGTTCAATAGCAAATACAGTTGAAGATACTAATAAAACACCGGCAGTTTTAGATAGCAATTACTACCTTCCTTATACTGCTAGAGATATTGCAACTTATAATAATCTATATTGTGTTTTAGAAACAAGAGCATTGGATGGGGCGATTTATTACTATAATGATATTGGATT
Organism: Clostridia bacterium; assembly: GCA_045602065.1. Taxonomy (GTDB): domain Bacteria; phylum Bacillota; class Clostridia; order TANB77; family CAG-508; genus CAG-269. The sequence goes on from JAZSAX010000050.1 coordinate 7,129, forward strand.
TCAAGCAACGGCAATGGCTGATATACAAGGAACAAATGCAACTTTTTATAAAATTCAAAATGGAACATTAATTGATAATGGTACAGTAAATTGTGCTGAAAATAATATAATGGCAGGTATTGTAGCAGAGCCAAATCCAGATTCTCTTTTTGATTCTGATATCCCAATATATAAAGGATATGGTGCATTAACTGTAAAAAATTCTTCAAGCTATTTTAGATATAACATTCTATATACAATTACACAAACTGCAGTCCATAAGTATTATAATACATGGATAAGTAAGTTTGGTGATGATAAGGTTTTTGAAAAGGATAATGTTTTGTGGTCTGATTTTGACGATGATAAGGAAACTACAGCTGAAAAATATATAGAGGCAATCAAAAATAGTGGCAAAACTTATAATGCAAAAATATATTTCTTACAAAAAACCGGAGATACAGAAACATTTGCTATACAAAATCTAATACTTGTTGAAATTGAAGACGAAATACAAATACCTGTAACTAAAGTTTGGAATGATAGTGTAGATATAACAAATAGAAGAAAAATTACAGTAAAATTATTGGCTAATGGAGATGATACAGGAAAAACTTTAAAATTAAATTCTGATAATAGTTGGCAGGGGACGTTTACTGAATTAGATAAAACAGACAGTAGCGGAAATGATATTATTTATACAATTGAAGAAATAAGTGTTGCAGGCTATGATTCGGAAATCACAGGGGATCAATCAACTGGATTTACAATAACAAACACTTTAAAAACGACAAGTATATCTGTAACTAAGTCATGGTATGATGATAACGATGTTGACCAAATTAGACCAACAGCTATAACAGTAAAACTATATGAAAATAATACGGAGGTAAGCAACGAGGTAACTTTAAATGCACAGAACAATTGGACATATACATTTACAAATTTACCAGAATATAAAAATGGAACTAAAATTACATATACAGTAAAAGAAATAGATACAATAGATGGATATACATCAGTTATAACTGGTGATGTTGCACAAGGATTTACAATAACAAATATTCACGAACCTGAACCAAAAGGTTATGTAGAAATAACAGGAACAGTTTGGAAAGATGGTAATGGCGGAAAAGCAAATGAAATAAACGGGAAATTAGACAGTAATGAAACAAGACTACAAGGAATAAAAGTTATTTTAAAAGATGTAAATGGAAATCCAATTAAGTCTATATATACAGACGAAAATGGTGAATTTACAAGAACAGATTATGCACTTACACAAGAAGATGGAACTTATACAATAAGAGTAAACTATGATAATAGCTTAAATGTATATAAATTATATGAAGATGCGGACACAGTAAAAGAAAAATTAAAAACAGCATATGTAGAATTTGAATATGATGCATCAAAATATACAACGGTAGCAACAGCTACTTCTGGAGCAGACACATCAAAAGCTCAAGAAGATGAAACTACTAGAAATGTATTTGATGGTAAATATGGAACAGTAACACTAGAAACAGAAGGAGATGCAGGGGCGAATGTAAAAATAACAGCATCTACACAAAATGTTATACCATTTGAAACTTATGCAGACAAAACAACAACTACAAGAGCAGAAACAGTAAGATATTGTAATGGAAATGGAACACATATTAGAACAAATCCAAGTGGAGCATGGTTGGATGTACGAACAGATAATAATGATGCAATTAATCATGAGGAAACATGTTCTAATAAACAACATATTTTAAAAACTCAAGACATAGAGGTAGGAATAATACCAAATGTAAACTTAGGTTTATTTGAAAGAGAACAACCTGATGTTGCAATATTCTCAGACATAAGCAAAGTTAAAGTAACAATGCAAGGTCAAGAATATACATATTTATATAATGTAAGAAGTAATGAGAAAAATAATGTTGGATTAAAAGTTAAATTTGAAAACAAAGATACATATACATATCAAAGACCAGTAAATCCAGCAGACATCGCATATATAAATGAAACAAATAACGACTTAATGAGTGTAGACGTAACATATGAAGTAACATTAGCAAACTTATCAACAACATTACCTGTAACAATTCATAACATTAGAACTTATTTTGACAATAGATATACATTAACAACAACAGGATGGACACAAAATGCAGGAGAAGAATTCAGCACAGCTACAAAAGTTGATGGATTAAATGTAACAGTAAATCCAGGAACAGAAAGCGAGAAAATAGAATTAACTTATTCAATAAGCTTAGAAGCAATCAGAAATCTATTGAATGAAAATGCAACATTAAATCATGCAGTAGAAATAGAAGGATATTCAACAAAATATGGGGCAAATACATTATATGCAGAACAACGTACAGGAGGAAGAAACAATCAACCATATGGAGGATATGATAATGATTCACATCCAGGAAATGCTGGAATACACATTAACGATCAAGGTAGATTAGCTGCTACAAACCTAGAAGATGATACAGATATAGCACCATCATTTGTATTATGCAAAGATGAAAGATATTATAAAGTATTATCAGGAAATGTATGGGAAGACTCAGATTCAAATGCAGAAGATGGTTATAGACTAGGTGATGGAAAGAAATCTGATACAGATAAAAATGTTGAAAATGTAAAAGTAGAATTATTTAAAATTAATGATGATGGAACATTAGAAATAGCTAAATTACATTACTTAGATACAGACAATGCAGAAGTTAAAACTAAAGATGCTATAACATATACAGATAGTAATGGTAATTATGCATTTGGAGATGAAAACTATAGTGTTGTAACAGATAAATATGTAATTAAATTTACATATGGTGCAGAAATAGATGGTTCAGTAACATCAGCAATAGATGGTTCAGGAATAAGCGCAAGAGACTATAAATCAACAATCATAAGTCAAGAGAACATCAATGTATACAATAGATTTAAAGAAACAGACATTAGTGATGAATGGCATTTAAATGCATCAGATGGATATTCAGTTGCAGTTGATACAATAGAAGAAAGAACAACAATTTCAGATTTACAATACAGTAATTTTGGAGAGCAATTATATATCACAGCATGGACTAAACCATTTACAATGCAACTAGAATTTGACCCAAGTGTAGGAAAATCAACAACAGTTGAAACTGATGGTATGACTATATTCCATAATGAATTAAATATATTTGACTTTGGTATAATCGAAAGAGCAAGAGAGGATATATTTATAGAAACAACAGTAGAGCATTTAAAAATCACATTGGCTAATGGCCAAGTATTAACACAAGGCGATCCTAGAGTTGATGAATTAAATTACGCAAAACCAATAGGATTTAATCAAAATATTGATAATGGTACAGCAGCTAGAAATGCATTAGAAAAACAAATTCTAATTGAAATGGATACAGAGTTAATGCAGGGTGCACAACTAGATGTTAAATATGCAATAAAAGTTACAAATAATAGTGAAAAAGATATAGATATTGATGCTAATAATGATGGTCAATACAAAACAGAATTCTATTACTTTGGAACAAACAATGAAGGAGCTAAAGAAGTAAATACATCAATAAATTATGTTGTAGACTACTTAGACAGCGAACTTACTTATACATGGGAAAATGCGGATGATTGGCAACAAAAATCAGCTGATGAATTATTAGCTGAAGGGCTTATAAGTGAAGCAACGTGTAATGCAATTAAAGAAAATGATTATGCAACATATATAACTACAAAATTTAGTAACTTAAAAGCAGGAGAGTCAATGACAGACTATGTAAATGCTAAGAAGTTATTAGCAAATCAAGATGAAAATATATATGATAATCATGCAGAAATTTTAAAAATCAATGCTAAAACAGCTAGAACAATAAAACAAACAGGTGCAAGCAAAGAGTACAAAATGGGTAACTATGTACCAAGTCTAGCAGCTAGAGTAATAAATACAGATGTAAATGCTGAAAAAGCAGGATTACATGAACAAGATGATGACAGATTAAAAATAGTAATTACACCACCAACAGGAACAACAATGTATATAATAACTTATGTGGTAACAGGATTACTAGGATTAATAGTAATTGGTGCTGTAATAATATTAATCAAGAAAAAAGTTTTAACTAAATAGGTTTAAAACAAAATACGAAAAAAGAGCTCACTAATATTGACAAGTGGGCTCTTTCGTATTATAATAGTTGTGTTATGGGTGATTAGCTCAGTTGGTAGAGCAGCTGACTCTTAATCAGAAGGTCCGGGGTTCGAACCCCCGATTGCCCACCAAAAAAGTCCGAAATTTAATAATTCGGACTTTTTGCTTTTAGAATTGTATATTTTCACCCATTATATTTTTTATTTTAGAAAGCTCTGTTTGTAAAGTAGAATAAGTAGAACTTCCTATTGAAGTATTTGTTCCATTATTGTAATTTTCTAGAGTTTTTTCTATATCCAATACTTTATATCTTTGAACACTACCAGAAGCAGATTTATACATATAAATTGGAATATAAGAAACTGTATCTATAGTAGTTTTTCCGGTTTCGCCACTTTTTGTAAAACTCATATTTAGAATAATAGAATTTTTGGTATTAGTTTTGGTTTGGCCAGATATGAAATTTCCTAAAGAATATATAACAAAACAATCTTTAGTTGAGCCATCTTCTAAAGTAATAGTTTTTTTATTCATTGGTTGTAATACATGTGGATGACTACCTAAAATAACATCAACACCATTTTGGAAAAGTAAATCTGCTAATCGTTCTTGTTCTGCGCTTTGTTTTGTATGATATTCATATCCCCAATGCATATTTACACAAATTAAATCTGGGTTTTGTTCTTTTGCAAGTGAAAGTTGTTGTAATATAAAATTATCATCAATTAAATTAACTGCAAAAGGTTTACTACTTGGAATAGGAATTCCATTAGTACCATAGGTAAATGCTAAAAATGCAATTTTAACACCATTTACTTCTTTAATTAAAATTTCATTTTGAGCTTCTGCAGTTGCGTTTGTTCCAGTATGTGAAATTCCAGCATCATCTAAATAATTTAGAGTACTAACAACACCATCAAAATTTGTATCCATACTATGATTATTAGCAGTTGAAAGAACATCAATTCCCAAATCTTTCAAATTATAAGCTAATTGTTCAGGTGTATTAAATCTAGGGTAATTGCTGTAACCTTTAGCTTTTCCAGCAAAAGTAGTTTCAAGGTTTCCTATTGAAATATCAGCTTCACTAACATAGTTTTTGATATCTTCAAAAACATAAGAAAAATCATAAGTGCCTTTTGAAGAAACATAAGCATCTTTGTATTGGCTATTATGACACATAATATCTCCAACAACACTCATTGTAAAATGTTGGTCTTCTATTACTACAGGTAGTTCTTCTTCTTTAGGCTCTTCTTGCATTATTTCGCCACTTGCAGGCAGCTCTTCTGTTGAAGAATGCTCTATTGCAAATAAAAATACTAAAGTTAATATAATTATTGAAACTAAAATAATAAATGTTTTTTTCATAACATCACCTCTATTTGCATATAAAATACCATAAATCGACAAAAAATGCAACCCAAGTTTCATGTGATTTAGGAGTAAGCGGGTAAGCTAAAATGGATATATTACTATGAAGTAAGGCAAAGACCTACGCGAAGACCCGTGATATGTTTTTGCCACGGAATAGTAATATATCCATTTTAGCTTACCCGCTTACTCCATAAATATATAAAAGGGCTTGTTTAAATTCTAAAATTGTGGTATAGTATATAGGCGAGAAAAGAGAAGAAAGGAATGATTTAAATATGCTAACCGCAAATGGAGTAACAGTTAGATTTGGGAAAAGAGTTTTATTTGAAGAAGTAAATATTAAATTCGGAAAAGGTAACTGTTATGGAATTATAGGAGCAAATGGAGCAGGAAAATCAACATTTTTAAAAGTATTATCAGGAGAAATTGAACCAAGCAAAGGTGATGTGTCTTTAGAAAAAGGAGAAAGAATTTCTGTATTAAAACAAGATCACTTTGCATTTGAAGAATATACTGTAATAGACACAGTAATGATGGGAAATAGAGAATTATACGATATCATGAAAGAAAAAGATGCAATATATATGAAACCAGATTTTTCAGAAGAAGATGGAATGAAAGCTGCAAAACTTGAAGAAAGATTTGCTGAATTAGATGGTTGGAATGCGGAATCAGATGCAGCTATGCTTTTAAATGATTTAGGAATAATCCCAGATAATCATTACAAATTAATGAGTGAATTAGAAGCTAAAGAAAAAGTAAAAGTATTATTAGCACAAGCATTATTTGGAAATCCAGATGTATTACTATTAGACGAGCCTACAAACGACTTAGACTTAAAAAGTATTAACTGGCTACAAGAATTTCTAATCAATTTTGAAAATACTGTAATTGTAGTATCACATGATAGATATTTCTTAAATAAAGTATGTACACATATAGCTGATGTTGACTTTGGTAAAATCAAAGTATATCCAGGAAACTATGATTTCTGGTATGAATCAAGCCAATTAGCATTAAAACAAATGAAAGAACAAAACAAAAAGAAAGAAGAAAAAATCAAAGAATTGCAAGAATTTATTGCAAGATTTAGTGCGAATGCTTCAAAGTCAAAACAAGCTACATCAAGAAAGAAAACATTAGAAAAAATTGAGTTAGATGAAATAAAACCATCAAATAGAAAATATCCATATGTAGATTTCAAACCAGATAGAGAACCAGGAAAAGAAATTTTACAAGTTAAAAATATATCTAAAACAATAAATGGTGAAAAGATTTTAGACAATGTATCATTTACAGTTAAAACAGGGGATAAGATAGCATTTTTAGCTGATAATGAAAATGCAAAAACAGTATTGTTCCAAATCATTGCTGGTGAGATTGAACCAGATGAAGGTGAATTAATATGGGGAACAACAATAACACAATCATATTTCCCTAAAGATAACAACTATTTATTTGATACAGATGAAAATCTAACAGAGTGGCTAAGAAAGTATTCTAAAGATCCAGATGAAACTTATGTTAGAGGATTTTTAGGAAGAATGCTATTCTCTGGAGATGAATCATTAAAAGATGCTAGAGTAATCTCTGGAGGGGAAAAGGTAAGATGTGTATTAGCAAAAATGATGCTTTCAGGAGCTAATTTCCTAATTTTTGACGAACCAACAAACCACTTAGATATGGAAAGTATTACATCTGTTAATGATGGAATGAGCAAATTTAAAGGTAATATTTTATTTACTTCCCATGACCATCAACTTACACAAACAGTTGCTAATAGAATTATTGATATTAAATTTGATAAAGTTATTGATAGAGAAGTTACTTATAATGAATATCTTGGAATAGAATAAAAAAAGAACCGGTGCATTCAGTGCCGGTTCTTTTTTGCATATTTATATAAAAAATCCTAAGAGTCCAATCAATCCAAAGAATACAAAAATAATATTAGACAAGATTTCTATAGTAGAAGCAGAAACTTTTGTACCCAACCACTTCCCGAAAAATATAGCAATGGAATTACTTGCAACCATACCACAAATTGAACCACAAATAAGAGAAATTTTAAACAAAGGATATTGCAAGCCTAGGCCAATTGAAGCTAAAAAAGTTTTATCTCCAAGTTCTCCAACAGCAATACTTGAAGCAACAATAAAAACACAATTTTTACTTAATGAACTTAAAAATTTTATAATACGAGATTTAGAATTAGTTTCTGTATTTTCTTCAACAGAAGCGGATTTTTTATGCTTTATAAAGCCTGTAATTCCGAAAAACAAGAAAGTAAAATATGTAAAAATTTTCAAATAACATATAAAATTATTATTTCCAATCAGTCCAATATGACTACCAAAAGCAATTGCTAAGCCATGACTAAGAAGTGTGCCTAAAGCAACACCTAATAATATATTTGAGGCTTTGTTTCTAGCAGAAAAAGATAAAACCAAAATTTGAGTTTTATCACCTAATTCAGAAAAGAAAATAAACATAAAAGCAATTATAAAAGGATACAAATACTGCATATACAACCTCCACTTTGTAAATATTATGAAGAAATCTGAAAAAAAGAACCGGTCCCTTTTTGCATAAAAAGGGACCAGGTCCCTATTTCCCTAAAGAAATTTGTGAAAATTGAGTGAAAAAACTTTACAAAAGTAAAAGAAAATGGTAATATGTGCACAGATACAAATAAAGAGGAGGAAAAATCGTGATTCAAGTAGAAGATATTACAAAAAGATACGGAACCTTTACAGCCGTAGACAAAATCAATTTCGAAATTGAAGAAGGAGAAGTTGTAGGATTTTTAGGCCCAAATGGTGCAGGTAAAAGTACAACAATGAATATGATTACAGGATTTATTGAATCAACATCAGGAAGAATTCTTGTAGATGGGTATGATATATCTAAAAAACCTAAAAAAGCCAAAAGACAAATCGGATATATGCCAGAAGGAGTGCCATTATATGGTGATTTAACCGCAAAAGAGTTTGTAACATATATGGCAGAACTAAAAGGTGTAAAAAGAAAAGAAAGAAAAGCAATGGTTCAAAAAGCCCTTGAAGATACAGGATTAATTGAAGTACAAAATCAATTAACAAGAAATCTTTCAAGAGGTTATAAACAAAGAGTAAGTTTGGCAGGAGCACTAGTAAGTAATCCAAAAGTAATAATACTTGATGAGCCAACAGTTGGTCTAGATCCAAAACAAGTAACAGAAATAAGAGCTTTAATTAAAGAATTAGGAAAAGATCACACTGTAATTTTAAGTTCTCATATATTATCAGAAGTAAGTCAAATATGTAATAGAGTTATTATAATAAATAAAGGAAAAATAGTAGCAGTAGATACTCCAGAAAATCTTGAAAAGAAAGTTATTAAAGAAAATTCTGTATATGTAACTGTAGAAGATCCTGAAAACAAAATGAACTCAATAAAAGACAAATTACAAAATGTACAAGACATAAAACTTGTAAAAGAAAATGAAGATAATACTAAAAAATACATAATAACTGCAGAAGAAGATGTAGATTTAAGAAAGCATATTTTTGAAACATTTGCAAAAGAAGGAATAACTATATTTGAAATGAAAAAAATAGATGCTACACTTGAAGATGCATTTATGCAATTAATTAACACTGAAGCTGAAAATGCAGAACAAGAAGTTGAAACAGAAGAAGTGTTAGATAAAAAACAATTAAAAGAGCAAAAGAAACAACAAAAAATGGAAAAGAAAGCTGAAAAGCAAAAACTAAAAGAATTGAAAAAAGCTGAAAAGAAACAAAAAGGAGGACAAGAATAATGTGGACAGTATTTAAAAAAGAACTTAAAAGTTACTTCTTATCTCCAATAGGATATGTAGTAATTGGAATATTATTATTAGTATTTACAATATTCTTTTATTTAACTACAGTAGCTTATGGTAGTGTAGATTTAGGCTCATTGTATTCTTATGGGGTGCTTTATGGATTAATAATTACAGTACCAATATTAACAATGAGAATGTTTGCAGAAGAAAGAAAAAATGGAACAGAACAATTAATATTAACATCACCAGTTAGTATTACAGGTGTAGTATTAGGTAAATTCTTAGCAGCAGTTGGTGTAATAGTTATTGCACTATTAGCATCATTTATGTATTTTGGAATAATGTGCTATTTTGGAAATCCAAGCTTATCTCTAGTACTAGTATATATGTTAGGATTTGTACTAGTAAGTGGAGCTGGAATTGCAGTAGGAATGTTTGCATCAAGTATAACAGAAAACCAAGTAATAGCAGGAATTATAACAATTGCATTTATGCTAATGTCAATATTCTTACCTAATTTAGGAGACGAATTTCCAGATATATCAATAATGAACTTTTATCAAAAGTTCCCATATGGATTAGTTTCATTAGCTGAAGTTGTAGGCGCTGTAGCATTTGCTGCTATGTTTATAGCTTTCACAATTATAGTAATGCAAAGAAGAAAATTGGTAAAATAGATAGGAGAGGGAAAGAGTGAAAAAGTTTTTTGGAAAGATAAAAAATGGAATGAAAAAGCTTTTCGAGCTTATTACAAATAAATGGCTATTAAAAGGTACAACAACAGTTATATTAGTTGCTCTAGTAATAGCTGGTTATGTAGGAATAAATATGCTTGCAAAAAATCTAGAAATTGATGACTTAGATTTTACAACTAAAAAATTATATTCTTTAACAGAAGCAACAAAAAGCAAGCTTAAATCATTAGAAGATGAAATAACAATTCAATTAATAAATATGAAAGAATATACACAAGCAACTGATTATATTCAAAAATATGAAAATGCTAGCCAAAAGGTAACAATTGAAAAAATTGAAGATATAACAACAAGAGTTGATTTACAAACAAAATATGAAATAACTGGTACAGACTTATTAGTAGTTGTAAAAAATGGTGAGAGAGAAAAAGTTTTGACTGTTGATGATTTGTACACATATGATTATTCATCATATGAAACAATTGATACAGTAGAAGAAGCTGTAACAAATGCAATTATGGAAGTAACTTTAGAAGAAAAACCACAAATATATGTACTTACAGGAAAAACATATTATGCTCCTGAACAAATATTATCAGCTGTATTGTATCGATTAGAAAGTGAAGCAAATGAGATTGATCAATTAGACATATTATCAAAAGGAAATGTGCCTGAAGACTGTGATTGTTTAGTTATTACAACATTAAAACAAGATTTATCAGAATTAGAAAGAGATAAAATATTAGAATACATCAATAGAGGTGGAAAAATTTTAATACTTTCATCTCAAAATATATTAGAAGTAGACACACCAAACTTTGATCAAGTATTAGCACAATATGGAATATCATTAGGATATGGTGCAATATTTGAACAAGATACAAGTAAAATGTTATCAGGATCTCCTGAATTAATAATTACAGAAGCAAGCGCAAGCTATATGAGTGATATTGATATGTCATTAAAAATGTGTCTTGTTGATGCAGGAAAAATTGAGTTTGCAGATGAAACAAAATTAGAAGAACTTGGTGTAACATATGAAACAATAGCTACAACAAGTGAAAAAGCTTTTGTAAGAACAAACTTTGAAACAAATTCAACATCAAGAACAGATAAAGATTCAGAAGAAGGCTCTAGCATAGTTGCAGCTAGAGTAGACAAAAAAATATCTGATGAAACAAGTTCAGAATTAATAATATTTTCAAGTGAACTTATGGCATCAAATATGCAAGTTCTAATAGGTGGACAATATTATACTTATGCAATACAATTATATAATAATGAAGATGTTATATTAAATTCAATTTCTCATTTAACAGAAAGAACAGATACTATTACAATAAGAAAAACAGATGAAAGAGAATACTATACAGTTTCAGATCAAGAAGATGTTATGATTAAAACAATAATATTTGTGATTCCAGTTTTAATAATTGGTGCAGGTGTAGTTGTTTGGGCAGTTAGAAGAAGAAGTATATAAAAAAACAGCAACGTGGGGCCATGCTCAATCTGCTAGCAGATTGAGCATGGCCCCAGATTGATGGTATAAATCCAAATAATATTAATATACTAATACAAGAGGTGTATATGAGAGAAATATTTTCAATTGTGTTAGTTATAATAGGAGCATTAATTGGTGCGGGGTTTGCATCAGGACAAGAAATATATTCATTTTTTTATTCATATGGCGTAATAGGACTAATAGGCCTAATAATTACATGCTCTCTAATTAGTATTACAATATATAAAAGTCTAAAAATAATATATCAAAATAAAATAAATAATTATGATGAATTTTTAAAAATATTTATAAAAAACGAAAAAGTTACTAAAGCAATAAATATAGTTTTAAATATATTGCTATTAGTAACTTTTTATATAATGATAGCAGGATTTGGAGCATATTTTGAACAAGAAATTGGAATAAATAGAATTCTTGGAAGTGCTTTACTGGCATTTATGACAGCAATTGTATTTTTTACAAGTGTAAAAGGTGTGCTTAAAGTAAGTGAATATATTGTTCCTGTATTAATTTTGTTTATAGTCATAATAGGTGGAATGAACTTACTCAGCACACAAGCCGCAACAGAACTTCCTATTATGAAAAAAGGTTGGATATTAAGTAGTATTAGTTATTGTAGTTACAATATGATATTATTGATACCTGTTTTGATATCGTTAAGAAAACAAATTACAAAAGAACAAAATATTAAATATATTGCCATCATAAGTGGAATTTTGATGATAATAATGTCTGTAATGATTTACATGTTATTAATGAAATCAGATGTAGAAATTTCAACTTTAGAAATGCCAATAGTTTATATAATAAGAACCTTTTTTGCAAAATTTAAAATTATTTATGCATTTATTATTTTATCATCAATTTTCACTACTGCAATTTCAATTGGAATAGGATTTTTGCAAAATATCAGCAAAAACAAAAAAAGTTATACACAGTTTGTTATTTTTATGTGTATAACTAGTTTGATAATTTCCAATTTTGGGTTTTCAAAATTAGTCAATTTTGTATATCCACTTTTTGGGTATCTAGGTATTATACAAATTATTTTAATATTAAGGAAAAAAACTTATTGCAAAAAAAGTGTGTTATGATATAATATAAGCAAATATCAAAAGATAAGGAGAAAAGAATGAAAGATTTTTGGGCTGAAGGGCTACAGAATCAACGAAAAGGAAAAGTACGAAAAGTCATAACATTAGTGTTTATATTGTTAATTATAATAGCAATAATGGTGCTTATTGGAGTATATTTTTTCAATATAGAATTCAGAACTTTATGTGATGAAAAAATCTTTAGGAAAGAATTATTACAAGAAAATACCAAATACATAGAGATTGATGGAGATGAAAACACACAAGTTTATGCATATGATAAATATATTTGTGTATTTAGGAAAAAGAAATTAGAATTTTACAATAAAGTGGGAACAAAAGTTGATGAAATAGAATTAGACATTAACAAAGCAGTATTTACTTCTGCAGGAAGATATATGGCAATATGTGAGGAAGAAGGAAAGAAGTTCTATTTAATTTGTGGTAAAGAAAAGGTATTTGAAAACGAAGTAGAAGGAAATATTACAAAAATGGCGGTAAGTAGAAATGGCCACGTTTCAGTAGTATTTGCAAATGCTAGTTATAAATCAATAATAGATGTATATAACAGAAGCGGAAAAGAGATATTCAAAACAAATTTAGTAACTGCAAGAGTAGCGGATATAAGTATTTCACAAGATAGTAAATACTTAGCAATTGCTGAAGTTGATATATCTGGAATAATTATCTCATCAAGCATACAAATAGTTTCAATGGAATTAGCACAAACAAATCCCAAAGAAGCTACAATTTATAAATATGAAGCACCAACAGATAAATTAATTATGAATATTGAATATCAAGAACAAAATAAACTTGTTTGTATGTATAATGATAAAATAGAAGTGTTACAAGACAAACAAAGTACAGAAATATTGAAATTAGAGAATGCAAAATTAGATTTTGCAACAATAGAACTTAATAACAGAATTGCGCTGTTAGAGGAAGTATCAACAGGAGAATATACAGCAGATACAAAAGTGAGAATTATAAATCCAGAGACTTTAAAAGAAAAACAATATTTATCAGAAGATGTTGCAAAAGCTGTTAATACTTCAGAAAATAAAATTGCTATAAATTTTGGAACAGAACTACATATAATAAATAAATATGGAATATTATTAAAAAAATATATTTCTGAAGTAGAAATAAATAATATAGTAATGGCTGAAGGCTTAATTGGAATAGTTTATAAAGATAAAATTCAAATAATAAATTTATAAGGAGAGGGAAATATGGGAATAATTTTAGATGTAATAGTAGTTGCAATAATAGCATTAAATGTATATCTTTGCTATAGAAAAGGATTAGTTAATTTAGCAGTAGGATTAATTGCAGTAGTTGCTGCGATAATATTATCAGTAATATTTTACAAACCAATAACAAACTTAATAGTAGAAAAGACAGAGTTTGATGAAATGATAGAAAATACAATTGTTGAAACATTTGCACCTGAAGGAGTTAGTGAAGGGCAAGTTAAATATGTTGGAATTTTAAGTATGCTAGAAACTGAAATTGGAAATGCTGTAAATGAAACAAAAAATGAAGTTGTTTATGAAACAGCAGGAGCAATGGCTACTAAAATTATAAATTTGATTGTATTTATTGGTATATTTACAGCTGTAAGAGTTATATTATTTGCATTAACTTTTGTTGCTGATGCTATAACTTCATTACCTATTTTAAAACAACTTGATGATGTTGGAGGAATTTTATATGGTCTTATAAAAGCATTACTAATTATTTATGTTGTTCTTGCAATTGTAAGTGTAGTAGTAAGCTTTACAGCTAGCACAGCTATTTCTGATGCTATTGATAGCTCTTACGTAACAAAATTCTTCTACAACAATAACTTATTGTTAAATATTTTACTTTAGATAAATATTATATAAATAAAAAATAATATATAACTATTTCATAGTCAAAACATATTCTGGGTCTTCGTCGGGGGTCTTGACTTAATTCAATAGTTATATATTATTTTTTTCATTAAATTTAATTTTTAAAGTAAAATATTTAACAAATGTGAATTTTTTGTAAAAATATGCTATTTTTATTGAAAAATGCATGTAAATTTGTTATAGTTAAATGGTAACATTGGAAATAGGAGGAGAAAATGGCTAAACAACAAAATAACAAAAGAAAAGAAGAGATAAATAAAAAAGATAAAAAAATTAAAAAGAAAAAGAAATCAAAAGTATGGGGAAAAATCCTAATTGTACTAATTCTAATATTAGTTGCATTACTAGGATTATTTATATATAAATCAAAGCAAAATGGTGGAGGATTACAAGGAATGCTTTCAATATTAGTTGGGCATAATGAAGAAACACTTAAAAATTTAGAACCATTGCAAGTATTGTTGATGGGAAAAAGCACTGATCAAGGTGCTGAATTAACAGACACAATAATTGTGGGAACATATAATCCAAAAACGCAAGCTGCATCATTATTATCAATTCCAAGAGACACATTTGTAGGAAAAAATCCAACAACAGGATCAGGAACTGATAAAATAAATGCATTATATAGAAAAAGCCCAGAAAAAACACTAGAAGCAGTTAATAAATTAACAGGGCTAGATGTAAAATATTATATGGTTATAGATAATCAAGCATTAATAGAATTAGTTGATATAATAGGCGGAGTAGAATATGAAGTTCCATATGTAGAGGGTGGAATGGTATATGATGATAAATCACAAAATTTACATATAAATTTACAACCCGGATTGCAACTTATAGATGGAAATAAAGCAGAACAATTATTAAGATTTAGAAAAAATAATAAAGGAAAAACATATTCACAAGAATATGGCGGAGACGATTATGGAAGAATGAGAACTCAAAGAGAGTTCATAATGGCAACTGCAAAACAAACACTTCAAGCAAAAAATATCTTAAAAATTAAAGACATTATTGACTTAGTATATGAATATGTGGAGACCAATTTATCAATTTCAACAATAAAAGATTATGTGCCTTATGCTGTAAATATAGATATAAGCACAATTCAAAGTGCAGTAATACCAGGAGGTTCATATGGACCACCAACATATCCATTATGGTTCTTTATTCCAAATGAAAAAGAAACAGAAGCGTTAATGGAACAATTATATGGAACAGGTGAGGAGGAACCAGTTGAAGTAACTGATGGAGATGGGTCTGAATCTGATGTTCCTGAAGATGGAGACAAAGAAAATAATGCTCCAACAACAAATGAAACAACAGATATAAGCAAAACAGAAACATCAAAAATAAAAATCGAATTAATAAATGGTACTGAATCTGATAAAACATTAACAGCAGTTAAAAAGTTATTAAAAGACAAAGGGTATCAAGTAACAACAAAAGCAACAACAAGTACATCAAAAACAACAATTATAAATAAAACAGATGTAGATACAAAATTTACAGACAATATAAAAGAACTTCTTGGAGTTGGTAATGTTTCAACAAGTTCAGTAAGTTCAAGTGCTGTAGATATTTCAATAATATTAGGAAAAGATTATAACAAATAAAAGGAAGCCTAGTTAGCTAGGCTTCCATAAAATTAAAATTTATAAATTGAATCATTAGATTTTTTATAAGTCGTACGTTTTTTAGAATTATATTTTTTATTCTTATAATTTCTTTTTTTAGAATTCTTTTTAGGCAAAAACAGTTTTGATAATATAAATAATACAAATAATGCTAAAGCTATTTGCATTAAAGTGGTTTTTAAATCAAATGCTTCTACACTGTGACTAGCAATTAAATCTGAAGAATATTCTATACCTTCAATTGTATAAGTTATTTTTCCAAGAACATCTCCTTCTGAAATAGGAGCTTCTATTATTTCGTTTAATTTTATTGTAGGATTCAAACCAGCTGATGCCATATTTTTAGGGGTTAGAGCTATTAAATCATCTTTTAAAAGTAAAGATAAATTTTCAGTTTCTTTTGTAGCATTTTCAACTGTAATTTCTTTAATTATATTATTTTTAGTAGCAATTTGTTGTGTTGTATAATTAGAAAATCCATATTCAAACATTTTAATTGTATCAAGATATCGAGAGTCGTCCATTGTAGGACTATCTCCAAGAATAACTGTTATTAATTCAAGGTTATCTTTTGAGGCTGCTCCAATTAAGCAACGTTTAGCCTGAGTTGTATATCCTGTTTTTGTTCCAATTGCATATTCATAATAATAGTCACTATGAGTATTAAGCAAATCATTAGTATTTCTAAAATATCTTTCTTCATATTTGTCTGTTGGTGCGATTGTGCAAGAAGGTTTTGAAACAACATTTCTAAATGTTTCGTTTTTCATACAATATTGTGCTATAAGTGCCATATCATAAGCGGTTGAATAATGTTCTGCATCATGTATTCCACTTGGATTTGTGAAATGTGTATTTTTACACCCAAGTGATGCAACTTTTTGATTCATTAATGTTGCAAAATTTTCTACACTTCCAGAAATGTGTTCTGCAAAAATTGTTCCAATTTCATTAGCAGATTTTATTAAAAACATTTCTAATAATTCCTGAAATGTAAGTGTTTCTCCTGGTTGTATTGCAGCATTTGAATATCCTGCGGGTAGAGACATTACAGCATCATAACTTGCTGTGATTTTATCTGTTGGTTTGCAATGTTCAATTGCTATTATTGCTGTTATTATTTTTGTTGTACTTGCTGGATATAATTTTTCATTTTCATTTTTTCCATATAGGATTTTTCCTGTTTTTGAATCTATTAATACTGCACCTTCTGCTGAAACTGTAAAGTTTGGCGTCGGTGAAGTGCTGCTTGTGGTAGAGCTGGTTTTAGCGTTGTTGGTGGCTTGGACTGGGTTTGTATATGTTAATGGGCTTAAAAATATCGAAATTATCATTAAAGTTATTAATAACTGTTTTTTGATTTTCATTTGTTAATTCTCCTTGTTTGGTTAATGCATTAATATGATATCGTATTTGATAATTATTTTCAAGAACTTTTTTATATTTTGTGAGGTGATGCGTATGTGAAATTGTAGTTTTTTAGATTTTTTTGAAGGAGGTTTTTATGAGAAGATTAAGAAAAAATAAGTATGTTGTTCTTATAATTTGTGTTGTGATTGTTTGCGTGGTGTATTTTATTGCACATAAAGCTATTGATGAGTATACTTTTAAAACAAATGGAGATATTACTAGGGAAGAAGAAGTTTTGGTGAGTGGTGCTGATTTGAATACTGATGGCGACTCTGAAGATGGGGCGGAGGAGCGGATTGGATAAGATGTCTGGGATTATGGCAGATGAAGAAACTGATTTGGTGCTTGAAGAGGCAGATGAAACTTTAGGTGAGACAAATGGTGATGTGTCTGCTGGTGGAGAGTCGGGAGAGGCAAAGGGGAGTGGCGATGGCAGTGGTGACGAATCGAAAATATATGTTTATATAACTGGAGAGGTTAATGTTCCTGGTGTTGTTATTTTGAATGAAAATAGTAGAATTGTTGATGCTATTAATTCTGCTGGTGGTACTACGGCAAAAGCTGATATTTCTAAAGTTAATTTGGTTTATGTTTTGGAGGATGGTATGAAAATTAATATTCCTGATAGTGATGATTTGAAAAATAATCCTGATTTTGAGTATATTACAATGAGTTCTGGTGATGGGGCAAGTGACGTGAGTGGCCGTTCTGATGGCGCTGGAAGTGGTTCTAGTGGTACGGGAGGAGGAGATAAGACTAGCTCGGGTGGCAGTTTTTCTAGTGGATATAGTGTTGTTAATATTAATACTGCTACTCAGACTGAACTTGAGACTTTGCCTGGTATTGGTCCTTCTCTTGCATTAAAGATTATTAAGTATAGAAATGAGAATGGTAAGTTTTCTTCTATTGATGAGATTAAAAATGTGAGCGGAATTGGTGATGCTAAGTTTGAGAATATGAAAAGTTTGATTACAGTTTAAAAAAGAATTCCCATAATAGAAACTATTATGGGAATGTAGTCATTAGAACTGATTGCTTCTAATGATTGGAGTTTTAGAAAAAGGATCTAATGACAGCCAAACCAATTTGGTTTTGTCTCTAGCAATTTTCCAAAGATAATCAAACCAGTCTTGATAATTTTTGGGCATTTCTCCAGAAATTAATCTGTGGGGAGTGCCACATAGTGAGACGATAAATGGTTTATCCTGACTTGTACATGCCCTAATGATATGCTCTGTGGCATCACATGGTTCTTGGGCGATTATAAAGTCATATTCTGACAAATCGAATTTGCGGTAGTCAAATTTTGCTTTGATGGATGTGATTCCATTTAACAAAGAGGAGTCTACCTTGGGGTCGATACATGTCATTATGAAGCCTTTTTCGGCTAAAATGCGGGATAACTTTGCGGTTCGGCCACAGCCGACTTCTAAGATTTTTACACCGGGTCTTTTGGGTAAATATTTCATTAGGTATTTGGCGAAAAGTTCTTGCCGGGATGGATGGCCGTTACACCAGAGTAAGAAGTCTAATTGCTGGTCAGAGTCTACACCTGTACGCGACTTATTAATCTCTTTCTGCAGTTCGACTAATTCTAGTGGTGTTAGTTCGTTCGGATTTGCTTTTTTGTACCGCTCGAACTGTTGCTGTAGTAAACTGGGCATTTTGATGCTCCTTTCTATGTTTTTTGTTTTTATATTATATATTAAAATTTGGATTATGTCAAGTTGGGTGGTTTTGGAGAATAAAAAAGATAAACATATGCTTTTATAAGCATTGTTTATCTTTATCTATTTGCTAATAAATTTATCATATCAATAACTAATTTTTTATCATAACTTGACAATTTTTGAAAATTAGTGTTTATCAATTCTGAAGCTGTATAAATATTAGTATCTAAATATTTTCCTAATAAATTTGAGGGTGCAATTTCACAGAAGTTACATATATCTATTATAGCAATACCTCCAGGTATGCTATTTCCATTTTCAACTTCATATATAAAATTTGCGGATAAATTTGTTTTTTCAGCGAATTGTTCTCTAGACATTTTTTTTGCTTTTCTTAATTCAAGAACTTTTTTCCCAATATATTGTGCAATTTCTTTTTTTCTATCTTCATTATTCATTCGAAAAACCCCCAACAACTACACTTATATTATCCAATTTATGTGAATTTATTACAACACAAAATAATAGTAAAAATATTTAAAAAAACACAATATTTTGTGAAAAAAGTATTTACTTTTTTCATCATGATTGATATACTATCTCTGAAAATGAGAAAATTTTACAATTTATTCATCGAAAAATAGGGGGTGAAAATTTGAAAATAAAAAAATCAATCAAAATTCTAATATTTATGTTAGTTCTAATAATAAGTTTTCAAACAAGAGTGTTTGCGAGTACATTAACATTAATTGTAACAACAGATAAAGATAAATATAAAGTTAGTGAAACGATAGATGTTACAGTAGATTGGAAGGAAAAGATGCAAGCGGCAAGTTTTAAAATAGGATATGATTATGAAAAATTAGAATTTGTATCAGCTAGTATAAATGAAAACTTTTATAACAGTAAAAATGCAGGAGAAATATCTATAAATTGGGCATCTCTTGAAGGAACAGATTTAGCACAAATGAAATTTCAATTTAAAACATTAAAAGAGGGCGAAACTAATATAGGGATTAAAGAAGTTTCAGCATTTGCTGATGGGAATTTAGTAACTCCAACTAGTTATGATATTTCAACATCAGGAACAAAAACTATAACAGTAGAAGCAAAAGATGAAACTAACCAAACTCCGGAAAATCCAGAAAATTCTGAATCCCCTGAAGAACCAGATAACAATCAAGTACCAAGTGATGAGAATGCAAATTTAGAAGATCAAGAAGACGACTCTATAGCACAAATTCCATTACCAAAAGCGGGAATTGAAACAACAATGTTAATTACTATTATTATTATAGGAATGTTATCAGTAGTATTTTTTATTAAAAATAGAAAATTTTCAGATATATAGGAGGTAATATGAGAACGAAAAAAATATTAATAATAATAGTAGCTATTTTTGCATTGATAATTTTGCAAGCACCAGTTTTTGCAAATGAACTTATATTAACAATAAGTACTAATAAAGAAGAGATTAAAGTTGAAGATGAAATAAAAATAAGAGTTTCATGGAATAAAGGTATGCAAGCAGCAGATTTTGAATTGAATTACGATACAAACAAAGTGCAATATATAAGATCTGATATAGATGATGTATATGTTACTAATGATGAAAAACAGGGGGTACTAAAAACATCATGGGTTTCTTTAGATAATACAGATAAAACAGAAATAGAATATATTTTTAAAATTAAAAAAGGTGGGAAAGCAAAATTTACAACTACAATAGATGGAGGATTTGCAACTGGGGAACTTGAGATACCAGCTAAATATGTAGATGGAGAATTAATATTAAAAATATCAGGGGACTATAAAATTATTTATGTACTACTAATAATTACCTTAACTATCATAATTATTTTTATGAAAAAATTTATAGGAAGGAAGTAAAAAAATGAAAAAACAAAAAAGAATTTTAAAAACAATTATAATATTAACAATGTTATTTGTGCTATTAACACCAATGATTTCATTTGCAATAAATGAAAATCTATTATATGGAGATGTAAATTGTGATGGTATTGTTGATGATATGGATACTATGTATTTAGAAAGATATTTAGCAGGATGGGAAGAATATACCTTAACAGAAGAAGGTAAAACGAATGCGGACGTTGATTTAGACGGAATAGTAACTACAAATGACAGGACAATAATCGAAAGACATATCTGTGGATGGGAAGGATATGAAACATTGCCTTACTTATCAGAGATTGACGGAACAACACTAAAAATTTATACAAGAAGCAATACAGATGTATATAATTTGGGAGAAAATGTTGAAGTTAGTGTTGAATGGCAAAGTTTTAAAGGTAATTCAACTTGGCTTGGGGATGTTCAGGCTATTGGATTTACTTTAAAATATGATGAAAAAAAATTAGAGTTTGTTGAGGCAACTTGTGAGGATTCTAACGGTGAAGAAAAAATATTGGGAATGGATTATTATAATGTAGAAACTCCGGGTACATTGATTTTGTCAACTGTGTCCTTTGATGATGTTGATATTATGAGTATAAACCTCAATTTTAAAACAATAGATTTAGGTGAAACTATTGTACAACTTACTGGGGTTGACTGCGTAGCTGATGGAAACTTAGTAAGTCCTGATGTTATCGACTTCACTACAAATAGCTTAGCAAGCATAAAAACGGTTGCTTTTGGTGATGTAGATTTGAATGGAGCAACTGATATAGGAGATGCAACACTAATTGGTCAATATATTGAAGGAACTAAAGAATTAACAGAGCAACAATTAGAAAATGCTGACGTTAATTTAGATGGAGTTGTTGATGCGATTGATAAAGAATTATTACAGCAAAGTCTAGCTTCTACTATAACTTTGCCTATTAGATATGGTGACGTTAATTTAGATGGTAAAATAACAACAATGGATGCACATCTTTTAGATCAATATTTAAATGGTGAGGAAGGATGCGAACTTTCTAATCAGGCGTTGGTAAATAGTGATACTAATTGTGACGGTATTTTAAATGAAATTGATAGTTATGTCATTAGAATTTCTTTTGGTGATTGGTGCGAAGTTCCATTTAAAATGTTCAAAAATGGCAATCTCGTAGCTTTGGATAGAAACGATTTACACTTAGTTTCTGGATTTGACTTGGAGAAAACAAAAGTAAGTGAGTTAGTAAAGAACTTTAACATTGATAATGGATATTCAGTATGTAACATTGCTGATGAAACTTTGGAAGATGATGCGACATTTGGAACTGGAACAAAAATAAAAATTGGTGGTAATGGTGAAGAACAAACTACTTACCCTGACGGTAGTATTAGATATTGGGCAGCGGAATATAATGTAGTAATTTATGGAGATACAACAGGAGATGGAAAAATAAATGCAATTGATGCGTTAGCATTAATAAAACACTTAAATGATGCTATACCTTTCACAAGTGAAGTATTTACAGAAGCAGGACGCATAGTTTGTGGAGATGATGCAGAACCAACAGCTGTAGATGCACTAGCGATAATTAAACATGCTAATAAAAAACAATTAATTTCACAAACAAAATAAATAGAATAATGTAGGAGCAATATTAAAAAAGAGATTTTACTATAAAAAGTAAAATCTCTTTTAATGTGGTTGCGGGGGAAGGACTCGAACCTTCGACCTTCGGGTTATGAGCCCGACGAGCTGCCAACTGCTCCACCCCGCGATGTAATACTAATATAGTATATGCTAATTTAAAGAAAAAGTCAATAGTTTTAAAGAAAAAATTAAACTACTAACAAAAATTATAAAGAAATAAAAGAAGATTATTGTCGAAAATTATATTTCTTCGACAATGTTCGACAAACTTTGCAGAATAATGTTGATACAATACTTTAGGGGATTAGTATGAGAAAAAACAAAAAAAGAATATAAGTACAATAATTTGGGTTCAGCTCATATGGAGCACTCTGTATCTTGAAAGCAATAATGAATTAGCAGTGGTGTAAATATTGAAGCATATTCTATAGGAGGAGATAATGGTATATATAACAGGAGACACACATGGTAATTTTGAGAGATTAAACGAAGAGAAATTTTCAATACAAACAGAAATGACTAAGGATGATTATCTAATTATTTGTGGTGACTTTGGCGGAGTTTGGACATTTGAAGAAGAAAGTTGTCATGAAAAGGAAATGTTAGATTGGTTAGAAAGTAGAAATTTCACTACTTTATTTGTGGATGGAAATCATGAAAACTATACAAGATTATATAAGTGTCCTGTTGAAGAATGGAAAGGTGGTAGAGTACACAAAATAAGAGATTCAGTATTACATTTAATGCGAGGAGAAGTGTTTGATATAGATAATAAAAAATTTTTTGCATTTGGTGGAGCAAAATCGCATGATATACAAGATGGAATATTAAATCTTGATGAAGAAGAAAGAATATATGAATATCGTAAAAGGGGAGCATATTTTAGAATTAGAGATTTTTCTTGGTGGGATTTAGAACTTCCAACAAAAGAAGAAATGGAAAATGGAATAAAAAATCTCGAAAAAGTAAATTGCAAAGTGGATTACATTATTTCTCATTGTTGTCCAACAAGTATTCAAAAATTAATAAATCCAACGTATAAAAGAGATATTCTAACAGATTATTTACAGCAAATTTCAGAAAAATGCACATTTGAAAAATGGTATTTTGGACATTATCATGAAAATAATCAACTTAATTCTCAATTTACTGGTTTATATGAAGATATAGTTCCATTAGAAAATGAAAGTATATTTTAATTTTTTAAAATTTTAATAAAAACATAAGAATATGAGAAAATATCTCAAAAATTATTGATATTTTATAAAAAATCGCATATAATATAATAGAAACGGAGGGAAATAAAATGTTAATTAGATTCAGTTTTAAAAATTTTAAATCTTTTAAAAATGAAAATTGTCTGGATATGGAAGCAACATCTTTAAAAGAACATGAGTATAATATTGCCAAAACAGAAAATGGAGATTATTTGAAAGTTTCGGCTATATATGGTGCAAATGCAAGTGGAAAGACAAATGTATTACAAGCTTTTAGTTATATGAAAAAAAGAATATTAGTAAGTGATGATTCGAAAGTAAATACACCTTTAGATGAAGAAAATGTATTTAGTTTTATGATAAATAATGAACCAATAAGTTTAGAGGTAGAACTACTAGCAAAAAATAATAAGATTTATAAATATGGTTTTGATATATTAAAAGATAAAATAATTTCTGAATGGTTATATGAGAAAAGAATAAATAAATTTTATGAAATATTTGAAAGAACTGGAAACAACATTAAAGTTAAAGATAATAAAAATAAATTGCTAGGGCTAGCAAATATAGATGAAAGAAGTTTATTTTTAAATGTTTATACAAAAATTGATAAAAACAACGAGGATTTTAACAATGTATATGAATGGTTTATCAATGCTAATTATTTAGATTTAGGAGATCCAAAATTTGAAAATGCATTAAATAAAAGAATATCTTTAAGAATAGTAGAAGATGAAAAATATAAAAGTGAATTATTGACATTTATAAGAACTTTTGATGCAACGATAGATTCAATAAATATTTCTCCAAATTCTTTAGAAGAATTAAAAAATACTAATGGAGTGATTAAAGTCGAGTTAGTTCATAATTTTGAAGAAGGAAAAAATGCATTGCCTCTTTCATTAGAATCAAATGGAACGATGAAAATGTTTCATTTATTTGATTTTTTAATGGATGCATTGAAAAATGGAATGATATTATTCGTTGATGAATTAGACGCAAAGTTACATCCATTGCTTACAAGATATATTATAAATTTATTTCATAATAGTGATATTAATAAAGGGAATGGGCAGTTAATATATTCAACACATGATACAGTAAATTTAAACAAAGAAACGTTTAGAAGAGATGAAATATGGTTTGCAGAAAAAGATAAAAATGGAGTTTCAGAAATTTATTCTTTATCAGATTATATAATAGAAGATGAAGAGGGAAATGCAAAAAAAGTTAGAAATGATGCAACGTACAACAAGGATTATTTAACTGGAAGATATGGTGCTATTCCAGTATTAGAGGAATTTGATGTCGTATGAAAAAACAAGAATATTCTCGAAAAAGCAAATTAAAGAGTAAGAAGCTTGCACCAGCTAATTACTTGATTGTATGTGAAGGGGAGAAAACTGAACCAAACTATTTTAAGGGGTTGAAGAAAAAGATAAATGACAAGTATGGAAGAAAAGTAGATGTATTAATTCCTGAGATTGACATTAAGGGAACGGGAAAAAATACTACAGATTTAGTGAATTATACAGATAAGTATGTAAACTATGCAAATAAGAGATACGGGGAAGTTTGGGTAGTATTTGATAAAGACGATTATACTGATGAGCAATTTGATTCAGCAATTGCAAATTGTAATTATAAGGTTGCATGGTCTAACCCGAATTTTGAACTTTGGTTATTATCACATCTTAAGAAAGTAAATAGATATATATCAAAAGATAATGTGATGGATGAGTTGAACAAAGAATTTCAAAAAAATAGTTTAGGTGAGTATACGAAGAATGATGTAAATATTTTTGATAAAGTTACAAGCGAAGGAAAGTTACATACTGCAATAAGGAATTGCGAATATATGGAAGAGATAAACAAAGATGGACAAGCATCCAAAAGGAATCCAATGACAAAGGTTTATAAAGTTGTTGAAGGATTAAAAGAATATTTAGAATAAAATAATACAAAAGAAAAGCAAAGTAAGAGAGTAATTAACAATTACAGGATTATTTTGCTTTTTTCAAAACAAGGAGGAATTTAGGTGGATAAAAAAATTGAAAATCCAAAAGTTTTTATATCATATTCATGGTCGAGTAATGAGTATGAAGATAAAGTTATGAACTTAGCAGTAAGATTACAGGGTGATGGAATTGAGGTAATTATAGATAAATGGATTATGCAACCTGGAAATGACACTATAAATTTTATGGAAAAATGTGTTAAAGATCCAGAGGTTAATTTTGTTTTAATGTTGTTGGATAAAAAATACACAGAAAAAGCAGATAACAGAAGCGGTGGTGTTGGAATAGAAACTCAAATTATATCTAATGAGGTATATAATAATGTTGAACAAAGCAAGTTTATTCCAATTGTTTTTGATAGAGATGAAAATGGAAATGTATTTGTCCCAATTTATCTAAAAAGTAAATTTCATTATGACTTAACACAGGATAATTCCGATGAAGAATATGTTAAATTGGTTAAACACATATATGGAAGGCAAGTATATTATAAACCTAAGTTAGGAAATAAGCCTAAATGGGTTGATGAAAGTTTAAATAGTCCTAGTTCATTAAAATCTAAAGTATTACAAACAAAGGATAATATAAATAAATTTCAACTTTTAGCAGAAGAAGTTAAAAAGTGTAAATTGGGTGAAGATAAAATAGAAGAAACAGAAGAAAATAATAAAAAAGAAGTTAAAATACAAGTATATAGTAATTCTTTAGAGTACAGAAATACATTAATTGAAATGTTTTTGAACCAATATAAAGAAGACAATTTTATAGATGACGTTTGCGATTTTTATGAAGATATTAAAAATTGGAACAAACATAATCAAGGTATAAAACAAGAAGTATGGGACAGTTTTATACATGAAACGTTTATATATTTGATAGCGATATTATTCAAACATAGACAATACAGATTGATAAATACTTTTGTCACAAAAAGTTATTTTCAAGAAGGATATTCTGATAATATTACAAGTA
Source organism: Clostridia bacterium (assembly GCA_045602065.1). GTDB lineage: Bacteria > Bacillota > Clostridia > TANB77 > CAG-508 > CAG-269. The sequence goes on from JAZSAX010000050.1 coordinate 34,135, forward strand.
TTAATTACTACTTTTATAGTTATAATTATGATATTATTGCAAAAGCAAAATGTGAGATGGATGGTAATAATTATTATAGTGGTATGGCACAGATATGGATAGAAAATATATATGAACCTAAAATAACAAAGCAAGAATTTACACAGGCGGATTTACTACTGTATAATTTATCAATATTATTGTTGAACAATCAAACTTGGTATTGGTTTCCAATAACGTATGTATATACGGGAAATTCAAGATTCAACAGTCCTTTAAGAGACTTTAGTATAAGATTAAAGTCAAAATATGAAGTAAGCAAGATGAAGGAACTTTTTGGGATTAATACAATAGAAGAATTAAAAAAACTATTTGATGTAATGAAACATTTTATAGAAGATAGTAGAGAAAGATATAGATATAACTTGGCTTTTGAATCTGCTGATTTAATAATAGATTATATAAAAATAGATGAAATAGGAATGTTAAATTAAAAAAAGATATACATAAAAAGTTCGGAGCTACAGAACTTTAAATTTGGGCGGTTACTGTTATTGCTAAATGTATGATTATTTTCCAAAGTTAATGGTTAGATGTTTTGAGTTTTTTGTTCAAAACAAAAGTGATATAATTGTGGAAAAGAGATAGAAAAATAATATTTTATGAGGGGCTAAAATGAAAAGAATTATAAAAATTATTGTTCCAAGTGTATTAATGTTATTATTGATATATTTATGGAGAGACGGTAAAGATATATTAAGTGGGATATATATTATATTTCCACTCATGTATATAACATTAGGTCTGCTATGTTCCAACTTCAAAAAAGAATTGTTAATTAGTTTAGTATTATTATCAATATCTTTTTTAATACCAATCAATTTATGGTTTCATATGGGAAGTTGCATTGGTTTGGTCATTTTCTATAATATATTAAGTAGTGTCAGTTATTTAATAAAGAAAAAATTAAAAACTAAAACAAATAGTAATTTGTAAAATAGAAAGAGGTAATAATATGAGTAAAAGGATTTTATTAATTATAGGAATAATTGCAGCAATTTGCATTTTCATAATATTATTTAGTAACAAGACATTTTTTAAAACTACATATATTGGAATTAACGAACAAGAAATATTTATTCCAAGATACTCTTTCTTTAAAAGAGAAGCAGGAATGACAGTTGCGAGTTTTTATTCTTTGAAGACAGAAGAAACTTTGCAAAAAGAAATTGATAATTATATGAAAGATTTTGAATATTCTGAAGATGAATCAACTTATGGATATAAAAAAGGAGATTTGTTTATTCAAAGTTATGAAGTTGCAAATGAAGGTTTATATAGAAAAATATATATTACATATTGAGAAATAATAATTTGTTGATTAGGAGGAATTTAAATGAAATTAAATTTAAAAAAATTAGGAATAGAAGCAGAAGGGGATGTAGAAGGTGTCGCAAAAAAAATATTGGACAATCACGAGAAAGATTGGAAAGAAAAATTTGATTCAAAACATAATGCGAAAAAAGAAATAATGGAATTAAAGCACAGGCATAAACTTGAAGATGAAAAAAGGAAAATATCTCAAAAAATAGATTTAGATTTAGAATATGAGAGAAAGAAGGAAGAACTAGAAAGAGAAAAAGAAAAAATTGATCTAGAAGAAAAGATGAAAAGTAGAATTAAAATTGCAAGTATTATTTTATTTTTTATTTATGGAATTTTTTGTATTGTTGGTTTTCAAGATAAGCACTTAATATCTGCTATTATAAGTCTAATACAAGTAATTTTTGCACTAATTTCAATTTTTACATCAATGGAAGTATTTAAAATATTAAAAAACGATTATAAGTTGTTTTTTATGTTGAGTATTATTTTAATAATACCATGGTGTGCTTTCGCCGTTTAACAAATTACAATTTATAGAGCAAATTGTTATTGATTTGCTCTATATTAATATAACTATAAGGACAAAACTTAACAAACAATATCGGGTATAATAAAACTTTTTAAGTTAAAATTTATATGAACAGAAGGGAGTGTAAGTAATGAATTGGAGTGAATCTATTAGTAGAGCTATTGAGTATATAGAAAATAATTTAACTAATGATATAACTATTGAAGGAATTTCAAGTTATTCATATATATCATCATTTTATTTTCAAAAGGGATTCTCTATGTTATGTGGATATTCAATAAGTGAATATATTAGAAATAGAAGATTATCTCAAGCAGGTTATGAATTGATTAATACAGACAATAAAATAATAGATATTGCATTAAAATATGGATATGATTCACCAGATAGTTTTACAAAAGCATTTACTAGATTTCATGGTTCTACTCCTACTGCAGTTCGTAATGGAGCAATAGTAAAAGAATTTGCACCATTAAAATTAAATGTAATATTGAAAGGTGGTTATACTATGGAGTATAAGATTGAAGAAAAAGAGGCTTTTAAGGTTGTAGGATTAAAAGATAGTTTCAAATATGAAACTGCTGGACAAGAGGTACCAAAGATATGGAAAAAGTTTTTTATGAAGAGTATTTTGACTAAAATAAATGCAAAATACGGAATCAATATTGATACAAGTATGGGATGTGACTCTTTTGAATATATTATTGGTGATGATTATAATTCTGAATTAAAAGTTCCTAAAGAATTTGAAATAGTAGAAATACCAAAGTTTACATGGGTTGTTTTTTCTTGCAGAGGAAAGGCAAGTGAAACAATAAAAGAAACAAATGAGAAAATCTTTAAAGAATGGTTACCTAATTCAAATGATTATGAAATTGCAGCCGGATATAATATTGAAATGTATTCAAATCCTAAAGATTATAAGAAGGGCGTAGAGGATGAAAAATATTATTGTGAAATTTGGATTCCTATCAAGAAAAAATAATAAATTATATGGGTAAAGCTAGAGATAAATAAAAACAATAAAAAAGAAGGGAAAAATTTTTTTATAAAGAAATTTCCTCTTTTTACAAATTTCGACAAAATTTTTAATGTTTATGTGTTATATATAAGAAAAAATGTGGAGAATAAACATGGACTATTTAATTGTAGAAAAGTTGAAAGAATTAAGAAAAAATAAAAAAATAACACAAGAAAATTTAGCTGAAATATTAAATATTAGCCGTTCAAAAGTTTCGAGTTGGGAGACTAATAAAAGAGATATGACAATTACAGATGCTGTTAACTTGGCAAATTATTATGGAATAAGTTTAGACAATTTATTAAATGTAAAACCAATTCAAAAAAAGGAATATATAGAAATTTCTTATAAATTCTTTAAAAATAAAGCTGTTTCATTAAGAGAAAAGACTAAAATCATAAAAACAATGGAAGAATGCTTGAAAAATGATAACATAGATGAATTATATGAAAATTACAAAATGACACAAAATGCGACAAATTAGTACAGAAAGTGCTATTTTGTCGCATTTTTGGTATGTAAAAATGATAAAAAGTTTGATAAAATAATAAAAAATAAATAAAGGAGGCATTTACATGAGCAAAACATATAATATATTTATTAGTCATTCATGGGCATATCATGAGCAATACAAAGGGTTAAAGAAATTATTAGATAGTAATCCATATTTTCATTATGTGGATTATTCTGTGCCCAAAGATGATCCTATACATAATGTGGGAACAGATAAACAACTAAAAGAAGCAATAACTGAACAAATGAAACATGCTAGTGTTGTTATAATATTAGCAGGAGTATACTCAACTTATAGTAAATGGATAAACAAAGAAATAGATATAGCGAAAAACGCATTTTCTAATCCAAAAAAAATTATAGCGGTGCAATACTGGGGTGCAGAAAGAACATCTAGTGTCGTAAAAGAAAATGCAGACAAAATAGTAAAATGGCAAGCTGATTCGATAATAGGAGCTATTAGAGAATTGTCTAATTAAGGAGGAAATATGAGAAGAGCGCTAATTATAGGTAATGATAATTATACAAATTGTGGTACTTTAAATGGATGTATAAATGATGCGACCAATATTGCTGCCAGGTTAATGAGAAACGGAGATGGAACACCTAATTTTGAAATTAAACAGATGAATGATAGCACAACAAGAGAAATAAAAAGAAATGTAGAAGAATTATTTCAAGGAGATATAGTTGACACATGCTTATTATATTTTTCTGGGCATGGATGCAGCAATAACATTGATGGTTATATTTTAGGAATAGATGCAGAAGAATATGCAGAAGGTATGAGTATGACAGAAATTTTGAAACTAGCTAATGAATCAAAAATCAGAAATAAAATAATAGTACTAGATTGTTGTTACTCTGGAAAAATGGGAAATCCAACATATTCAAATGATGAATGTGCTATTAGCGATGGCATAACAATACTAACTGCATGTGGAAAAAAAGAATATGCAACTGAACAAAATGGAATGGGAGTTTTTACATCATTATTAATTGATGCGCTAGATGGAGGGGCAAGTGATATATTGGGAAATATAACACCGGGTAGTATATATTCATACATAGATAAAGCTCTAGGGGCTTGGGGACAAAGACCTATGTTTAAAACAAATGTGTCAAGTTTTGTTGAAATAAGAAAAATCTCGCCATTAATTGCATTGGAACTATTAAGAAATATAACGGAATATTTTGAAGAATATACGGATGAATTTAAACTTAATCCATCTTTCGAAGATACGACTGAAAAATTTAGTTTAGAGAATAGTAAAAAATTTAAGATATTACAAAAATATTGTAGTTTAGGGTTAGTAAAACCAGTAGGAGAAGAACATATGTATTATGCTGCAATGAATAGTAAATCATGTAAATTAACAGCTTTAGGATATCAATATTGGAGACTAGTAAAAGAGGGGAGAATATAGCACAGTAATATGTGCTTTTTTCTTTGAGTTTCTTTGTCACACCTTGGTCGCACTTCCTACAAAAATAGCCAAATTTACCACATTTTAACACACCGAAACCAAAACAAAAATCCCACCTAAACTTTCTCTAACAGCACTATACACGATTCGACCAAACCCAGCAATATCAACAACTTGATGTTCATAACCTAAAGGCCGAAGGTTCAAGTTCTTCTCACTTTGCAACCACATTTATCAAAGAATTGAGTGTTCCTTGATTTTTTATTTTGTGAAAAAATGACGGGAGTATTTATGAACGTGTTTATTGAAAAAACAAAAAACATATTTGTGATTAGTTTATTTTATTAAGAAGTAGTGATATAATGAGTGAAAATAATAGTAATATAGGAGGTACTATGAAACAGAATATTTATGATGATAAAACATTTTTTGAAAAATATGATGAACTTAGAATCGATCAAAAGGGACTAAATGCAAACGATTTAATTGAAATCCCCGCATTTAGAAATATGATGCCAGATGTTACAAACAAGAAAATTCTGGATTTGGGCTGTGGATATGGAGAAAATGATAAATATTATAAAGAACTAGGTGCAAAAAGTGTATTAGGCGTGGATATTTCTACACATATGATAGAGATGGCAAATAAATATAATAAACTAAATGATATAGATTATAAAGTAATTGCAATGGAAGATATAGACCAAATTAACGAGAAATTTGATATTGTAATATCATCATTAGCAATTCATTATATAAAAGACTATAATAAACTAGTAAAAGATATTTATAATTTATTAAATAAAGATGGATACCTAATATTTTCGCAAGAACACCCATTTACGACATGTACAAAATATACGGAAAATGTTAAAAAAGGACATACAATTATAGATAACAAGTACTTTGGATTATTTTCAGATTACAATAGACCTGGAATAAGAACCAAGGAATGGTTTGAAAAAGAAATAATAAAATATCATAGAAATTTCACTGAGATTATTAATGTGCTTATAACAAGTGGCTTTTCTATAGAAAAAATTGAAGAACCTGTTGCTAGTGAAGAAGCAATAATTAAAAATCCAAAATACATAAATCAATTAGATAGACCATTCTTTTTAATTGTTAAAGCAAAGAAAATTATATAGATAAATTATAATATATAGAAATAAAAAGTAGTAGAATAAAAAAAGCTATTGCTTTTTTTATTTTTACAAAGTATAATAAGTATGAAAAGTATAACAAGTATAATTAGAAAGGGGAGTAAAATGGAAAAAGAAAAATTTGTAGGTATAAGCAAAGTTGGAGAAAAAGGACAAATTGTAATACCAAAAGAAGCAAGAGATATGTTTGGTATAAAACCAGGAGATTCTATTATTGTACTTTGCGATAAAGCGAAGGGAATGGCTTTGCTAAAAGCAGATACAATTGAAGATTTAACAGATAAAATTTTTCCAACAGGAGGAAATTAAGAATGTTAGCAATTGAAACAAAAAATTTAACTAAAAAATTTAAAGAAAGAACAGCTGTAAATGAAATAAATCTAAAAATAAATCAAGGGGAATTATTTGCTCTACTTGGTACAAATGGTGCAGGGAAGACAACAACAATAAAAATGCTGTCAACACTAATTTTACCAACTGATGGAGAAATTAAAATTAATGGGTTAGATATAATTAAAAACAGACAACAAATAAAAGAAATATTAAATGTATCTCCACAGGAAACAGCTATTGCACCTAATCTTTCTGTAAAAGAGAATTTAGAATTTATGGCAGGAGTATATCAAATTCCAAATAAACAAGAGAAAATAAATGAATTAATAAAAATGTTTAAATTAGATGAAGTGTTAAATCAAAAAGCAAAAACATTATCTGGAGGATGGCAAAGAAAAGTATCTATAGCAATTTCATTAATAAATGAACCTAAAATATTGTTTTTAGATGAGCCAACACTTGGATTAGATGTAATTGCAAGAAAAGAGTTATGGGCGATTATTGAAAAGCTAAAAGGTAAAATAACAATAATATTAACAACTCATTATATGGAAGAAGCAGAAAGCTTGTCAGATAGAATTGGTATAATGGCAAAAGGAAAATTGATAGATATAGGAACTTCACAAGAATTAATTGAGAAAACAGGTGCTAAAAATTTTGAGGATGCATTTGTAAAAATAGCAACAGGGGGTGAATTATAATATGAGAACACTAAATTTGGCAAAAAGAAATTTTAAAGAAATCATTAGAGATCCATTAAGCTTAATCTTTGCTATAATATTACCCTTATTTTTACTATTTATATTTCAACAATTTGATATCCCAAATAAAAGTTATGAATTAGAAAATTTTACACCTGGAATTGTAGTTTTTGGATTTTCTTTCATAACATTATTTACAGCGATGTTAATTAGTAAAGACAGAACAACATCATTATTAGTAAGATTAGGGATTAGCCCTATGAAACCAATGGAATATATATTAGGATACATGTTATCAATTATTCCAATTATACTAATTCAAAATATATTGTTTTTTATTTTAGCAATAATATTAGGATTAAGTTTTAGTATAAATATTATTTGGGCAATACTTGTGTCAATAGTTATAGCAATTTTATTTATTGCAATAGGAATAATAATAGGGAGTATTTCTTCTGAAAAAGCGTCTTCTGGAATATCAAGTATTATAGTTCAGCTTGTATGTTTTACAAGTGGAATGTATTTCCCAAGAGAATTATTAGGTGATGTGTTTGCAAAGATTTGTGAATTTTTGCCTTTTGAGTCTTGTGTGACAATTTTAAAAGGTATTATGAATAATAATTTAGAAAGTATAACTACAAGAAATATTGCTATTTTTGTTGTTTATACTATCGCTATTTTGGTTATTTCTGTGATAATTTTTAAAAAGAAAATGGTGAGGGATGAGAAATAGAGGTGATATAGTAACATTTTCAGCAATTGAAGAGAGATGTTATATTAGAATGAAAAAGAATAAGTTATAAAAAATGCAAAGCATATTCCATGCTTTGCATTTTTTTGTTTTCTAATTTGTAGTACAAAGGAGATGAAAGATATGGGCAGGAGAGAAGATATAAAGGAACAGCTAAAAGAAAAGAAGAAATATTTTAATAAAAAATGTTTATTTTCGTCAACTTTTGTGATATAAATAATAAAAAACAATATGGAGATGAAAATGGATTTTAAAGAATGGTTAATAAAAGAAAAAAATTATACAGAAAGATCAGCATCAGATGTAGTTTCTAGAAATCAAAGAGTAAAGAAAATATTAAACATAAAAGAGATAACTAGTTATACTGAAAAGAAATTAGAGAATGAAGAGGATTTTAGAAAATTATCTTGTTCTGTTAAAAGTCAATTAAGAATATCAATAAGGACATTATTAGAATACAAAGGAGCGATAGAAGAAAATGATTAAAGGAGCATCAATGTTTGCAAGTGCAGGAATAGCAGAAACTTATTTTAAGGATGCAGGTATAGATATAGTAGTTGCAAATGAATTAATAGAAAAAAGAGGAGAATTTTATCAATACATGTATCCTACAAGTAAAATGATAGTAGGAGATATTAAGGATAAAAATATAAAAGAAAAATTTATAAATAATATAACAGAGGATGTTAAGTTTTTAATAGCTACACCACCATGTCAAGGAATAAGTAATTTGGGAAAAAACAGAAATTTAGCACAAAAATTGAAAGATCCAAGAAATTATCTTGTTTTTGATGTGCTAGAAGTCATAGATAAAAAAGATTTTGACTATATAATGATGGAAAATGTACCTGGATTTTTAACAATAAAATTACCATATAAAGATAAACTTTGTAAATTAGAAGAAATATTAAATGATAAATACTCAGAAAAATATATAATTGAGGCAAAAGTTTTAAATGCCAAAGAATATGGTGTAGCTCAAAGCAGGCCTAGAGCAATAATAAAAATGTACAAAAAACATTTAAAGTGGAATTGGCCAGATAAAGAAAATGAAATAACTTTAAAAGAATGTATAGGAGATTTGCCAAGCTTAGAATCAGGGGAAAAATCTAATATAAAATATCACTATGCAAGAAATCATGATGAAAAACAAATATTATGGATGAAGCATACTCCTACAGGCTGCTCAGCTCATAATAATGAGGTGTTTTATCCAATTAAAACAGATGGAACTAAAGTTAAGGGATATACAGCAACGTATAAAAGAATGAGTTGGGATTCTCCTGCATCTGCAATTACAATGAGAAATGATGCTATTTCCTCTCAGGACAATGTACATCCTGGAAGATTATTAGAAGATGGAACCTATTCAGATGCAAGGGTATTAAGTTTGCTCGAGTTGTTTAGGGTTTCATCACTACCAGATGATTGGAATATACCAGAGTGGGCAACAGACACTTTTATAAGAAGAATTATAGGAGAGGGTGTTCCGCCTAAATTAACATATAATATTGTGAAAGGAATTGAAGCGAAAAATGATTAAAGGTGCATCGATGTTTGCAAGTGCAGGAATAGCTGAAACATATTTTAAAGAAGCGGGAATAGACATTGTGGTTGCAAATGAACTGATAGATAAAAGAGGCGATTTTTATCAAAAAGTATATCCAACAAGTAAAATGATAGTTGGAGATATAAAAGAGAAAAATGTAAAAAATGAATTTTTGAATAATATAAAAGATGATGTTAAGTTTTTAATAGCGACTCCACCATGCCAAGGAGCGAGTACTCTAGGTGTTAATAAAAACATGAACCAAATGATGGATGATCCTAGAAATTATTTAATTTATGATGTAATGGAAGTAATAGATAAAAAAGATTTTGATTATATAATGATTGAAAATGTACCTAGATTTTTAGATGTATTTTTTCCATATAAAAATGAATATAAAAAATTAGAAGAGATATTAAAAGATAAATATTCTAATAGATACAAAATAGATATCAGAGTATTAAATGCTAAAGATTATGGAGTGCCACAAACAAGACCAAGAGCTATTATAAAAATGTATAAAAAGCATTTGAAATGGGGATGGCCAGCAACACAACCAGAAATTACGTTAAGACAAGCAATAGGGAATTTGCCAAGTTTAGAATCAGGTGAAAAATCAAATATAAAAAACCATTATGCAAAGATTCATAATGAAAGAGAAGTATTAGCGATGAAACATACACCAACTGGGTGCAGTGCAATGAAAAATGAAGTTTTTTATCCTAAAAAAGAGGATGGGAGTAGAATTAAAGGATTTCATAATACATATAAAAGAATGAATTGGGATGCACCAGCGCCTGCAAGAACAATGAATAATGGTAACATAGGTTCTCACAATAATGTTCATCCAGGACATTTATTACCGGATGGAACCTATTCAGATGCAAGGGTATTAACAATGAGAGAATTGTTTATAGTTTCATCCTTACCAGAGGAATGGGACATACCACAAGATACAACAGATAATTTTGTTAGACAAGTGATTGGAGAGGCAATTCCTCCAAGATTATCATTTAATATAGTGAAAGAAATTGGGAAAGAAGATGAATAAAATGTTAGATTTAAATCGTTCAAAAGAGAATAAATGGATTTTTCAAAAAAACATTAGTTCCAATAAACTGATAGAAGCATTTATAGAAGCTTTAGAGCAACAAGAGAATACTATTGATTCTGAAAGTGTAAAAAATATATTAAGAGAAAATGATACATATAAAGGAAGAAGTGAGGAAGGTTCTGCTAATACAATGGGAGTAAGATTAAGTCAAATGTGTTTTTATATGATTGGATATAAAAAAAATGAAAAGTTTTTACCAACTCCTACTACGCAACTTTTTAGAAAGAATAGAGATATGTCAACAGATGAACTATTTTTAGTTAATTTATTTTCAATGCAATATCCTAATCCATATAGTGAAACTTCAGAAAATTTTAATATCTATATGGGAAGATTACTTATAAAATTATTATTAGAAGATAGAATTGATAGAAAACTCTATATAGATGAGTTTGTGTGGTTCTTACCATTTATTGAGA
>JAZSAX010000051.1:0-15488 GCA_045602065.1 Clostridia bacterium
CGGTTCATACCCGGCAGGTCAGCGGTTCGAATCCACTCTTCGCTACCAGGTAAAAAAAGAGTTCGATAGAACTCTTTTTTTTATGAATAATTGGTCAGTATCTTGACAAAGTTGCAAAAATAGGATAATCTAGTATCGAAAACTAGATAAATATAAAGGAGACAAAAAATGGGTAAAAAGAAAATAAAACTAAATGAAGTTAAAAAAGTAACTTCAGTAAAAGAAATGCTAGAATTAGCAGCAAAAGAAAGTGGAGATAAAATCGCTTTTAAATATAAAGGAAAAGATGATAGAATAGTACAAGTAACATATAAACAATTTTTAAGAGACACAGAAGAATTAGGGACAGCATTAGCAAGCATTGGAATGCAAGACAAGCATATAGCTATGATAGGAGAAAACAGTTATAAATGGCTAACAGGATATGTAACAGTATTAAAAAGCACAGGAGTATTTGTGCCAGTTGACAAAGAATTAACAGCAAAAGAAATAATAAATGTATTAAATCATAGTGATAGTGAAGTTTTATTCTATTCAGAAAAATATGAAAAATGGATTCCAGAAATAGAAAAAGGAGCTCCAAATATCAAATATTTCATAGGACTAGATAAAAAAGAAAATGAAGAAAATCATTTATCATATGACAAATTCAAAGAAAGTGGAAGAAAATTATTAGAACAAGGAAGTACAATATATACAGACTTAAAAGATGATGAAAACAATTTAAAACTTTTAATTTACACATCAGGAACAACAGGAGCTCCCAAAGGAGTAATGCTAACAGAACACAATTTAATGAGTGTTGTATATTATGGACTTCAAGTTGCAGATATAGAAACTAGATGTCTATCAGTTTTACCATATCATCACACATATGAAGCTGTTGCAGGAATATTAGTAGGACTTCATAAAAGAGTATGTATATGTATAAATGATAGTTTAAAAAATGTACTAAAAAACATACAATTATATAAACCAGATTATATATATTTAGTACCAGCATTTACAGAAGTTTTCTACAAAAAAATATGGAGTAATGCAGAAGAATCAGGAAAAGCAAAAATATTAAGAATAATGATACCAGTAAGTAATGGTTTAAGAAAAGTAGGAATAGACTTAAGAAATGTATTATTTAAATCAATACATCAAGCTTTTGGTGGAAATTTAAAAGAAATCGTATGCGGAGGAGCACCAATTCGTCCAGAAATAGGAAAATTCTTTAATGATATCGGAATAACTCTATTAAATGGATATGGAATATCAGAATGTTCACCACTTGTAAGTGTTAACAGAAAAGGATTTAATGATAGTGCAACAGTAGGAGTTGTTTTACCATGTTGTGAAATCAAATTTGAAAATGTAACACCAGATGGAGATGGAGAAATTTGTGTTAAAGGTGATATCGTAATGAAAGGATATTACAAAGATCAAGAAAAAACAGATAGAGTTTTAAAAGACGGATGGTTTAACACAGAAGACTATGGAAGCTTTAATAAAAAAGGTCAACTTGTAATAAATGGTAGAAAAAAGAATATGATAGTTCTAGACAATGGAAAAAATGTATATCCAGAAGAAATTGAAAATTATATATTAGGAATTCCATATGTTCAAGAAGTAGTTGTAAGAGGTAAAAAGAACGAAATTGGTCAAGAAACAGCGCTAATAGCAGAAGTATTCTTAAACCAAGAAAAAGTAGAAGAATTAAAAATAGAAAATGTTGAACAAAAATTAAAATCAGATATAAGTGATGTTTGCAAACAATTACCTATGTATAAACGTATTTCAGGAATTGAAATAAGAAAAGAAGAATTTGCAAAAACTACAACTAATAAAATTAAAAGATAAGTGAAATAAAGAGAAGAATCTAATGGTTTAGATTCTTTTTTTTATTGCCAAAAGATATTGCTTTTTTGAAAAAAATATTATATAGTATCTAAGTCACGGAGGAAAAAATGATAATTGAAATAATATTTATACTAATAGGATTTTTAATGTTAATAAAAGGAGCAGACATACTTGTAGATGGTGCAAGTGCAATAGCGAAAAAAATGCACATATCAGAAATAATAATTGGATTAACAATAGTTTCAATTGGAACATCAATGCCAGAATTATTTGTAAGTACAACATCAGCAATACAAGGAGCGTCAGATATATCAATTGGAAATGTAATTGGAAGTAATATATGTAATTTATTACTTATATTAGGGTTATCATCAATAATACATCCTGTAAAATTTCAAAAACAGACAAAAATTATTGAAAATCCAATGTCAATAATATTTACAATAATATTTTTTGCAATATGTAATATAAATCAAGATGTAACTAGAATAGAAGGAGTTATATTATTAATATTATTTATAGGATTTTTAATTTATACAGTAATAATGGGTAAAAAAAGTCAAGATGAAGAAATAATAGAAATACAATCAGAAGAAGTTAAAAAAATTAGTTTAACAAAAAGTATATTATTCATAATATTAGGAGTAGCTTTATTAAAATTAGGTGGAGACTTTGTTGTAGAAAATGCCAAAACAGTTGCAACATTATTAAATATAAGTGAAAAGATAATAGGATTAACAATAGTTTCAATAGGCACGAGTTTGCCTGAACTTGTAACGAGTGTAACAGCTGCAATAAAGGGTGAAAGTGATATTGCAATAGGAAATATCATAGGTTCAAATATATTTAATATGCTATTAATAATAGGAGTAACAGCAGTAATTAATCCAATAGCATATAATGTTACGTATAATTTCCAAATGATAATATTATTTGTTGCAATGATATTAATGACAATATTCCCATTTATTAAGCCGAAAGATGAATTATCTAGAACCAATGGTAGTATATTAGTATTACTTTATATATTTTATATGACAACATTATTTTTTTAAAAAGGGACCAGGTCCCTTTTTTCGTTTTTTCGAAAAATATCTTGCTATTTTTTTGTTTGCATAGTAAAATATAAAGTGAAGAAAAGGATTGAGAGGAGAACTTATTTTGGAAAAGAAAAATAAGAATCAAGAGATAAATAAAAAATTAGAATACATAGGATTAAATTTAGAAGAAATACCAGAAACACTAAAATTGGTAGAAGATTTACAATTCAGGCCAAATGTTGGTATAGATGAAAAAAAGTACAGACAATATAGATTTGTATCACCAAAAGAAATAGATATATTATTATCACCATCAAACAGAATGGAAGATATAAAAGATAAATATGCTAAAGCATCACCTTTAGTGTCTTATTTAAGTTCAACAAATGAAGAAGATGAAGAAAAACACGAGACTTTTTTAAGAATGTTAAATGAAGTAAAAATAGAAGATATCGAAAATATAGAAAAAGAACAACAAGCTATAAATAAAAAAATACCATTTAAAGTAAGATATGCAGGTAATTATTTATGGCAAATATATTATTCAGAAGCAACAGATAAATATTTTATGATAGTTCCAACAGAAGATAAAGATTATTCAACATTTTTCTATGTATTAAAAAAGCAAATAGAAAAGAAAAAAGCTGGAAAAGTATTTGTACCAATATGTAATGTTGACTATAGCAAAGAATTATTAAACAAAACAGAAATACAAAGCTTAGAAAACTATTTATGGACATTCACAAAAGATTGGCCATCAATATATGAAGTATATGACAAAAATGAAAAAGTAAGTCTACAAATAGTTGGAGAAACTGAAATATACGGAAAAATAAAATCAAAATATAAAGTAAAACTTTCAAACAAAATAGAAGCAACAAAATTCTTTAAACTAGCAAAAGCACTATTTATACTACAAACAGAGTTGCCAAACTATTACAAATTCACTACACAAATAGACAAAGAAGGAAGTTTAGAATTTTGTTACAATGATGAATTAATGGAATATGATGATTTAAGCGATTGGTTAAATGATGAATATAAAAGATTAATAGAACTAGACAAAACAACATCAAAAGAAAATGATGAAGCACAAAAAACTTTAAATAAATTAAAAAGACAATCACAAGATTTAGAAACAGAATACTTAAGCAAAGAAAAACAAATATCAACATTTTTAGAATGTAAAAAAACATTTTTCGGGAAAGTAAAATATTTCTTCAAATATAGTGGAAAAAAGACAAAACCTAAAAAAGAAGATATAGAAGATTTAAGCGATATAGCAGAAAACACAAATGAAGAGAAAGAAGAAAAAATAAAAAAACAATATACATTAGATGAATTATTAGAAAAAGGCAAAAAAGTATATGAAAAAGAATCAAGCCTAAAAAAATGCAAAATGGATATAAATGCAGTAAAACTAAAAAATCTAAACTTAGTTAAGAAAATTGAAAATGCAACAGCATATATAAATGAAATTGATAGTCATAAAAAAAGTATATTTGAATTTTGGAAATATACAAACAAAGATGAAATACAAGCATTAGAAGAGGCTGAAGAAGAAAAAATTTACATAAAAGCACATACAAAAATATTTGATTATGAAGAAGACTTTGAAGAATTTGGAAAAACAATGGACAAGGTTCAACAAAAAGTACTAAATAAAGAAGAATTAGATAGCCTTTATTTAGCAACAACAGATCAAATAGAAGTCATGAATAAATTAAAAACAGATTCAATAAATGCAAAAGAATTAGAAGCATATTTGAAAAAAATAAAGACAGATTTACAAGAAGACAAAGACATTACAGAAGAAGATGCCATAGACATATTTGGAGGTTTATCAGAAGATACAAGAAAAATTACAAAATTAGCAAATAAATCACATAGAGAGCAACCAAAAAACAAATATTCAATATTAAGAATTTCAAAATCAATGAAAGCTGTAGAATATAAAGCTGCTTTAGAAAATGCTGTTGATGTAATAATACATGCCATTGGAAAAAATGAAATAGATCAAGAATTATCATGTTACAAATGGATACCAGAAGAACAAAGTATAGATACAAACGAATTGAACGTATTTAACTTAGATGCAGAAAAAGAAATTGAAAATGCATTAAAAGAATCTGAAACAGGAAAAGCAAATTTATACAAAATGAATTTAGATAAAGGAGTAAAAGCTATTGCATTCTCAAACTGTGTATATTTTGATAATCAAAACAAAACATTACCAGAAGGAATGGACAAAGATACAAGAATAATAGCAAAAATTTTAGATACAGAAATAACACTTCAAAATAAAAAAGTAATTAGAGTAGGAATGCTAGAAAATGAAAAAGACGATGCAACTAAGCTAATTATAAAAACAATCAATCTATTGGAATATGGGGTAAAAGAAAATGACTGAATTTAAATCAGGATTTGTTGCAATGCTCGGAAGAACTAATGTGGGGAAATCCACATTAGTTAATCTTCTAGTAGGAGAAAAAGTGGCAGCAACAGCAAACAAAGTACAAACAACAAGAACTGCAATAAGAGGAATTGCAAATAGAGAAAACTCACAAATAATATTTATAGATACACCAGGAATACACAAACCAAAAACAAAATTAAATGAAACAATGATCGAAACATCATTTGGAGTTTTAAGTGAAATTGATTTAATATTATTTGTAATAGAAGCAACAAGTGAAGAAATTGGGAGAGGCGACATGAGGATTCTTGAAAAAATAAAAGAATCTAACAAAAAAGCTATATTAATAATAAATAAAATTGATTTAGTAAAAAGAGAAAAACTTCTAAACTTAATTGATATGTATCAAAAAGAATACAATTTTGAAGCTGTAATACCAATATCATCATTAAAAGAAAAATATAGAGATGTAATTTTAGATGAAATAGAAAAGAACTTAAAACCTGGTCCTGCATATTATAATACAGAAGAGTATACAGACCAAACGTTAAGACAACTTGCAGAAGAAGCAATTAGAGAAAAAGCTTTGCTACTTTTACAAGATGAAGTACCACATGGAATTTATGTAGAAGTGGAAAAAATGAAATATAGAAAAAATCAAAAAGGTGAACCTTTATATGATATTGAAGCAACAATTTTCTGTTTAAGAAATTCTCATAAAGGAATAATTATAGGAAAAGAAGGTGCTATGTTAAAACGAATAGGTCAATCTGCAAGAATCGATATGGAAAAAAACTTCGGAACTAAAGTTAATTTGAAAACTTGGGTAAAAGTTAAGGAAAATTGGCTAGATGATGACACCATTGTGAAGAAATTTAAGTTGCAATAAATGAATAAAATGCACTTAAAATGCAAAAGATACAATTAAAGGAAGTGAGCTTATGATTAAAAAAATTGCATGGGGAACCTTTAAAAATACAGGAGATGTAAACACATTTTTAGAACTAAAACAACTACAAAATATAGAAACACAAATTCAAATACAGCAACAAATGGAGGCACAAAATGGGAACAATAAAAATGAGTGGTATAATAATTTCTGAAAATAATTTAGGAGACTATGACAAAATGTTAACAATGTTAACACCAGGATTAGGAAAAATATCGTGTGTTGCAAAAGGCGCTAGAAGACAAAAAAGCGCCTTGCTTGCAGGCACACAATTTTTATGTTTTGGAGAATACATGATGTACAAAGGAGCGAATACATATAATATAAATTCATGTGAAACAATAGAAGTTTTTTACAATTTAAGAACAGATTTAGATAAATTAAACCATGCAGTTGAAATAACAAAAATCATAAGAGATGTAACAGAAGAAAATCAAAACTGTTACAAAATATTACAACTATTTTTAAATACATTATATACATTATCAGAAACAGACAAAAATCCAGATTTAATAATAAGTGTTTTCAAACTGAAACTATTATGTTTTCTAGGATTTACACCGCGAATAGAAGAATGTACAAATTGTAAACAAAAAGAGAAACTACAATATTTTAGCCTAAGAGACAATGGGTTTAAATGTGAGGCTTGTAGCAAACAGGATAAAGGATGTTTGCAAATGAGTGAAAGCACAGCAAATGCAATTAAATACATAGTTATGGCGCCAGCCAAAAAGTTATATTCATTTAACTTGAAAGATGAATCTTTAAATGAATTAAAATTAATAACAAAGTTATATTTTGATGAAAAAATAGAATAAGAAAAGGGTGAAAAATATGGGGCAATTAGTTGATATATTAGTAACAACATATAACACAAAAGAGCAATATTTAAAAATGCAAATAGAAAGCATATTAAATCAAACTTATACAAATATCAAAATACATATAAGTGATGACAAATCTACAGATGAAAATGTAAAAAAAATATTACAAGAATATGCTCAAAAAGATGAAAGAATAAAATTATATATACAAACAGAAAATTTAGGTTATAACAAAAATTTTGAATTTTTATTAAAACAATCTACATCAGATTATATTATGTTTTCAGACCATGATGATATATGGTATTCAGATAAAGTAGAAAAATGCTTGAAAAAGATGCAAGAAGAAAATGTAGATATGGTGTATTGTAATTGTAGACAAATAGATGAAAATGGTGCTGTTTTACAAGAAGACTATTTTAAATATAAAAATGTTCCATTAATTAATGGAACAGACAAATTATCAATATCAAGATGTGTGGGGATTGGATGCTCACAAATTATTACAAAAGATGTAAAAGATAAAATGCTTCCATTTAAAGATGAAGTTATAGCACATGACTGGCTAGCAGCTTTTATAGCTGGCGAAGGTAAAGGAATAAAATATATTGAAGAACCATTATTTGGTTATAGATTACACAATACCAATGTTTTTGGTGGAAGAAGCTTGCAACAAAATATAACAAAATGGAAAAATGCTAATGGGAAAGGATACAACTCTTTTACGAAGTATAGAAAAGATGTAATAAAAAGAGCATATTCAGATGGAATAAAAATGTGCAAACAATATGCAACAAATGGACAAGACCAAGAATTTATAAAAAAAGCAGAAAAATATTATGACAAGATTTTAAAAGCTAAAGTAATGAATTTTAATATATGCAAATATTATCAAATTTTAGGTGGAAAAAATCAATTCAAAAAATCAATTAGGGAAATTGTACTATTTCATTTTCCAATATTGGCATATGTTAAGTTTGCTTTGACTAACTAATACACAAAGGAGAGAACACATGAGGAAATTTAAGAAACAAAATGTAAAACATTTAATTTTAGGTGGAATATTTATTTTATTATGGATATGTACATCTAAAGTTATGGCAAATAACTTAGAAGAAGGAAATATAGAAAACATACCATTAATTGAATATCAGACACATGTACAAGAGGAAGGGTGGCAAGACTGGAAAAACAATGGAGAGATGGCAGGAACATCTGGAAAATCATTAAGACTAGAAGGAATAAAAATACAATCAGAAGAAATAAATGTAAACTATCAAGTACATGTGCAAGACATAGGCTGGCAAGAATGGAAATCTGATGGTGAAATAGCAGGAACGTCTGGAAGAAGTCTAAGGTTGGAAGCAATACGAATATCATTAGATTCAACAGCTAATTATTCTGTAATGTATAGAGTACATGTGCAAGATATAGGCTGGCAAGAATGGAAATCTGATGGTGAAATAGCAGGAACATCAGGCAGATCATTAAGACTAGAAGCAATTGAAATAAAAATAGTAGATAAAATAAAAAAAGCAAAAATATATATAGATAGAGGAGTAAACCAAAAAACATACTATCAAGAAGATACACTAATTGAAATAAAAGGCTGGAGAATGGCAAATTTTAGTGATAATGTTTTTGCGGTATATATAGATAATAAACAAATAGAAGGACAATATATTAAAAACACAGCAAGACCAGATGTGTTATTAGCTATAGAAGGATATGGAACAGAAACAGAAAACCCAAATCCGGGATTTGAATTTGATGTAGATATAACAAATTTAGAGGAAGGAAAACATACAATAAAAATAAATGTAGAAACTGATGGAAGAGAGGTTATACAATCATATATATATGAATTTAATATTGATAGACAAATACATATAAAATATCAAACTCATATACAAGATATTGGATGGCAAAATGAAATGTTAGATGGAGAATTATCAGGAACAGAAGGTAAAGGTCTAAGGCTAGAAGCTTTAAAAATTAATTTAATAAATTTGCCTGAAGATGTAAAAATAAAATATAAAACACATGTTGAAAATATAGGATGGCAAGATTGGAAATATGATGGTGAATTGTCAGGAACAGAGGGAAAATCTTATAGAATAGAAGCATTAAAAATAGAGTTAGAAAATTTACCTGATTATAGTATACAATATAGAACACATATACAAGACATAGGCTGGCAAGGCTGGGCAAATGATGGAGAAATATCTGGAACTACAGGTAAATCTAAAAGGATAGAAGCAATACAAATAAGAATTGTGCCTAAAATACAGAACAAAATTAAAGGTGGAGTAGAAACAACAGTAGCATCAAAAATTAAAAAAGATATATTAACTATTAAAGGATGGTTAATGACAGACATAGAAAATGTAAAAATACAAGTAATGGTTAATAACGAATTGACAAATGCGACAATAACAAGAAAAGCAAGACCAGATATATTGGAAAAAGTAAAAGGTTATGGAGGAGAAGTAAAAAATCCAACACCTGGATATGAAATAAGATTAGACTTTTCAAATTCTGAATATGAAAGTAAAAAAATAAAAATTCAATATGTAGATGAAAATGAAAAAGTTTTATTAGAAGAAAATGTTATAAACACAGAAGTAAGTAAAGTAATAATAGAATATATTTCTGGAACATATGGAAAAACTGGATTTAGAGCTGCTAATGTTGGAGGAAGTTATCTGCCATATCTTAAATATGGATGTGGAGAAAATGTACTTTTTGCGACATTTGCTATGCATGCATTTGAAGACTTGTGGGACAAAGATGGGCAAGAATTAGTAGACATTGCAAATCAATTTTATAATAAACTCTTACAAGATAAAGACTATGCATTAGCTGAAAAGTGGACAATTTATGTATTCCCAGGAATTAATTTAGATGGATTATCAAATGGATATACAAAAGACGGACCAGGAAGAACAACATTATATAGTAAAGCACCAAACAACAAAGGAATTGACTTAAACAGATGCTGGCAAATTGGAAATACTTATAAAAGGTATACAACTGATAGAAATTACAACGGAACAGCAGGATTCCAAGCATATGAAGCAGAAGCATTAAGAGATTTCATGTTGGCCAACAAATCACAAAATGGTCAAACTGTAGTAGTAGATTTACATGGATGGACACAACAATTAATTGGAGACCCACAAATTTGCTCATATTATGAGAAACAATTTCCAGAAAATGATAAATCTGGTGTTGGAAGATATGGGACAGGATATATGGTAGATTGGGCTAGAACTTATTTGGGCTCGAGTGCTGGACCTGCAAAAGCTGCGTTAATAGAGTTACCAAATGAAGGAGTTACAGGCCATCAATCTGTAGTGAATAAACAATTTGCTAATAGATATATAACAGCAACTTTAGAAATGTTAGAATCCATAATTTAAAAGAAAGGAATGGGGCTTTGCAAGTAATGTGCAGGCCCTTTAATTAAAAATTATGAAAAAGAAAATCTTAATAGTAATATTTATATTATTAATATTAATTATTAGTGTTACAATTTATTTTTATTTAAAAAATAAAGATAACAAAGAAATTGAAATAGATGAAATAAAAAAAGAAGAACAGTTAACCGAAGAAGAGAAAAACGAAATAGACAAAATAAAACAAGAAACAGGAAAACAAGGCGAAACAGAAATATATGAAATACAAGATAGTTATAATACCCAAATTGCAACAGTAAAATCAAGTGTAAAATACAAAGTTGCATTTGCGGGAATGATAAAAAAAGATTTCCCTAAAATGGATGAATTAAACCTGATAATTGAAGAATATCATCCTAAATATGCAGGAATATGGATTGATGAAAATAATAGAGAAGAATTTCTAAAGTATCTATCAGAGATAGCAAATTCAGAATATAAAATAGATGAAAATGGGTATTTAAGAATAGAAAATAAAAATACTCCAAATTCAGTAGATAAAAAAATTGAAAAAATAATTAAAGGAAAAGAACTTTCAATAATTTCTATTTCAAGTGTTTGCTATATTGTTGATGAAATAACAGGTGAAATATTAGACCAACCTTTTGAAAAAATTGATCAATATCAAACTTATGAATATTTTGAAGATGGTGATAAAAAAATTATTTTTATCACAGAGAATAGTAAAAAACAAATGACATCAAAAGAAATAATTCAAAGTGTTATAAATCTATTATAGCCATTTTATTGACAAAAAGCCATTTTAAAGATAGAATATAATGGAATATTAGGAGGAGAAAAATAATAAATGGAATTTATAAAAACAATAATAAAAAATAGAAAAATGATATTCCAACTTGGAAAAAATGAATTTAAAAATAAGTTTGCGAATACTAGCCTGGGAAGTGTCTGGGGATTTTTACAACCATTTATATATATGATAACATATGCAATAGTATTACAATACATATTAAAGGCTGGCAATTCAGGAAACGACCCATTTATAGTATGGTATTTACCAGGGATGGCAATGTGGTTATTTATAAATGATAGTATAAACAATGTTACAAACAGTATAAGAACATATAGCTATTTAGTCAAAAAAGTTGTATTCCCAATAGACACAATACCTGTAATTTCATTAGTATCAAATAGTATTGTATCATTATTTGTAATTATAATAGCAACAATAGTATGTACACTATATGGATACTTACCAAATGTATTATTAATGATATATTATATATTTGCAGCATTTTGTTTTATAATAGGCTTTACAAGACTAACTTCAGCAATAACAACATTAGTACCAGATTTCGGGCAATTATTAACAATAGCAATGCAATTATTGTTTTGGTTTACACCAATAATATGGAATATATCAATGGTAGATGGAATGTGGAATGGAATAATACCAATAATAGTAAGATGTATGCCATTCTCATATCTAATAACTGGATTTAGACAAGTATTTATACAAGGTAATATTTTAACAGAAGCGCAAGGAATATATACATTAGTATTTTGGACAATTACAATATTAATATTTGTATGGAGTAATTATGTATTTAAAAAAGCTAAAAAAGACTTTGCAGATGTGTTATAAAGAAAGGTTATGTTAGTAATGGAAAAAGATATTGCAATAGAAATAAAAAAATTAAAAAAAGATTATAAATTATATAGTAGAAAAATAGACAGATTGTTAGAAATAATATTGCCAAAATATCAAAAACATCAAACATTTAAAGCAGTAGATACAATTGATTTAAATATAAAAAAAGGTGAGATATTAGGGATTTTAGGAAAAAACGGAGCTGGTAAATCAACATTATTAAAAATGATAACAGGTGTAGTAGTGCCAACTTCAGGAGAAATAAATGTAAATGGAAAAATCAGTTCAATGTTAGAACTAGGTGCAGCATTTAATATGGAATTAACAGGATATGAAAATATCTATCAACATGGACAAATAATGGGATTAACACATCAACAAATAAAAGAAAAGGAACAAGAAATAATTGATTTTGCAGATATCGGGGAACATTTATATCAGCCTGTAAAAACATATTCATCAGGAATGTTTGCGAGACTAGCTTTTGCTTGTGCAATAAATGTAGAACCAGAAGTGCTCATAGTTGATGAAGTATTATCAGTAGGAGACATGGCATTTCAAGAAAAATCAATAACAAGAATGAAAGAAATAAGAGAAAAAGGTACAACAATACTATTTGTATCACACTCAATAAATGCGATAAAACATTTTTGCACAAGATGTATATGGATGCAAAATGGAAAAGTAATAATGGATGGAGATACAGTAACTGTTACAGAAAAATATCAAGAAAGCATGGTGGCAAAACAACGAGAAAAAACAATTGAACAAAAAATTAAAGAAAAAGATGTAAATAAAGAAAAGAAAAAAGATAAATCAATAAAAATAGTAAAAGTAGAGTGTGACAAAAAAGAATACAATTTATATGAAGACATAAATATAACAATAAAATTAAACAATATAAAAAACATAAAAAAATATGGTGCTGGTATATTACTAATGAATTCTAGAGGAGAATTGGTAACTGTAATAAATACAGTAAGAATGGAAAAATACCTAGATGAAAATACTCAAAGAGTTACATTTACAATAAAAAGAAATTGTCTAAATGAGGACAAGTATTATTTAACAGTATCAATATGTGATGAAAAAGTAATGTTTAGTTATGATAAAGAAGAATATGTTGAAAATTTCAGTGTAAAAGTTCCTAAAAATAGTTTTGGGGTGCCAATATCTGAAGGAATATATGCATGCGAATATGAAGTAAGTGAAGAATAGAAAGAAGGAGAATTTATATGAATATTCTAATTACTAATTTTGAAATAAAACAATATTCTGGATCTGAGATTAATGCTGCAACAATCGCAAAAAGATTTAAACAGTTGGGACATACAGTATATATGGCTGCTTTAGACTTTGGATATCCGCTATTAGCAGATGTACAAGAAGAAAGCATAGATGTTTTAATAAATATATTAGATGGAGATTTTGATTTTTCAAGTATTGAATTTGATATAGTATGGGCACATCATAGCTTTTTGTTAGATTGGCTAATATTTGACAAAGGATTGAGAGCAAAGAAAATAATAAATAGTTCTCTTTCGCCAGTAGAGATTTTTGAAGTACCACCTGTTTATGCAAATGAAATAAACATGAGTATAGCAAATTCAAAAGAAACAGAAGACAAATTAAAATCATATGAGATAAATAATACGTACTTATTAGAAAACTATTCTTTTAGAAGTTATTTTGAAAGAGATATAAAAGTGGGACAACTAAAAAATATTGCAATAGTTTCTAATCATGTGCCAGAAGAATTATTTGAAGTTGTAAAAAAACTAGAGAAGGAAAATTATAATGTTCAAATATATGGAATACAAGGAAAAAAAGAACTTATAACAGATAAAGTTTTAGAAGCGTATGATTTAATTATAACAATTGGAAAAACAGTTCAATATGCTATGTCATTGAAAATACCTGTGTATATTTATGACAGATTTGGTGGACCAGGATATTTAACAATGGAAAACATGGAATTAAATAGAGCACATAATTTTTCTGGTAGAGCATATTTCAAAAAAGACCCTGATACAATCTTTAAAGAAATAACGGAAGGATTTTCAAAAAGTTTAGAAGAACTAGAACAAATAAAACAATATGCTATTGAAAATTTCTGCTTTGAAGAAAAAATACAAGATGTAATAAATAAATTACAAGAAATGCCTGATGTGAATTTAGAAGAAATAAGAAAAAAATATGAAAAGTATTCAAGAAATATAATTATAAGTAAAAAAGTTGCCGAATATCTTCAGCGAAGAAATGCAGTTACAAATAAAATAAAACAAGAACAATTTGATCAAACAATAGGTCAACTAACAGAAGAAAACAATAAATTAAAAATAGAAAATGAAGAATTAAGTCAAAAATTCAAAAAACAAAACAAGGAAATAGAATCAATAAAGAATTCTAGAACATGGAGATATATAAGAAAGATAAGACAGATATTTCATAGACATAAATAAACAAGAAAGTGAAGGAAAACTAAATGGAAAATAATGAAACAATTGATATATTATTAGCTACTTATAATGGTGAAAAATATGTAAAACAGCAAATAGATAGTATTCTAAATCAAACATACAAAAATATTAGACTTATTATATCTGATGATAAGTCTAAAGATAATACTGTAGAAATATTAAGAGAATATGAGAAAATAGACAATAGAGTTATAGTATATGTTCAAGAAACAAATTTAGGCTATATTAAGAATTTTGAATTTTTACTAAGTAAAGTAGAAAATGAAATATATATGTTATCAGATCAAGATGATTATTGGTTACCAGAAAAAGTAGAAAAAACATATTCTAAATTAAAACAAGAAGATGCTGACCTTGTATTTACAGATTTAGAAGTTGTAGATCAAAACCTAGAAACAATGTTTCCTTCATTTAACGACTATATGAAATTAACAAGAAAAATAAATAAGTGTAAAGACTATAAAATGCAATACCTATATAATTGCATCACAGGGTGTACACTTATGTCTAAAAAGAAATTCATTGAAAAATTAATTCCTGTTCCAGCAGAAAGTAAATATATGGTTCATGATTATTGGATAGGGATAGTAATTGGATTAAGTGGAAAAATAGCTTATTTACCAGAAAAAACAATAAAATATAGACAACATGGAAACAATCAAATAGGAACAGAAAAAATTTCACATGGATTTAGCACTTTACAACAAGTAAGAGAGTTATTTATAAATGTAAAATTAGGAGTATTTAATGCTTATGTTAAAAATGAGCATATATTTCCAGATAAGCTAAAAAAACAAAATAGAAAAACATTAGAATATTTTAAAGATATAGAAAATAAATAATACTTTAATTTTAAAGGTTGGG
>JAZSAX010000052.1:0-4494 GCA_045602065.1 Clostridia bacterium
TGATAATAAAAGAGTTGTTTTATATGATAAAGATAATTCTAATTTATTAATTACACAAAAAGAATTTGATGATATAAAAAAAATAATATTATATCAAAATCTATTAAATTTTGATGATAGTTATATAAATCCAGAATTAAAAGAAAATATGGAAGAATTAGATAAGCTAAAAAATAGGAATTTAGAACCGCCATCTCTTGAAAGAAGAATTGCCATAATTACTTCTCATTGTGGCATAAATAAAAAAGAACAATTAGAAATGACAATTAGAAGTCATTCTTTTTTATTTCAAGAAGTAAGTAAAGAAGTGGAATATTTATGTTCTAAACCAATTGCTATATATGCTGGAAAAGCAAATGATATTAATTGGATATTTGAGAAGAAAAAAGGAAAATTCGATGATTATATTACATCCAAAGAAGCTTATAATAGAAGCATGGGTGGAGATGGAAATATAATTAAAACGAATAATAATATAGATAGAGATTTAATTTCTCAATATGATAAATTTCAAGGAGGATAAGAAATTATGGCTCAAAATCAATTTCTTGCTGGTGTTGGCAGAGCTTTATTATTTGATGGAGATAATTTAATTGGTGTGGTAAAGTAATGCCATCTATATTTTGAAAAAAGTATATGACTTTGGGTTAACTGCTGGCAATCCCTAAAGCCCATGTGCCTAAACAGTAGTTAGAAATGACAAGCTGAATGGTTACGAAAGTAGAAAAAAGACATGGGATAAACACATGGTTAAATCCTAAATGTTTATAAAAAATGGGTCTTCAGCAACGAAATTCCTAAGTGAATTATTCATATGGAAAACGCTCAACGACTATCTCCTTGCGGGAGAGTAGGGAAAAGTTTCCTGAAAAATCCAGTTCTTAATTATTCAAAAACTTGACAAACTTAATAAAAATATTTAAAAAGGAAAAAATTGTGTTAATAACAGAAAAAGCAGAAGTATTTGTTTCTGCAAGGACTTTAAGACACTATGAAGAAAAAGGATATGAAATTCCTAAAAAATATAGTGAAAAATCTAATTCTTATGTTCTTGATGATAGTGTTCCAATTCTTGTTGAATTAGAAGATTTGCCAGATACTTCAAAAACAAAAATAAAATATAAATGTGACAATTGTGGAGAAATTAAAATCACAACTTATAAAAATTGGATAAAAAGAAAATATAAAGAACTTGGTGATTTGTGTATAAGCTGTGCAGTAAAAATAAAATTGCCATGTGCCATGATGGAAAAATATGGAGTTACAAATTGTGCTAACGAATCTTTAACCATTGAAAAAAAGAAGAAAACTAATTTGGAAAGATATAATAATGAATGGGCAATTGCTTCTGAATTTGTAAAGAAACAAATTAAAGAAGTTTTCTTTGAAAAATATGGTGAAGACAATCCTATGAAAAATGATGAAATAAAGAACAAAGCAATCGAAACAAATAAAAAAAGATATGGTGGGAAAAGCCCAATGTGCGACCCAACAATAAGAGAAAAAAGTATAAAAACCTGTCTTGAAAAATATGGTGAAACAAATCCATACAAATCTAAAGAAGTTCAAGAAAAAACAAGATTAACAAGAAATAAAAATGGAAACGCAGTTTCTTCAAAACCAGAAAAACAAATGTGTCAACTATTAAAAGAATTGTATGGTGAAGAAAATTGTTTTGAAAATTATCCAGAAGGTGTTTTATCATTAGATTGTCTGGTTGTTTTGGGTGAATATAAAATAGATTTTGAATATGATGGTAAATATTGGCATAAAAACAGAGGGCAAAAAGACTCCGCAAGAAACACAGTCCTTATGAGAGAAGGATATAAAATAATTAGAATTAAAGCCAATTCAAAAGATGAAATTCCATCTAAAAAGCAAATTGAAGATGCTGTTGATTACTTGGTCAAGGGTAATCATCATCTTGTATTTATTAATATGAATAATTAAGAATAACATATAGTCTTATCTCATGCGAAAGTATGAGCAGTTTATTTTGGTGCGAATAAACGATGTGAAATTAACGACTTCACATGAAAATTATGCAAAAACTTTAACTGAAAGCACATTTAATTTCAGCATTAGTTCAGAAGAGATTCGTGGTGGTCAAGCTAATGCTTTATTTGGTAAGTATTTCCATGATAGTAATTTAGCTATTACTCTGACTGATGCCATGTTTAAATTAGAGTATCTTGCCGCGAACCTTGGCGTTGATATTTCTATGGGAGGACTTTCTATTTATGAATCTCCTGCCGCTGGCGAAGTTGTTGGTGCTGGTGGAGCTATTACTTTAACCAATGTTCCTACTACTGTTAATGGTTCTTTACTTGCATGGTATAAGAAACCCGCCGATGCTAATTGGACTGTCGGTACTATTACTTCTACTGGTGATGTTTATACATTAGCTCCTGCTGGTGCTTCCGCTAATGATGTTTACTGTGTGAAGTATTTTTATCAGAATGAAAATGCTCGTAGCATTATCATTAACACTCAGTATGTTCCTAAGATTTTACATTTAGTTATTATGAATGATTTGTTCTCTGGTGATGCCGCTGACATTGGTTCTGCAACTCGTTATGGTCGTATCATTACTGATATTCCAAGCTTCCAGCTTGACGGTAATCAAGACCTTAATTTAACTGCTACTTCTGCGGCTACTATTTCCTTAACTGGTAATGCGCTTGGTGTTGAATCTGGTATTTCTTGCGAAGAGAATCCTTATTACGGTACTATGACCGAAGAAATTTTTGGAACTTCATGGAAAGATAATGTTATTGCTCTTGCTATTGAAAATAGTGACATAGAATTAGATTCTGATGAAACTGAATCCCTTGCTATCCGTGTTGTGTTTGGTGGTTCCGTTGCTTCACAGCGCAAAGATAATAACAACTTTATTTTTGCTGTGGAAAGTGGTTCTTCTGCTACTGTTGATGAAGATGGTGTTGTAACTGCTGGTTCTACTGCTGGCGATACTATTATTTCTGCTACTCTTAAAGATAAGACTGATATTGTTGCTTATGCAACAGTTACAGTTAGTGCTTAATTGAATTAAGGGGAGGTAAGGCATATTTATACCTTCCTCCCCTATTTTTTATTAAAAATATGTGTAGATATAGAGATGGAAACCATTGTAAAAAAACAGGGAATATATGTCCATGGACACAATGGTGTGGGAAAATAAATGCTTACAAAGAAAGGGCTGGGGCTGAACAATATTGTAAATTCTTAAAAGAAGAAGAAACCCCAGAAGGATATTATAAAGTGGAATTTGAAAGAAGGGGATATTTATATATCAATTTTAAAAATGATATTATTAAAATTCTTAATCCATTTGATGATATTCCAAACTTTGTGAAAGTTAAAAAATTTAAATCAACCTATAAATTAAGTAAGTAGTAGAGAAGGTGTGTAAATGCCAGATTTAGAGGAAAGGGTAAGTGGTATGGAAACAAGACTTACACAGATAGAAACGGAGATTCCTCACTTAAAAGAAAGTTTAGATAGAAATACAAAAAGTAATGAAAAAATGACAGATGTTTTAAATAGTTTAGAGAAGACTATGTTGAACATTAATTATACAACGCAATCACAAGAAAAAGAAATTCAAGAAAATAAAAATGACATTAAAGATGTTAAAACAAAAGTAGAAATGTTAGAAGAAAAGACCAAGTTTGATATATCTGAATGGTTAAAGAAAAATTGGCCTTGGCTTTTAATTACTGCTACTTTAGGTATAGGATGGGCAACTAATTATTTAAAGATTTAATTGGGAGGTAATATAATGGCTAATAAAATTTCATGTGGTGGTTTTCAAATTGATGGGACTTCTTTAGTTGAACAAAATGGTGTTCTTAAAGCTACTGCAACTGGATTACCAGATGCTTCAAAAGCTACTAATGGGCAAGGTTTAATTGTTGATAATGGTGAATTTGTGATTGGTGATTTACCACAAGGTTTACCAACAGTTACAATTGCTGATGCTGGAAGCACTCTTTATGTTGATGCTGAGGGTAAATGGGCAATTAAAGCACCAGAACAGCAACAAGTAGAAGGAAATTAATTTAAAAGAGGGTAAATAATATGAAGGAATTAAAAGGATTAAAAGAAAAATATTTAGAAAATTATGATATTGAGGTCAAACAATATTTAACATTTTCGCAGATACAAGAAATTATTAATAGTGTTTTACAATCTGAAACTTTTGAAGAAAGAGAAAATACAATTGATTATTTACTTTTAGTTTTTTGCACTAATATTGGAAAAGAAAAAGTAGATGAATTAGGCCCTGATATTTTTGTTGAAAGTGGATTAATGGATGAAGTTAAAAACTCTATTAGAAATATAGATAAATTATATGAAGGTATTTCATATCATGAATCTACTGGAAAAGCTTTAATGGAGATTGCGAAATCTTTACCATCTTATTTAGAAGAGATGAAGAAAAATGGCGTTTTTGAACGAAGCTGAATTAAAAGCGGCTATAACTGGTGGAAT
>JAZSAX010000053.1:0-10687 GCA_045602065.1 Clostridia bacterium
TCCTGTTTTTAATGAAATAGAGATATCAGATATAGTAGAATTTATGAAAAAGTGCAATTTAAACGGTATAAATATGTCAAAAGTTAGATTACAACTACAATTACATAAAATTATATGGAGCCCAGATATGACAGGAGTTTAATAAAATAATTATTCATATAAGAAAGGATTGAAAACTAGTGGAAAAGATTGATAAAGAAAAAATAGAAAATGCTATACGTGAAATATTGATTGCAATAGGTGAAAATCCAGATAGAGAGGGATTATTAGAAACCCCTGAAAGAGTTGCTAGAATGTATGAAGAAGTCTTTGAGGGAATAAGATATACAAATGATGATATAGTAAAAATGTTTAACAAAACATTTGAACATGAAGGAAAAGATATTGTTATTATGAAAGATATTCCAGCATTTAGCTATTGTGAACATCACATAGCATTGATGTATAACATGAAAATAACAATAGCGTATTTACCAAAAGGTAAAGTAATAGGATTATCTAAAATCGCTAGAATTGTTGATATGATAACAAAAAGATTACAATTACAAGAAAAGATTGGAACTGATATTGCATATGTTATCTCTAAAGCATGTGAAACAGAAGATGTTGCTGTATTTATAGAAAGCGAGCATTCATGTATGACAGCTAGAGGAATAAAGAAACCAGGTGTTTTAACTAATACATATACTATGAGAGGTAAATTTGAAACTGATTCAAAACTAAGGGAGGAATTTATTTCTATAATAAAAAGGTAAAAATTATGAGAAGAAATATAAAGTTAATGTGCTGGATAAATTTATTTTCCGAATTAAAATTATATGGAGCAATAATTATTTTATATTATATTCAAGTATCAGGTTCAATGGCTTTAGGAATGAGTGTTTTTAGTATAGCGACTATTGTATCTTCACTATGTGAACTGCCAACAGGAATAATTTCAGATAAAGTTGGAAGAAAAAGAACGGTTATACTAGGAGCTTTAAGTGGATTATTAAGTGTCTTTATATTAGCTATTTCAAGAAATTATTTAATGCTTGTTTTTTCTGCTTTTTTTAATGGTTTAGAAATAGCTTTTTTTAGTGGTAATAATCAGGCAATAATTTATGAATCTTTAAAAGAATTATCATCTGAGAAAGAATTTGGAAAATATGTAGGGAAATTCAATTCAATGATCTATCTGGCTGGAGCAATTGCGGCTGTAATAGGGGGTTTAATAGTTTTTATAACATCATTTAGATTTATAATTGTTTTATCAGTAATACCTAAATTAATACAATTATTATTATGTTTTAAACTAAAGGAAAATGAAAGTTATAAAAATAAGGAAAAAGTATTAAACCAAGTAGCTAATTCGCTAAAAGCAGTATATAAAAGCGAATTACTAAAAAAACAAATCATAGCAGATGGAATTAGTGATGGCGTGGGAGAAGCTTGTTTTCAATTTAGAACGGCTTTCTATGAATTGGTTTGGCCATCATGGGCCTTAGGAATACCTAATTTATTATCAAATATAGGAGCGTTTTTTTCTAATTGGTTTGCTGGAAAAATGATTAAAAAATTTGGAAAAAATAAATTATATATTTTTTCTAATATATACAGTATGATATCTAATTCTATAGGAGTATTACTGAAAAATTATTTTTCTCCAATAATTATGGTTTCAAATTCCATTTTTTCCACAGAGGTTATTCAAATGGAAGTTGAACATAATTTGTATGATAATAAATATAGAGCCAGTATGGCTTCAATAAAGGCTTTGTTTAAAAATTTGATATTTTCATTAATGGCAATTGCGCTAGGCTTTTTAGCAGATTGTGTTGGTGTAATAATAGCTTTTTCAATATTTCAACTTTTTAAAGTTATTTCAATAGTAATATATACCAATATATTTAAAAAATTAAATAGTGATAAAATAAATATAGGATAAATAATGCAAAATCTGGATAATCTTGACAAAAATGGAATATTACTATATAATTGTTATGTAAACACTCAGGTGTTTGTACTAGGTTTTAACCAAATTTACAGTCTAAAAACTATGAAAAAATATACAGGAGGAATTTATTATGACTGAAATGGAGAGAAATCCAAATCCTACAAAGGATCAACATTTTATGGTTGACAAGGAAATGATTGAGTATATTTGCCGGAAAGCAAACATACAGCCAGGAGAAAATGTGGTAGAAATTGGTGGAGGAGCTGGAGCTTTAACCGAGGTTTTAGCTGCAACCGGTAATCCGATTACTGTCATTGAACTGGATCACTATTATGCAGAATTGCTGAAAGAAAAGTTCAAATCATTTCAGAATGTGAAAGTAATCGAAGGAAATGCTTTAGACATTACATATCTTGAATATGACAGAATTGTTGCAAATTTGCCTTATACCATAACTGAGCCGTTTTTGATAAATTTGGCAAAGACGGGAGCTTTATATGTTGATAACAAAGACAAAAAGAGCTCAAATGTCAAGAGTATAACTTTAGTTGTATCACAGAACTCAACTAGAAAGATGGTTGCGCCTATCCAAATTACAGAAGGAAAGAGTCGGCATTTTAATTCTGAGTTTGGCCTGATTTCAGCAATTTGTCAAACTTATTTGGAAGTTGATATTGACCGTGCTATTCCAAGCAGTGCTTTTTATCCTGAACCTGCTGTAACTTCTTTTTTAGTGAATCTTACTCCAAAAAAGAAAAGGACAACGGTAGACAGAATAATGGCAGAAATATTAATGGATAGAACTGAAAGGATGCCATCAATTGGAAGAGTTTATCAAACTATGCTGGTTCAAGGGAAAATTTACAAAATGAACAAGCACAAAACTGGTTCTCAACAAAAAATGGGACATGTGACATCAAAAGTAATCAGAGATTCGAACATCTATGATTTAACTAATGCACAGATTTCTCAGTTGATTAAAGATTTAATCAGAAATGACTCAAATGTGAAAGGAGCTAGAGTTTCTAATAATCGTCAACAAATTGAAGATTCATATGAATATTTTCTTAAAACAGGAAGATATGATTTTGATGATGATGAATTTGAAGATGAAGAAGATGTTTCTGTAGTTACTAAATGGCAGAAAAAATCAGAAGAAACTTATTCGTATTTATATGATGAGTCAAGATATAATGCTTTACTCAACAGAGGACTTGAATTCCTTGAAATAGGGGAATTACGAAGAAGGCTTGTAAATGGTTAAGACAAAGAGGCAAGGATAAAATATTCTTGCCTCTTTCATAAAATTTAGGAGGTATATGAATGAAACCATATGTACGGAGATGTAACTTTTGGATTGAGATATGAACAATATTCAAAAACTCTTTCTCAAAAAATACAATTAGCAACAAATTGTAAAGGATATAAAGAATTTTTAGAAGATGTTGCTTTATTAAGAAAAACTAGATTATAGATGATGAAACAGATGAATTTATAGGGTTATAAATCAAAGAGGTATGGAGTGCCTAAATGGCATAATATAAAAAATTATTAACAAAAATTAGTTGTACAAGTAAATATGAACATAATAAAATGAAAAAATCTCTGAAAAGACTACACAAAAAGAAAAAAATGTGGTATCATATACGAGTAAAAACAAAAGTACAAAAATTACTTGTACAACTAAAAATTGTTTAATGAAATTCTGAGAAAATCTTGGCACAATTTTGGCACAATCCCAAAATTTACCAGCCCTGAAACCCAGTAAAATCAACAATTCGTTTTTAAGAATAAAAATATAAGTGAAAACCCTGTAACAAGCTTAAATACTAGGGTGTAGAAGGAGGAATTAACCATGTCAGGACATAGCAAATGACAGAATTTCGAACCTCCTAACCTTACAGCTTCAAAGGATACGATTTTGGAAGATTTAAAATTGGCACAATTTTGGCACAATTTAATCCATATAGAACAATAAAGAACCATATAAAACAATAAATAAAATAAAAATAGTGTAAACCACATTTTAGGTATTCCAAATGCTTAGAAAGTGGTCTTTTATTTTTTAAAACAAAAAGGATAAAGAAAGATACAAAAAATAATTGTATTATAAATTTAGTTATGAAATAAATTTATCGTAAACATAATACTTGCTTATTGATAAAAAATATGTTTATGATATTTTTGTAAAGCCAATGGTAATATTGAAGATAAATTTAAACAAAAAGATTGTAATATATTGATTATATTGTTATAATAAAAAAGAAAAAAGGAGGCTTGAACAAAGTGAATGATACAATAATATATTTAGTTAGACATGCTGAAACTGTTGACGAAAACGGTATTAGAAATACAAATGAAGATTCTCAAATGATTAATGAAAAAGAAATATTATCAGTAGAAGGAGAAGAACAAGCAAAAAAATTAAGTGAAAATGACGAATTGAAAAATTTAGATATTATATGGTCAAGTAGCTATACTAGAGCTAAAGCTACAGCAAAATATATTGCGAATGTAAATGATTTACCTTTTAATTTGGATAATAACTTAAGTGAAAGAAAATTAGGAAATTTAAAAGAATTAGGAGAATTTATGAAGGACAAAAATACAAGAGATCCTTCACAAGAGCAACTGTTAGATAGAACATTTAGAACATCAGATGGAGAAAGTGCAGAGCAAACTAGAGAAAGAATGAATAAATTTTTTGATAAAATACTTCAAGAATATGAAGGAAAAAGAATTGCAGTAATTAGTCATGGAGGTTCAATAAAGTTCTTTTTATTAAATTGGTGTACAGTAAATGAAAATGTTAAACTTGTATATAACGAAAATACAATATTAAACATAAAATCACCATGTTTATTAAAATTAACTTTTAGAAAAAACGAATTAATTAATTTAGAACAAATAGATTAATTAAAAACCATAAAATGGATTTTATTATAAGTTCATTTTATGGTTTTTGTTTTAAATTGCTGTAATTATGCATATTTAGGGAAAATTCAAGAGTTAATTATAAATTTTAATTGACACAATTTACATAAAATGGTATAATTTTATTGGAAATGGAGGTATTTTTAATGATAAAAAATATAGGGTGGACATTAGGAAACGATTGTCCTTGTAAATGTAAACATTGTTATTCTTTTTCAGTGAGACAGAAAGGACAAAATTTGACAAAAGAAATAGTTGATAAGGTTATAGAACAAATTGAAAAACTGAATGTTGAAACAGTAAATTTAGGTGGAAATGAACCGATCTTTACAAACGGATTAGATGTTAAGAAAAGTATGTTACCATACATATTGAAGGAATTGAATAAAAGAAATATAAAAGTAGGAATAACAACTGCTGGAATAAGCCTTATTTCACTTAAGAATACTTATCCAGAATGTCTTGAATTATTAAATGATGTAGATATAAGTTTGGATTCTCCTTTTGAAAATGAACATAATGAAAATAGAGGTGGAGATGTATATAAATATGCAATTAAGGCATTAGAAATTTGTAAAGAATATAATATAGAATCTGGAATTATAATGTGTGCTATGAATTGGAATTTTACAAAAGATAGAATAGATGCTTTATTAGAAATTGCGAAAAAATATGATTCGAATATTAGATTTAATTTATTAAAACCAATACAACAACAACATTTTAAATTAGTTCCTTCAAAAGAACAGGTTTTAGAAAACTATAAATATTTATTCAAAAAATGTGATACGGTAGAATTAAGTGAACCAACGCTTTCTGGTTTGGTTGAGAATGAAAAAGTAAAAGGTTGTGCATGTGGAATATATTCAATGAGAATAAATTCCATTACACCGGATGGAAAGATACCTGTTTCACCATGTGTATATATGCACGATTATAGAGTTGGTGATTTATTAACTGATGATATATTTGATATAATAAATTCTGAAGAATTTAAAGCTTTTAAGATAAGAAAAGAAAATTACCAAAAAATAGAAGGTTGCAAAGATTGCGATAAAGCTGATATATGCAGAGGCGGATGTTTTGCTATGGCGTATACATACAAAAAATGTGAAACTGGAGAAAAAGATTTGTATGCTAGAGATCCATTTTGCTTTAAAGATATTAATATAGACAATAATGTTAATTATAAAAAAGGAAATAAACAATTAGTACATGAAAATTATTTGTGTACTTGGATAGGAAAACCAAAAAAGTAAGGGAGATATATTATAAATGAAAATTGAAACAATAATCAAAGAAAATCTAACTCTTACAAACGAAAAAATAAAATCAATGTGTAGGCTGAATTTTGAGGATAATGATTTTTTATATACAATAGAAAATGGCAGAAATATTATATTAGACAAAAGGAAAAATATTATATATATTGAGGGGAGCAAAGATAATATAGATATTGCAAAATATAGTAGATATTTACAAGATATTCAAGAAAAACGAGACAAAAAAATTATACTTACAACATTATCACCAGATACTCATAGAACATCTGAAGAAAATCTTGGATTATCATATTTAGCAGCTATATTAAGAAAAAATGGATATAATGTTGAGATAATCGATGGCTGGCTTGCAGGACTTGAAGATGAAGAAGTGCTAAGGAGAGTGATGAATGATGAAAATGTTTCTATAGTTGGAATATCATGCTATATGTCAAACAATGATAAGTCTATAGAACTAGCTCAAAGAATAAGAGCAATGAAGCCTAAAATAAAATTGATGTGTGGTGGATTTGGCCCTTCGTTTAATCCACAAAGATTTGTTAAAAATGGTATTTTTGATATTGCTATGATTGGAGAAGGGGAAGAATCAATTGTAGAAGTATGTGATTATTTTATTGTAAGTGGAGACAAAAAAATTGAAGAGATTAAAGGGATTGTATATGAAAAAGATGGACAAGTTGTTAGAACTCCAAAAAGAAATTTAATATCAGATTTAGATAATCTTCCTTTTCCTGCAAGAGATACTATGAAAATGGCAAAAGAGAGAAAATCTACTGTAAATATATTAACTGCAAGAGGATGTATGGGAAATTGTTTATTTTGTTCAGTAAATGCATTTAATAAATTATCTATAGGTAATAAATGGAGAGGTAGAAGTGTAGATAGTATTGTCGATGAGTTAGAGCAATTACAGAATATGGGTGTAAAATATATAAAGGTCATCGATGATAGTTTTTTAGAAACTGAAAGAGATGGAGAATGGATAAAAAGATTTAGGGATAAAATAAAAGAGAGAGGAATAGATGTATCACTTAGAGGTTCTTTGAAAGCAGATCAAGTAGAAGATAAAAAAATACAATATTTAAAAGAAGCGGGATTTCATTCATTTGCGTGTGGTATAGAAAATGGTTCAAATACAGCATTAAAAAGAATGAACAAGAGTGCCAGCTTAGAAGATAATAAGAGAGCGCTAGATATATTAAAAAAACATGGAATTTATGTTCAAGCTGGTTTTATTTTATTCGATGATAATACAACATTTGAAGAATTAAAAGAAAACTATGAGTTTTTAAGAGAATACGATTGGATTATAACGAAAGGAATCTTTTCAGAAATGTTTGCAGCTGATGGAACTTTATATACAGAAAAATTAAGAAAAGAAGATAAAATTGTAAAAAGCGATGTGTATGATAACAATAAATATGACATATTAGATCCAAAAGTGAAACTAACATATAATGCATTAAAAAGATGGCATAAATCTCATATGAAATTATACGACATGATAATAGACCCTATTTCATCACCTAAAGCAATAGACGCAACCGGAGAACGTGAGTTTTATGAATTATACTATCAATTAAAATTAAGAGATTTAGATTTTATGCAAATGGTGTTAGAAGAAGTGGAACAAGGAATATCAGAAGAACAACTGAATCATAAAATTATTATGCAAATAGTTAATAAAAGTGAATTTTATGAAAAGGCAAATGCTCAAGGGCAAAAATTATGTGAAAAATATGGATTAAATTATGATGGAAAAGAAAATCCATTTATCAGATAAAAAATGGAGGTATATATTTATGGCAATTATGAATGTAACAAAAAATGTAAAAAATCAATTTTCAAATGATAAGAATTTAACTATGAGAATTAATTTCTACAAGAAATATACAACTAATAAATACAAGTTTGCTGATTGGCTATTTGATAAATATGTATTTAAAGAAAATATGAAAATATTAGAATTAGGTTGTGGAAATGGAAGTCATTGGGATGGAAAAGTAAAAACACTTCCAGACGGTTGCAGTTTAGTATTATCTGATTTTTCAGATGGTATGTTAGAATTAGTAAAAGAAAAATTTTCTTCAAATACAAATGTTTTTATAAAGAAAATAGATATACAAGAAATACCATTTGAAAATGAAACTTTTGATGTTGTTATAGCAAATCATATGCTATTTCATGTTCCAGACTTAGGTAAAGCATTATCAGAAGTAAAGAGAGTTTTAAAAGAAAATGGAGTATTTTATTCTGCAACAGATGGTAATGGTGGAATGAGACCATTTTTACATAAAGCAATTGCACAATTTGATCCCAAATCAACAGCGTTCACAGAACAATTACCATTTAATCTTCAAAATGGGAGCGAAATATTAAGTAAATATTTTGAAAATGTACAAAGATTTGATTATGAGAATACATTAGCTATTACAGATACACATGATTTGATAGAATGGTTAAAATCAACTAAATCTATTTCTGGGTATACAGATGAATGTTTAGCAAACTTGTATAATTACTTTGAAGATATAAGAATTAAAAATGATGCAATAAATATTCCTAGAGAAACAGGAGTGTTTATAAGTAAAAAATAAAATTGAAACGGGGGAAGAAAAAGTGGAATTTGAAAATTATGAGAGAGAACTTAAATATTTAATAAAGAAGAATAAAAAATATACTTCAAAACAATTTCTTGAATTTCTTTATGAAAATGGATATAAATTAGTTGAGAGTTTTGAAAAAGAAAAACACGAAACTTATTATGATGATAGTGAGTTAACAATCCTAAATAGAGGAGATGTTATGAGAGGCAGCAATATGGTTACCGAACAATTTAAAGGATTTCTATATAAAACAAACAAATGTAATCCTGAAAAGCCTTATGTGTCTAAACTGGAGCTTGGAACAAAATTAAGAGGTCAATATAAAGATGTAAATGAATTTATTAAAGAGTTAAACATAGATATAAAAGGTGAATTAAGCATAAAATTATTTGCCAATATGAAAAGGGAAGTAAGTATAGTAGAAAAAGACGGAGATTTTTTATATGTTTCTTATGACAAAGTTAAATATTTTGAAGAAAATGAATCCAATTCAGCTTACGAAGAAATGCTTGAAATAGAAGATTGGAAAAATCCAAATACAACAAATGTAGATTATGATTATGATAGACATTTGATAGAAGTTAATAACTTGATTTCAAATGCACAACTTCCAATAGAACTGACAAAGGACAGTAAATATTTTAGAGGTTACACTGTTTTAAGTAACAGATAGGAGTAAATATGAATAATTTTATAGTTTTTGAGGGAATATGTTGTAGTGGGAAAACAACGACATGTAAATTGTTAAGTGAAAGAATTAATGAATTAGGATATGAAACTGTTTATAATCATGGTGCTATGACATATACTGATTTAGGAAAAAAATTTAAAAAAAATTTAGGAAAAAAAGATATGCCAATTACTGTTTCGTACTTTTTTACTGATTTAATAATTAATACTCAAAATGTTATTAAACCATATTTAGTTAATAAGAATAGGGTGGTTTTGCAAGATAGATATTATGATGCAATAACAACATATATAAAAGCATATGGCGATTATATTCATACAGATTATAATATTTATGATATACCAGAAGCATTTGTAGAAAATGATATTTTACTTAAACCTGCATTAAATGTTTTTTGCATTCCACCATTTGATACAATACAAGAAAGAATGGCACAAAGCAAAGAATCACCAGTACATAATTTTTATAGGGATAATCCTGAATTTTTAAGAATAGTATATGATGTACTTGTAAATAGGGCAAAAGAATCAGAAGAAAACATAATAATTGATACATCTTCAAATATATCAGTAGAGCAGGGAATTAATAAAATATTAGATTTTATTAAAAATAATAAATAATAGAGTAAAGGATGATAATATGGCTAAGATAAAATTATTTAGTGGAATGGATTTTTCTGGTAAAACAACTATTATTAACAAAATTAATGAAGAAATGCCAAATACTTTTAAATTAAAAAAGAAATTTTTAACACCTATTGATCTGATTGAAAATGTTAGAAA
This sequence comes from Clostridia bacterium, assembly GCA_045602065.1. GTDB lineage: Bacteria > Bacillota > Clostridia > TANB77 > CAG-508 > CAG-269. The sequence continues at coordinate 10,233 of JAZSAX010000053.1, forward strand.
AAGAGATGTATGGCTTTCACCAGAAGAATGGAAACCATTACTTCAAGAAAATATAAATAAGGATATAGAAAATTATAAAGAAGAAGGTTTAATTTTATTAGATTCATTATGGATAATTAAATATTTAGCAAATAAAATTGAAAAAAATGATAAAGAAGATGTAGAAGAAATAATTACATTAAAAGAGTTGTTAAAAAAATATCCACCAATGGACTCGTTTTATATTACTGTAAGTATTGAAGAGAGAATGAAAAGATTTCAAGAGAGAGCTAAAATGGGAAATGAAATCACTGGTTCAGATAAATTGCTTATGGATAAAAACAAATTTGAAAAAGTAGAACAAATTTATAAAAATATTATAATGCAATATTTTCCTAATACTAGAATTATAGATACAACGGATATTAATCTAGAACAGACAGTAGAATTAATAATAAAAGATAAGAATTTTATAA
>JAZSAX010000054.1:0-8027 GCA_045602065.1 Clostridia bacterium
AACTTATTTAGAAGAAAACAAAGTTGCTATTTGGATTAAAAAAGATGATAATGTTGAAGAAATTTTAAATAATTTATTTTCAAATCCTGATAAAATGCAGGAAATGAAAATTCGTGCAAGACTTATTGCTAAAAAGAATTCTACTAAAGATATTTGTAAAATTTTACTAACATAAAAAGGGAAAAAAGGGACCTGGTCCCTTTTTTCCTTAAAGTTGGGGACGGTCCTTTTTTTCGCGAAAAAAAGTCCGTCCCAAATTTTACAATTCTCTTCTTCCTTCCAATGCTTTGGTAAGAGTAATTTCATCTGTATATTCCAAATCTCCTCCTACAGGAATTCCGTGTGCTATTCTTGTTACAGTTATTCCTAAAGGTTTTATTAATTTTGATAAATACATAGCAGTTGCTTCTCCTTCAACCCTAGGGTTTGTAGCAAGTATAACTTCTTTAACTTGCCCATCCATAAGACGTGCAAGCAATTCTTTTATTTTTATATCATCTGGCCCAATTCCATTCATTGGAGAAATTGAACCATGTAATACGTGATAAACTCCTTTGAATTCATGTGTTCTTTCCATTGCAATTATATCTCTAACATCTTCTACAACACATATTTGTGATTGTTCTCTTTTAGGATTTCCGCAAATTGTACAAGGATCTGTATCTGATATATTATAACATTTACTACAATATTTTAAATTCTTTTTTGCATTTACAATTGAAGACACAAATTCATTTGTTTCTTCTTCAGATGCATTTAATATATAAAACGCTAGTCTTGCAGCAGTTTTATTACCTATACTTGGTAGTTTCTCAAAACTTTGTATTAGTTTTTCTATTGATGGTGAATAATATGACATTTTGTCCTCCTCTTTAAAATTAGATTAATCCTGGTATATTATATTTTCCCATTGATGCAGCTTGAGCATCATCAACTTGTTTAAAAGCTTGATTTATGCAAGTTACAATTAAATCTTGTAACATTTCTACATCATCTGGATCAACTACGTCTTTTTGTAATTTTAAATCTAATATTTTTTTCTCTCCGCTAACTTTTACTGTTACAGCTCCTCCACCTGCAGAAGCCTCAAATTCTTTTGCAGCAAGCTCTGTTTGTGATTTTTCTAAATCTGCTTGCATTTTTTTTGCTTCTTTCATTAAACTATTGATGTTCATTCCACCAAATCCTCCCATACCTCCTGGGAATCCACCTCTTCTTGACATTTTTATTTCCTCCTTATTTTTCCGCTTCTTCGCGGTTATTCTATTACATCAAATGGTATATCAAATTGATTTGCAAATTTTGAAAGTTCTTCTTCTTCAGACATTTCACTTTCTTCTTGTGGTTTTGAATCTATGTATTTTATATGCATTTCTTTTCCACAAGCTATTGAAACTTGATTTGATATTTCTGTTTTATTTTCTGGTTTTTCTAAAACTGTTTTTCCAAATGGAGTTAAACCCTCAGGGAATTCTATTCCAACAGTCATATCATTTATTTCAACTGCATTTGTATTTAATAAATTTGTATATAACATTATTTTTCCGTTTTTCTTTAAATTGTTTACTACATCTTGCCAATATTGTGTTGGTTTTTTATTTTTTCCTATTCCAGCTATTGCATCTGTATTTGTTGTTTTAGGTGCACTTGTGGCAGTAGTAGCGCGTTTTGGTGCAGTAGTCTGTGCCCTAGGCGTTCCTCCACCTGACCTTAAATAATTTTCTATTTTTTCTAATCTTGCATATATTTCTTGATTATCATTTCCGCTTCCACTATTATTACTAATTTCTGAAACAATAGTTCCAACCGAATTATCACATAATCTAATAATTCCTGCTTGAAATATAATTAATCTTTGTGTTGAGCTTTTCATATCATTTTCTAATTTTGATAGTTCATTTATAAGATTTATTGCTTTTTCTTTAGATACTTTATCAGCTAATTGTTTCAACCTTTCAAAATCTGATTCATTGTAAATAGTTAGTTTTTGTCCTGTTTTCACCATTAAAATATCTTTTATATATTTAATAATTTCCCATAATAAATTATTCAAGTCTTTACCTTCATCTAAAACTTTTGTTATAGATTCCATAGCCTCATCTATATTATATTCAATAATTGCTTCTGAAATGCTATGTATATATGTTAATTTAGGTATTCCAACCAACTCTTTAATTTTGTCTTCATCAATATCATTTGCTCCATCTTGCACACATCTTTCTAGTATTGATAAAGCATCTCTCATCGCCCCTTCAGACAATGCTGCAATTATGTTTAAGGCTTGTTTAGTAGCATTTATTTTACTTTCTTTACATACAATTTCTAATCTTTTTATAATATCTTCATTTGATATTCTTTTAAAATCAAATCTTTGACATCTTGATAAAATTGTTGCAGGTAATTTTTGTGGTTCTGTTGTTGCTAATATAAATTTAACATGTTCAGGTGGTTCTTCTAATGTCTTTAATAGGGCATTAAAAGCACCTTGTGACAACATATGCACCTCATCTATTATATACACTCTATATTTTGCCTTTGTTGGCAAAAAATTTACTTCTTCCCTGATTGAACGAATGTCTTCAACACTGTTATTTGATGCAGCATCCATTTCAACTATATCTGTTAATGAACCATTTAATGCAGATTTACAAATTTCACATTCATTACATGGTTCTCCACCATTAGGATTTAAGCAATTTATTGCACGAGCTAAAACTTTCGCAGAAGTTGTTTTTCCTGTTCCCCTTCCACCATTAAATAAATATGCATGTCCAACTCTATTTGCTATTATTTGATTTCTTAGAGTTCTTGTAATATGTTCTTGTCCAACCATTTCATTAAAAGTTTGTGGCCTAAATTTTCTATAAAGCGCTGTGTACCCCATTTTTTCACGTCCTTTATATTCAAAAAATGGTGTGAGTGTCAATCTCTCTATGGAAAACAATTCTCACATAAAAGTATCTACTTATTGCTGCTTCCTTCCGGACCTGACAAGGTTCATAGGCTCTTATTGAGCTTGCTTTCCATACAGAGGTCAACCCCCATACCATCCTTATTATATACTGTAATTGTGAATTTTTCAAGTGCTTTTCGTTAATTTTCAATTCTTTTGAAAACTATATCATCTAGTTCTGTAATATCTGTTCCAACAGTCCCTTTTTCTATAATTTCATTTGTTGGAATATCTAAGTTAATTGTTGTTTGATATTTTTTTCCACCATTTAACTTGATTATTATATCAAAATATAAATTTGTTTTTAAATCATCTTGTGTTAAATTTGTTAGTTTTAATAATTGACTATGGTCTATTTGTTCATCAGTTTGTGATATGTATTGTGAAATATTGTTTATTGCATATCTAATTGCCACAATTCCACCTTGATTAGATATTTTTTGTTCTTTTATATTTGATTCTAATTCTCCCTTATATATAATACTTGATATCTCATTTTCAGTAGAATTTATGAACATTCTTTTTTCATCTACAACCGGTTTGTATAGTTTCGTTTCTCCCTTTTGGCTGTTTCTTTTTATTATTATATTGTTTATTTCTACTTCTTCAATTATTTCTGTTTTTCCATAGCTTGAATTTTTTTCAATATAAACATAAATATCATTATTTTGATTAACATTAAGATTCCATTTTTCGGGTGTCCCTACGTTCTCCATTCCCTCTACACTTTCTATTATAGAAATCTTTGTAATTTTAAATGGTAAATTTGCCTCTCCTTCAACTTGATATTTTAAGGCTAATATTCCTCCAACAAATAAAATCACAAATATTATAACTATTATCATTATTGTATTAAATATTTTTTTATTTAAATTTCTATACATTTTCTCCTCCGTTCTTCATCTTACGTAATTCTTTAAAAAATGTTTTTAAAATATCCTCACATTCTGTTTTTAATATTCCAGTTTCACTTTCTACTCTATGATTAAAAGTGTAATCTTCAAATAAGTTAAGTACTGAACCTACAGCTCCAGTCTTTTCATCTAATGCCCCTACATACACTTTTTTTATTCTTGAATTTATTATAGCACCAGCACACATTGTACATGGTTCTAGTGTTACATACATTTCACAATCTACTAATCTCCATGATTTTAGTTTTTTACTAGCTTTTTGAATTGCAAGTATCTCGGCATGTTTGGTTGTATCTGTTTTTGTTTCTTTTTGATTATGCGCCCTTGCTATTATTTTTCCATCCTTCACAATTATTGCTCCTACCGGAACTTCTAATTTTTTATATGCTTTTTGTGCTTCTTTTATAGCTTGTTTCATAAAATATTCTTTCATGTAATCACTCTCTTTTCCTTTTAATTATATGGTTTTTTATAACTTTTAGCAAGTATTTTCAATTTTTTACTTGATTTTTTTCTTTTTTATGCTTATAATAGTGCTTGCTGCTTTTTTGTAGTAATATTATATATAATTTATACGGAGGTTATTATTATGCCCAAAGTTATTTTAGCATCAAGTTCTCCTCAGCGTCGGCAACTTCTTGAAGAAGCTAGCATTCCTTTTGAAACAATCGTAAGTAATGCAGATGAAACCCCTGTAAAAGTATATTCTCTTGGCGACCAATTGAATGATATCGCTATGAGAAAAGCTTTAACTGTACTTGATAAGCTTAATGCAGATGAAGATTATATTATCGTAGCTGCAGACCAAAATATTCTTTTTGAAGGTAAACTATATGGAAAACCTTCAAGCATTGAAGAAGCTCGTCAAATTATCAAAAGCATGCAAGGTAGTGACCAAATTTACGCATATGTAGGAAACACCGTACTGTATGTTTCTAACGGTAAGATTGTTGAGTCTATTAGCGAGTGTGATATCGCAAGAATGCAGATGGAGCATATTTCAGATAAAAAATTAGAAAATTATTTGAAAACAAAATGCCCCTTAGCCAAATGTGCTGGTATTAACATTTCCGAAACACCTTCTCTTCATTTGGTAGAAGGCAAGCTGTCCACAGCAAGAGGTATGACAATTGAATATTTGATGGAAGTTCTATCTAAGTTTTAATATTACTAAAAACCCCGCTTATTTGCGGGGTTTTATTTTTATTAAATGTTTTTTGATAAAAGTAATAATACTACAAATATTATTGCTGTAACTATTTCCCATTTTATTATGTTTTTAACTTTTTGTTTATTGTCTTCTCCTGAAGTAACAAAATATATAACAGATTTTATTATATAGAATAAAATCGCAACAAATGCACTTATCCTCATAGCATTTGGTATGAGTTTGTTAATTTCAAATGCTTGATATGTTTCTCCTACATTATAAGTTTCCATTCCCACCTCTAAAACCCACGCTGCTCCAAATAATAAAATTACAATCTGTATTATTGTTATTATTAGTGATATTTGTATATTTTTTATTTTTTTACTTGGTTCTTCTTTTGATTGTTTCATATATTTTATTAATTGTAATATATAGATAATCGCTATCACCCAAGCTACTATTTTCATTGTACCTGATATACATACATTTATTATATTACAAACTTCATATGTTGTATCTTTTGTTGTCCACGCAAATGTTCCAGTAGGAATACTTATTAAAATTATACTTATTACTGTAAAAATTAATACTTTTTTTAGTTTCATATTTTTGCTCCTTCTTTAGTATTTATGGTGTGCCCAGGCGGACTCGAACCACCATCGGTCGCTTAGGAGGCATACGGCGAATTCTCCCAGCCAAGCACCAATTTTATTTTATATACTTTCTCGAAACCCTTTGTTTTCAAAGGTTTTCTAGTTTTGTTTTTACTATTTTCTTTTTGTTAAACTGGTTATTTTTTTAGGCGAGTGCCGAAAAATGGTGACATTGACTATTTTTAAGCGGTTTGAAAAATCTCATCAAAAGCATTTGCGCATTCCTTTTTTGTGTGTTCAAAGGTATGTGAATATATTTCCATTGTGACACTTGTGTCACTATGTCCTAATCTTTCACTTACTGCCTTTGGGTTCATTCCTTTATTTATTAAGTATGTTGCTGATGTGTGTCTTAATTCGTGAAATGTTAAATCATCTAAACCATATTTCTTGACTATCTTGTTAATTATTTTGCTACAAGTGTCAGGGTTCATATGTCCACCAAATTTTGAAATAAATACTCTATTAGCACCTTTCCATTGTTTGCCCATTTGTTTTTTATATTCATCTTGCCACTTTTTATATTCTTTCAAAATCTCTATTGTGCCATTATTTAATATGATTACTCTGTTTGATGAAGGTGTTTTTGTTTTTCCCTCATCTACTACTCCTCTAACTACTTTTAAAGAATTATCTATTCTTAAAGTATGAGTGTCAAAGTTAATGTCATTCCACTTTAAAGCACATATTTCGCTTCTTCTTGCCCCACTATCTAATGCAAGAGTTATTAAAGCCCTATACTTAATACTTTCGTTTTCCAAACATTTAAGTAATTCATCAATTTGTTGTAAGTCGTAAAATCTTCTTTCCTTTTTCTCTTTTTTAGGTTTTGTAGCTTTTAAATTAGGGTTTTTATCTACCAACTCCCATTTTATAGCTTGATTAAACATTACATTTATTAGTTTATAAAATGCATACATTGAGTGATAGCCTAATGTTCTTTTTGATTTCCCTACCTTTAATTGTTGATACATACTATCTAACATTAAAGGGGTTATTTTGTTAAGTTTTACTTTCCCTATTAAAGGCAATATTCTTTCTAATGCCTCTTCATAACCATACATTGTCACTAATGAAATATTTTCTTTACAATACTTATTTAAAAATATTTCGCTATATTGTTCAAAGGTTAAGTCATTTACATTTCTTACATTTCCAATATGATAATACTCTTTTGTAAGTTCCGCTTCTCGCAATTTCATATCATTGAAACTGCCATTAAAAATTTCTGTCTTTCTTTTTCTGTTCCCTAAAATATCATAACCAAGTTCTACTGATATTTTATATTTGTTATTAGATAGTTTTTTAAAACTCATAATAAATTCCTCACTTTCAAATTTGGAACTTATTGCTTAACCATCTGCGCATATTATATCACAAATAAGCAAATTTGTCCCTAAAATAGTAATATTTTTTTATTTTTTTCTTCTAATTCTTCTATCCATAAATTGATATTAGCCAAGTCAAATTTTAATCTATTGCCTATTCTAAAATAAGGTATATTTTTTTGCCTTACCAATTTTCTAATTTCCGAAATAGAAACTTGTAGATATGTAGATAATTGTTTTATATCTAAAATCTCTTTCATAATTTACTCCTTTTGGGCTACTAGTAAGCCCTTTGGTTTGTCGACAATTATAAAATACCAAGATTTTTTAGAAAATTCTCGCACAAAAAACGCGAAAAAAAAATTTTTTTAAAAATAAACTTTCCGCTTCTATCAATGTTTTAAGGTTTTTGATAACCGATTTTTCGGAAAAAAAGTTAAAATTTACCCCCCTTTTTTTACAAAAAAAATTATGCTAATATCTATTCACAAAGCAAAGTCGCGACTGCTTTAAAAATATTTTTTGAAAGGTTAGGGTCTTAAAAATGAAAATTGAAGAGATTAAAAAGAAAAAAATTGAAGATATGACTAATGAGGAATTACAATATATTATTGAAAACGATAAGTCTTTAATAGCATTTGAAAGAATTGACTATACAGGGGAGTTATTAAAAAGAGCAATTAGAAGCACACAATTTTAATATCTAAAAATTATATAAAATAAAATTAAATTAAATAAGAAAGAAGGAATTTATTATGAAAAAAAGTAAAAATTTATATGATATAGTAGCAAAGGAAGCCAAAAGTGGAAAGGAAGCTTATGAAATAGTTTATTACCATATTATAGATTATGCTTCAAATTTACTAATAAAAAAAGATATAAAAGATGAACAATTAAACGAAGCAATATGTTCAAGCCTATTTTATGGCGGGTTTGATGATTACGGAAATTTAAACGAAGAAGAAGCTTATACATATGTTTCTAATATTGTAGAAAATGAAATAATACTTTCTAATTATAATAAAAAAA
>JAZSAX010000055.1:0-41260 GCA_045602065.1 Clostridia bacterium
TGTCAAGTTTGGTCAAAATTCTTGACAATTTTTTTTCATAATATATAATATAGTGGATAAACTAAAGATATGGCAAAACTTTCTAAAAAGTAGAAGCCTAGGAAGGAAAAAGAGATAAATGGAAAATGAAAATCCTGAAGAAGAATTAAAAGTAAAACAAATGATAGATGAATTAATTCAAAAAGCAAAAATTGCATCACAAGAATATTTGAAATTAGATCAAGAAACTGTAGACAACATAACAAGAGCAATGTCAATGGCAGGATTAGAACATCATATGGAATTAGCCAAAATGGCTGTTGAAGAAACAGGAAGAGGAATATATGAAGACAAAATAACAAAAAACATGTTTTCTACAGAATATGTATATCATAGTATAAAATATGAAAAAACAGTTGGAATAATTCGTGAAAACGAAGAAGACGACTTTGTAGAAATTGCTGAGCCTGTAGGAATAATAGCAGGAGTAACACCAGTAACAAATCCAACTTCAACAACAATGTTTAAATCAATAATATCAGCAAAAACAAGAAATGTAATAATATTTGGATTTCATCCATCAGCACAAAAATGTAGTACAGCTGCTGCAACAGTAATGAGAGATGCAGCTATAAAAGCAGGTGCTCCAGAAAATTGTATATTATGGATTGAAGAGCCATCAGTATTAGCAACAAGAATGTTAATGAATCATCCTGATGTAAATTTAATATTAGCAACAGGTGGAACAGGAATGGTAAAAGCAGCATATTCATGTGGAAAGCCAGCATTAGGTGTTGGGCCTGGAAATGTACCTTGTTATATAGACAAAACTGCGAAACTAGAGAGAGCTGTAAATGATTTAGTAATGTCAAAATCATTTGATAATGGAATGATTTGTGCGTCTGAACAAGCTGTTTTAGTTGATAAAGACATATATCTAGAATTTGAAAGATTAATGAGAAAATCTGGATGTTATTTTGTAAATCCACAAGAAAAAGAAATGCTAAAAAACATGATGTTTGAAACTGTAAATGGATATAAACTAAAATCACATGTTCCAGGAAAAAGCCCTGCACAAATTGCAAGAGAAGCGGGATTTGTAATTCCTGAAGATACAAAAATATTAGTTGTATACGAAGAAGGAATTGGAGAAGAATATCCATTTTCTAAAGAAAAACTAAGTCCAGTTTTAACATATTATATTGTAAATGATACAGAAGAAGGAATAAATAAAGCAGAGAGATTAATCGAATTTGGTGGATTAGGACATTCTGCAGTAATACATTCAGAAGATAAAGAAACGATATTAAAATTCTCAACAACAATGAAAGCAGGAAGAATTATTGTAAATTCTCCATCAACACATGGTGCAATTGGTGATATATATAATACAAATATGCCATCATTAACACTTGGATGTGGGTCATTTGGAGGAAACTCAACAACAGCAAATGTATCAAGCGTAAACTTAATAAATATAAAAAGAGTTGCTAAAAGGAGAGTTAATATGCAATGGTTTAAAATTCCTGAAAAAATATATTTTGAATCAGGTTCAATTAGCTATTTAGAAAAAATGCCAAATGTAGAAAGGGTATTTATAGTAACAGACCCAGGAATGATTCAATTAGGATATGTTGATAAAATATTATATCATTTAAGAAAAAGAGCAATTCCTGCACATTGTGAAATATTTAGTGAAGTAGAGCCAGATCCTTCATTTGAAACAGTTAATAAAGGTGTTGAGGCAATGAGAACATTCAAGCCTGACACAATAATTGCATTAGGTGGAGGAAGTCCAATAGATGCTGCAAAAGGAATGTGGTTATTCTATGAAAATCCAGAAGCAGACCCAGAAGGCTTAAAATTAAAATTTATGGATATACGTAAACGTACCTATAAATTCCCTAAAATGGGCTCAAAAACGAAAATGGTTGCAATACCAACTACTTCTGGAACAGGTTCTGAAGTAACATCATTTGCAGTTATAACAGATAAACAAAGAAATAAAAAATATCCTTTAGCTGATTATGAATTAACACCAGATGTTGCAATTATAGACCCAGATTTAGTAATGAGTTTACCAAAATCAGTTACAGCAGATACAGGTATGGATGTTTTAACACATGCTATTGAAGCTTATGTTTCTGTAATGGCATCAGATTATACTGATGGATTATCAGAAAAAGCTGTAGAATTAGTATTCAAATATTTAAAAGAAGCATATGAACATGGTGATAACAGAACTGCAAGAGAGAAAATGCATAATGCCAGTACAATTGCAGGTATGTCATTTACAAATGCATTTTTAGGTGTATGTCATTCAATGGCACACAAAATAGGTGCAGAATTCCACTTACCACATGGAAGAATTAATGCAATTTTACTTCCATATGTAGTTAGATACAATAGCACTAAACCTACAAAATTTGTATCTTTCCCTAAATATGAATATTTTATAGCTGATGAAAAATATGCTGAATTGGCTAAAAAAATGGGATTCAAAGCTGATACAGTGGAAGAAGGTGTAAATTCTTTAATTAAAGAAATCAAAAAATTAAATAATGAATTAAATATTCCTAAATCTTTTAAAGATGCTGGAATTGATGAAACAGAATTTTTAGCAAAAGTTGATTTATTAGCTGATAGAGCTTTTGAAGATCAATGTACTACTGCAAACCCTAGAGTTCCTCTTGTTTCTGAAATTAAGCAAATGTTATTAGATAGTTATTATGGGGTATAAGACAAGACTAGCACTTAAGTGGTGCTAGTTTTTTTAATACTTGAATATTTTGTCGAAATATAGTATAATATGCCACATAGGCAAATGCCTTAATCAAAAAGTTAATTATGGAGGAAGAAGAGAATGAATGTCTGCAAGAAATGGTCTGAAATCTTGAAGGCAAACGAAGGTAGCAAACTTTCATATGATTCCAAAGCAGAAGAATTTGTCGTCACTTTTACAGGACTTAACGGTTTTCGAATTCCTGGAGACTGTGTGTATTGTGGTGACCATATCTTGAAAGAAAACTCCAACACTGTTATTTGCAAGGTTAAGCGCGAATAACAAAGAGACCGGTGCATTTAATAAATGTGCCGGTTTTTCATTTTTTTCTCAAAAAAAGAGGGAATTATGTAAAATTCGTCGAATAATATAATTATGTATGAAACTGTGTAGGAGAGTGAGAAATGATACGATATAGTGATGAACTTATAGAAGACGTAAGACAAAGCAATGATGTAGTAGATATAATCTCACAATACGTACATTTAACAAGAAAAGGAAGAAACTATTTTGGGTTATGCCCATTTCATAATGAAAAATCACCATCCTTTTCAGTATCACCTGACAGACAAATATTTCATTGTTTTGGATGTGGTGTAGGAGGAAATGTCTACACATTTTTAATGAAAATAGAAGGAATAACATTTAAAGAAGCATTAGAGCAACTAGCAGAGAGAGCAAACATACAATTGCCAACTTTGCAAAGTAATGCAGACACTGCAAAAGAAGAACTAAAATCAAAAGTATACAAAGTAAATGAATTCACAGCAGAATTTTATCATCAAAATTTGTACAAGCCAACAGCTAAAATAGCACAAGAATATGTAAAACAGAGAAAAATGAATAGAGAAACTCTTGAAGCATATAGAATAGGGTATTCAGGCAAATTTGATGAACTATACAAAGCACTAAAAGCACAAGGATTTGGAGAAAAAGAAATACTTGAATCAGGATTAGTAAACAAAAATGATAATGGAACATATATTGACAGATATAGAAACAGATTAATGTTCCCAATATGTGATGCAAGAGGAAAAGTAATAGCATTTGGAGGAAGAGTATTAGATGATTCAAAACCTAAATATATTAACTCTCCAGAAAACATTGTGTATAGTAAAGGCAGACATCTATTTGGGTTAAATGTAGCCAAAAAAGATTCGGCTAAAAAAATAATAATAGTAGAAGGATATATGGATGTTATATCATTACATCAAAGAGGAATTACAAATGTAGTGGGAGCATTAGGAACAGCCTTAACAGAACAACAAGGGTGGTTACTAAGAAAAACTACAGAACAAGTGGTATTAGGCTTTGATGCAGATGGAGCAGGGCAAACAGCAGTAGCAAGGTCAATGGACATTCTTCAAAAAATGGGATGTGATATGAGAGTGCTACAAATAGATGGAGCAAAAGATCCAGATGAATTCATAGTAAAATTTGGAGAAGGAAGATTTAAGTTAGCAGTAGATAATGCAATATCATTAGTAGAATTTAAAGTCAAAAATTTGAAAAAAGAACTAAACTTAGAAAATACAGGGGATAAAATTAAATTTCTTAACGAAATCGCAAAAATACTATCAAAAGTTGAAAATACAATGGAACGAGAAATATACATAGAAAAAATCGCAAAAGGATATAATATATCAAAAGAAGCAATATATGGGGAAGTAAACAAATTAATATATGCAGGCACAAAAGGAGATAAAGTTTTACAAAGCAAAAAAGTAGAAGTGCGTCAAGTAAAACAAGAAAACAAAACTATAATAGATGAAGACTTAAAAAGAAGAGAAAATACAATAATAGCGTTATTGTTAGATGCAAATGTTAACATATTTCAAAAAATAAAAGAACACATTAAGCCAGAAGATTTTAGAGATGAAATAAATCAAAAAATAGCAATTCAATTATATCAAGAACTTGAAAAACAAGAGGCAAATATAAATCGATTACTAGACACATTTGATGAAGAAACTCAAAATCATATAACAGCAGTAATGGCAACAGATTATGAAATAGAAAATGCTGAAAAAGCAGTTGATGACATATTGCAAAAATATGAAAAAGATAGACTAGATAATAGAAAACAAGAAATTTTAAAACAATTAGAAACAGAACAAGATGGGGAAAAGAAAAAGCAATTAGGAAAAGAGCTAAGCAATATAATTATTGCATTAGCTAAGATTAAATAGGGGTGAATTTTTGTGAGTAAGAAAAAGGATGAAAATCAAATCCAAATAGAAGAAATGATGACAAACGAACCAGAAGTAGAAACAAAAAAAGAAGAAGTAATTGATGAAAATGAAAAAGTAAAAAATATTGTAAAAAAAGCTAAAGAAAATGGCAAAATGACATATGGCGAATTAGCAAAAGAATTAGAAGACACAAACCCAGAACAAATAGATAAAGTATTTGATGCTTTTGAAGAAATGGGAGTAAATCTTTTAAATGATGATTTTGAAGAAGAACCTAATATCGAAGATTTAAAAGAAGTAGAAGAATTAAAATTAGATGAAATAACAGATACAAGTTTCGAAGGAATAAGTGTAGATGATCCCGTAAGAATGTATTTAAGAGAAATAGGGAAAATTCAACTACTTTCATATGAAAAAGAATTAGAGCTTGCTCAAAGAATATTAAATAATGATGAAGATGCTAAACAAGAATTAGCAGAAGCGAACTTAAGACTTGTTGTAAGTATTGCTAAAAAATATGTTGGAAGAGGAATGTTATTCTTAGACTTAATCCAAGAAGGAAATATGGGATTAATAAAAGCTGTAGAAAAATTTGATTATACAAAAGGATTCAAATTCAGTACTTATGCAACATGGTGGATAAGACAAGCAATAACAAGAGCAATTGCAGACCAAGCTAGAACAATAAGAATTCCAGTACACATGGTAGAAACAATCAATAGATTAATTCGTACATCAAGACATTTATTACAACAATTAGGAAGAGAGCCAAGTCCAGAAGAAATAGCAAAAGAAATGGATATGACTGTTGAAAAAGTAATGGAAATCCAAAAAATAGCACAAGATCCAGTATCATTAGAAACACCAATTGGTGAAGAAGATGATAGCCATTTAGGAGATTTCATACAAGATGAAGATTCTCCAGCACCACACGATGCAGCATCTTATACATTATTAAGAGAACAACTAGAAGAAGTTATGAATACATTAACACCAAGAGAAGCTAAAGTATTAAAACTAAGATTTGGTTTAGAAGATGGAAAAGCTAGAACTCTTGAAGAAGTTGGTAGAGAATTTGATGTAACAAGAGAAAGAATACGTCAAATTGAAGCTAAAGCTTTAAGAAAACTACGTCATCCAAGTAGAAGCAAAAAATTAAGAGATTATATGAATTAAAAAAGGGACCGGGTTTTCTTTTGTGCAAAAAGGGACCGGGTCTATTTTTATTAAAAGGAGAAAGATTTATGGGAAAAATAGATATGAAATTAATTATTCAAATTGCAATTGCAATAGGAATAATAGTGATTTTCAGAATTTTAAGTTCACTAGTATCAAAAATGATAATAAAAATATTAAGTATAAAAAGTAAAGAAAAAACTGATGTAAGAAAAAATCCATTTTATAGACCATTAAAAACAATATTTACATTTATTGGAGTATTTGTAGCATTAAACTTTTTAAAAGAAACGATATCAATAAGTGTAACATTAGAGCCTATAATTAACAAAGCATTAAAAATAGCTATGATAGTATTTGTTGCAAAAGCATTTGGAGAAAGTCTAGATGAGAAAAATGGATTATTTAGCAAAATAAAAACAAAAAACAACACAGAAATAGACCCGGGAACAAGAGCTGTAATCTTAAAAGCACTAAGAATCGTTATATACATAATAGCAGCATTTATGGTTATTTCAGAATTAGGATATAATATAAGTGGGTTTATTACAAGCCTTGGAATTGGAGGTGTTGTAATAACACTTGCAGCACAAGACACAGCTAAAAGCTTAATAGGTGGAGCATTAATAATTTTAGACAAACCATTTAAAGTTGGAGATTATATAAAAGTAGGAACATATGAAGGAACAGTAGAAGAAATTACATTTAGAAGTACTAATATTAGAACATTAGATAATTCTGTATTACATATTCCAAATTCTGAAATATCAGTATCAGCTATTATTAATTATAGTGAAATGAAAAAAAGAAGATATTCTTCAAGATTAACATTAGAACTAAACACAAAACTTGAAAGTGTAGAAAGTGTAAAAGATCAGATTCAACAAATGTTACTAAGTCGTGAAGATATATTCCAAGATACGATAATTGTTAAATTTGACAATATATCAGCAAATGGAATTGATTTAATGGTAGCTTGTTATATAAATGAAACAAATTATGGCAAATTCTTAGAAACCAAAGAACAAATTAATTACTCTATTATGACAATACTACAAAATCAAGGTGTAGAACTAGCATATAACACACAAACTATATTCATAAAAAACAACTAAGTTTTCACAAAAAAGACATATAAACAAGTTATAATTAAAGAGTAAATTAGCTATGATGGAGGAAGTTCAAATGGAAGGAACATATATTTTAGTTATAGATGATGAATCAAGAATGAGAAAACTACTAAAAGACTTTTTATCAACAAAAGGTTATCACATACTAGAAGCTGAAGATGGTGAAAAAGCATTAGACATCTTTGTAGAAAATAGAAACAAAATAAAACTTGTTTTATTAGATGTGATGATGCCTAAACTTGATGGATGGTCAGTTCTTAGAAAAATAAGACAAGAATCAAATCTTCCAGTAATAATGTTAACCGCTAGAGGAGAAGAACAAGATGAGTTGTTTGGATTTGAGCTTGGAGTAGATGAATATATATCAAAACCATTTAGTCCTAAAATATTAGTAGCAAGAGTTGAAGCAATTTTAAAAAGAGTATATGGAGATACAAAACAAGTAAAAGATTATGATGGAATAACAATAGATCAAGAAGGAAGAACTGTAAAGGTTGATGGTAAACCTGTAGATTTAAGCTTAAGGGAATATGAACTTTTGAAATATCTTTTAGACAATGAAAATATCGCATTATCAAGAGATAAAATCTTAAATAATGTATGGAATTATGATTATTATGGAGATTCAAGAACAATCGATAGTCATATAAAAAAAATTAGACACAAATTGGGGAAAAAAGGAAAATATATAGAAACAATAAGAGGAATAGGATATAAATTTGAAATAAAGAAATGAGGAAATTTCTGTGGGGAGTATAACTAGACAATTCAAATCAGTAAGGGGTAAACTGTTTTTTACATTGTGCATAATAGTTTTATCAATTATATTGTTTTTAATAATTGTAAATAGTTTTGTTTTAGAAAAATATTATCAATATGCAAAAAGCAGTCAATTAAAAAATGTATATAATATGATTAATTCATATTATAATGGCGAAATCCAAGTAAATGATATGGAAGATGAGCTTAACCAGATTTCAATAAAAAACAATTTTGACATTATAATAAAAAACCAACAAGGAACAGCAGTATATTTATCAAACAAAGATTTTTTGGCAAATGTAAAAATAATAATTGATTTTTGGGGAGCTAATGGAAGACAAGAATATCAAATATTAGAAGAAACAGAAAATTTACAAGTAAGAACAATTAGAGATACTGAAACAAGAATTAATTATATAATGTTATCAGGACAACTAGATAATGGATTTGAAACATATATTAGAATTCCTTTATCTTCTATAAAGGAAAGTGTACGTATATCAAATAGCTTTTTATATACTATTGCTACTATTGTAATAGTAGTTGGAGGCATTGCTATAATGTATATTTCCAAAAGTTTTAGTTATCCAATTTCTGAAATTAACAGTATTGCTAAAAAGATGGCTAATCTAGATTTTAGCCATAAATATGTTGTTACTGATGATGATGAAATAAATGAACTTGGTCAAAGTATAAATGTAATGTCAGATAAGCTTGAAGCTACAATAAATCAATTAAGAAATACAAATATTGAACTTGAAAAAGATATAGAGAAAAAGTCTAAAATAGATGAAATGAGAAAAAGCTTCATTTCAGATGTATCACATGAATTAAAAACTCCCATTGCTTTGATTCAAGGATACAGTGAAGGGCTTTTGGAAAACGTTAATTCAGACCCTGAAAGTAGAAAGTTTTATGCTGAAGTTATATTAGATGAAACTAATAAAATGGATAAAATGGTAAAACAATTACTTGAACTAACAAAACTTGAATATGAAAAAAGAGAGTTTAACAATTCAACATTTAATATTGTTGAACTTGAAAAAGAAATTGTTAGAACTTCACAAGTTATGCTTGATGAAAAAGGTGTTAAGGTAGAATTTGAAACAGAAGACAAAATTGAAGTTTTTGCAGATGATATGTATATTAGCCAAATTGTTACTAATTATTTGACTAATGCCATAAAACACGTTAAAGAGATTAATGGTGAAAAATATATTAAAATTACAAATACTGTTTTAAAAGATAAAGAAAAGGTTAGAGTTACTTTATTTAATACTGGTAATAATATTTCAGAAGAAAATTTAACTCGTGTTTGGAATAGATTTTTCAAAGCTGATGAGGCTCGTAATAGAGATGATGGTGGAAGCGGTATAGGCTTGTCTATTGTTAGAGCTATTATGAATAATTATGGCAATGATTTTGGTGTTGAGAATAAAGATAATGGTGTTGAATTTTATTTTGAGGTTGATTTGAGTGGTATGTCTGCACTAAATTGACATAATGCTTGGAAAATGTTATAATATTAATATCAAGTAATTGATGCCTTTAAAATAAAGGTAAAACCTCAAAAAGAATTTAAGGAGGACAAAAATGTATACGTTAGTTTTCAAATGGAAAGATGACACAATGGTTGTTTTCGATGTTTACCATACCAAAAGAGGTAAGCAACGGATAATTGGAAACATTTTTTGTTACACAAAAGATAAAGTACATTATACGGCTCACGGTGAACTGTGGATGTTTTCTATCCATCCAAAAGGAAAAGCCAATCTTAAGGTTCCTGTTAAGGTGTTGTGTGACTACGCAAAAAATATTTGCGAACGCGAAGAATTTGTCAGACAATTGATAGAAAAGGAATCTGCAAATTAGTATACATTATAAAAGCGGAGAAGCTAAGCAATTAGTTTCTCTGCTTTTATTTTTATATTATAGGGATATAGAAAAAATAATTAATAAAGATTGACTTTTATCAAAAAAATGTGTATAATAAATATAGAAAATGAGAACCACAAAGTGGTTGCCACGATGAAATATTAATAAACCATTCCCTCGGCAAAGCAGAATGGTTTATTTTTTATTGTTGCTTAATTAATACAATTGCTAAAGCAATTATTAGGGCAACATTTATGATAGCTAGTCCTATCATTCCATAGAATAATAGGTATGTAATAATTAATAAGTTATATTCTACCATAAGCACCACCTCCGATGTCAGTCTCACAGATAAACTGTGGATTTAATTAGGTGGCAACACACTCTGCTTATATTCTCATTTTCTTGAATAATAGTCTAGCACAATAAACTAAGAAAATCAAGCGAACAAAATGTGAAATTTCAAAAAATATAAAAATAGCAAGTGCCCCTTGCTATTTTCGCTATTTTACGATAAAATACAACAAGAAAACAACGAAACAAAGGTGAGAAACATGTATTTAAAAAGATTAGAAATGCAAGGATTTAAATCATTTGCAGATAAAACAACATTAGAATTTATGCCAGGAATAACAAGTGTAATAGGGCCAAATGGATCTGGAAAAAGTAATATATCAGACGCAATAAGATGGATACTTGGAGAGCAAAGTATGAAATCATTAAGAGGAGCAAAAACTCAAGATATCATATTTGCAGGAACACAAAATAGAAAATCATTAGGATTTGCAGAAGCGTCTTTAATATTTGACAATACAGATGGAACACTACCAATAGAATATTCGGAAGTAACAATAACAAGGAAAATATATAGAAGCGGGGAAACAGGATATTATATAAACAAAGTTCCATGTAGATTAAAAGATGTAGTTGAATTATTTATGGATACTGGAATTGGCAGAGATGGATATTCAATAATAGGTCAAGGAAAAATAGATGAGATTTTAAGTAACAAATCTGAAGATAGAAGACATATATTTGAAGAAGCTGCAGGAATTGTTAAATATAGAGCAAGAAAAGAAGAAACAGAAAAGAAACTAGAACAAACTAAACTTAACTTGCTTAGAATAAATGATATATTAACAGAAATTGAAGGAAACTTAGAACCATTACAATTACAATCAGATAAGGCAAAAAAATATTTAAACTTAAAACAAGAATTGAAAGATATAGAAGTAGGGTTATTTGTATATAACATAGAAAGATACAAAAAAAACTTAGACGAGCTAACAAAAGATGAAGATATAATGAAATCGACATTAAATCAAGAAGAAGGCAAACTTGAAAAAATCAAAATTCTAAAAGAAGAATTAAAAGAAGCAATAGATGAAATTACTTTACAAATAGAAAATATGCAAAACATTGGGTTTGAAAGTCAAAAAGAAATAGAAAAACTAAATTCAAATATCAATGTAGCAGAAACTAAAATTCAAAATAATACAGAAAATGCAGAAAGATGTGAAAATGAAATTTCTGAGCTAGAAGAGAAAATAAAAAACTTAAAAGAAGAGATTGAACAAAAACAATCTAGAAAAGATAATTTAAAACAAAACAAAGAAAAATTTGAAAAAGAGTTGAATGAAAAAGAAGAAGAATTAAGAAAATTAACAGAAAATTTAAGTTCAAAAGAACTTGAAATAGAAGGATTAAAGAAACAAGTAGAAGAAAATACAGATAAAAGATATGAATTACAATCAGAAATTAGTATGCAAACAGCAAACTATGAAAATCTAGAAAAAAGACAAACACAATTAAAACAAGAAATAAGTAATATGATATCAGACTTAGACAGAACTAGAATGAAGAAAGAAGATATTGCAAAAGGCTTTTATGAAATTGATACCAAAAGAAATAAAGTTTTAAAAGCAATAGAAGAAATAGATAATAAAAAACAAGAAATAAATAATAAAATAAAACAATTTGATTTACAAATAGAAGACAATGAAAATGATATAAGAATGAAACAATCAAGACACGACTTCTTAGTAGAAACAGAAAAAGAAAAAGAAGGATATCAAAAGAGTGTAAAATCATTATTACTAGATTGCGAAAAAGTTAAAGAACTTGGAAAAGGTATGCATGGTGTTTTAGCTAATATAATTTCAGTTCCAGATGAATATGAAACAGCAATAGAGATGTGCTTAGGAGCAAGTTTGCAAAATATAGTAACAGAAAATGAGGAAGATGCAAAAAAACTAGTAGAACATTTAAGAAAAAATAATTTGGGAAGAGCATCGTTTTTGCCTATCACATCAGTAAAAGGAAAAAAATTAGAAAATATTAAAGGTAAAAAGATAGGTGCTATAGGAATTGCATCAGATTTAGTATCATTTAACAAAAAATATGAACAAATAATACTAAACTTACTTGGAAGAACTGTAGTTGTAGACAATATGCAAAATGCAATTAGCCTTGCAAAAGAAAATGCATATTCATTTAGAATAATAACAATTGAAGGTGATGTAATAAATCCGTCTGGAGCAATTACTGGTGGTTCAGTTGCTAAAAAGACTGTAAATATTCTTGGTAGAAGTAGAGAAATAGAAAAACTAGAAAAAGAAATTAAAAAGATAAAAGAGAAAATTCAAAAACTTCAAAAAGAAAAAGAAGAATACATTTCATCTTCTGAAAACATAATTGAAGAAGTTCAAGCCTTAGAAAAAGAACTACAAGAAATAGATATAACATACGCAACAGAGAAGCAAAGAGTATTATCAATAGATGAAAATATTGAACAGATTCAAAAAAGAATGGAAAAACTAAAAGACGAAAATTCAAAAGCAGAAGAAAATAAAAAAGCAATTGAAGAAAGCAAGAAACAAAATGAAGCCAAAATAGAAGAAATAACAAAACAAAATGAAGAAAATCAGAAAATAATTAATGAATTTTCAAATGCAAATAAAGATAGCCAAAATTATATTGATGACTTAAATTTAGATATAACAAATTTAAAAATATCTGTATCTTCATTTAATGAAAGTGAAGTTTCAATACAAGAAATAACAGACATGATTAATAAGGAAATTGAAACACATACAAAAAATAAAGAAAGCAAAAAGCTTCAAATTCAAAGAGCTAATGAAGAAAATGTTAAACTTCATAATGAGATAGAAAACATAAAACAAGAAATTGAAAAAGTAAAGTCTAAAGTTGAAAACAGTGGAGAACATATTGAAAAATTAAAACAAGATAGAATTGAAAAAAATGAAAAACTAAGCCAAAAAGAAGATGAACAAACAGAAGAATTCAAAATAATTGAAGATTTAAAATCACAAGTTACAAAAATTGAAGTGAAAATGGCGAAAACACAAGAT
The DNA here is from genome assembly GCA_045602065.1 of Clostridia bacterium. Classification (GTDB taxonomy): domain Bacteria; phylum Bacillota; class Clostridia; order TANB77; family CAG-508; genus CAG-269. The sequence goes on from JAZSAX010000055.1 coordinate 13,268, forward strand.
GATATAACAGACATTATTAATAAAATGTGGGAAGAATATGAGCTTACTCCAAACAATGTAGGGGAATATCAAAAACCAGAAAATGTAGCATTAACACAAAGAAAAGTAAATAATCTAAGAACAGATATAAAAGAACTTGGAAGTGTTAATGTTGATGCAATAGAAGAATACAAGAACTTAAAAGATAGATATGACTTTATGTGTGAGCAAAGACTTGATTTAGAAGATACAATGTCAAAATTAAGAAATGTAATACAAGACATGATGGGAATAATGAAACAACAATTTAAAGAAAAATTTGAAATCATCAATAAAAATTTCGGAGAAGTATTTAAAGAATTATTTGGTGGAGGTATGGCAGAAGTCACTCTTACAGATGAAGATAACATCTTAGAATGTGGAATTGATATTACTGTTCAACCACCAGGAAAGAAACTTCAAAATATGACTCTTTTATCAGGTGGAGAAAAAGCCTTTACAGCTATTGCATTATTATTTGCAATTTTAAAAATTAATCCTGCACCATTCTGTGTACTTGATGAAATTGAAGCTGCACTTGATGATGTTAATGTTTATAGATATGCAGAATATCTAAAGAAATTTGCTAAAGAGACACAATTCTTGATTATTACTCATAGAAAAGGTACTATGGAAGCTGCTGATACAGTTTATGGTGTTACCATGGAGGAAAAAGGCATTTCTAAGTTGCTTTCTATGAAATTGAAATAGGAAGTTAGAATTAGATTGACTATTTATGTAAAATGTGGTATAATAGTAAAGATAAGCCAATAAGCTTAATTAAAAAATTGGAGGAAAGACAACATGGAAGAAGAAAGACTGTATGAAATTTATGAAACCTTTGTAGATCTGCTGATAGAAGGTGGCTGGAAAGGCCAACCTTATGGTTGGAGGGAAAGTCAACGGCATGAAGCCACTGAAGGCGGCTGGGCATATTTCCAGCTTGACAATGGTTTCAATATGAAGCTTACCTATGTAGGCAATGGCCAGGAAGTGGCAATGCTCCAATACTGGTTTACTGAAGTGGGAGAAATGATCAGTGTCGACTCTCTCGAGCAATTGCTCGAACTGCTTAAGTAATCTAAAAGAAAAGACCTCTCGGCAGAGAGGTCTTTTTGCATCTACAAAATAATTCTAAAAAAACCAATTAAAACTAAAAGTGTTCCAGAAAATATAGAAAGAATATTTGATGGGACATTAAGTTTTTCAACAGCACTTTTGGCTACAAAATTTCCACAATTAACGAAAAGAGTGTGGAAAACAGCCATAAAAACAGGCAAAATAAAACTTATATATCCAATAATTCCGGCTCCCATACTGACACAAGACGCATCAAATGCAACAGCAAGCCCCAGAGCCATTGCCTCTTTATTATCAATATAATTTGAATTATCAATATCGAAATCTTTAAATGTATTAGCTTTTTTTAGACCTTTATAGATATTGTATAAACCTAGCATTATCAAAAGTGAAGAACCAAGCAACACCGAAAATGTAGGTGAAAACAAAATGGAAAGAAAATGCCCTACAAGTATTGCAATAGTTGAACAAACAAGAACTATTGTGAAAATTATAACATTAGCAGTCTTAGACATTTTTGTCTTTTTTATTCCATATGTAATACCAAGACTTAGAGCATCTATACTAGCTGATAATGCCAATAAAATGTATTTTAAAATCATATCACTAATCCTCCTTTAGTATAATATGACTAAAAAATACAAAAAGTGCCATTTGGTAAATGGCACTTAGATATCAATTATTTTAAATTTCTTAAAGCTTCAACTCTATCTTCTATACTTGGATGAGTAGACCATAAGTTAGAAGATTTCTTTTTATCTCTAAAAGGTGTAACTATATACATATTTTCTGTAGCTTTGTTAGCAACTTTCAACTCAGATGAATCACTAGAAATTTTTTGTAATGCTGAAATTAATCCATCTGGATTTCTAGTAAATTCAATAGCTGTAGCATCTGCTAAAAACTCTCTTTTTCTAGAAACAGCAAGCTGCATCAATTTTCCGAAAATTGGAGCTAATATTAAAAATATTAGTCCGATTAACATTATAATTGCATTTCCTTTGCTATCATCATCTCTATCACGAGTTCCACCCCAAAAAGTAATTCTAGTAAACCAATCAGAAAGCATAACAACAAATCCTACCATAACTGAAACAACAGCAGAAAGCCTAATATCATAGTTTTTGATATGTGCTAATTCATGTGCAACAACACCTTCTAATTCATAATACTCAAGCTTATCTAATAAGCCGGTTGTTACACATATAACGGCATTTTCTGGATTTCTACCTGTTGCAAAAGCATTTGGTTGTGAATCTTCGACAACATATAATTTTGGGGTAGATGTTAAGCCAGAAGATACTATTAGTGAATCTAAGATGTTTACAAGTTTTAAATTTTCTTCTTTGGTAGCTGGTCTAGCTTTGTTTAAACTAAGAACTATTTTATCGCTATAATAATATGAACCCCAAGTTGAGGCTATTGAAAAAATCATTGCAATTACTATAGATGTTGGCCCTAAATCTAAAGCCATACAGATATAATAAACTATAAATGATATTGCAATTAAAAATAGTAACACTATAAACCATGATTTCATTTTATTTTTTTGTATATCTTCAAACATAAATTTTGCTCCTTTCAAATGAATAAAAGAACATCCGACTCCAAGTTTCCCTAAGAAAAAGAGCCGGATTGTAATAATTAGTTATTAAAGTCAACTTTTACATTTTTTCTAGCTTCATCACTTTCTGTTGCAAATAATTCTCTTGATTTAAAATTGAACATTCCTGCAACAATATTTGAAGGGAAAAGCTCTAATTTTGTGTTATACATTGTAACACTGTCATTATAGAATTGTCTAGAAAAAGAGATTTTATTCTCTGTATTACGTAATTCTTCAGACAACTCAGAAAAATTAGTATTTGCTTTTAACTCAGGATAATTTTCTGATACAGCCATAATTGTTTTTAAAGCTCCAGAAAGTTCTCCATCTAATTTTGCTTTTTCTCCAACTGAAGAAGAATTAGCCCATGATGTTCTTAGTGCAGCTATTTTTTCAAATGTTTCTGATTCATGTGTCATATATCCTTTTACAGTTTCAACAAAATTAGGTATTAAATCAAATCTTCTTTGTAATTGTACATCTATTTGGCTCCAAGCATTATCTACTTTTAGTTTAGATTTAACTAATCCGTTATAAATAGATATAACCCAAATTACCAAAAGGACAATTAATACAATTGCAATTACCATAGAAATACCTCCTTTGCATTTCATAATAATATTATAATATCACATAAATATATTTTTTACAATATTTTTTATTGGATAAAATTACAAATAAAAAATTTTTAGAATTTTTTTTGTACAAGCAACATATAATATAATGTGACCAAGATTTACCAAGGCTTACGGAAATTGGATACACAAAAACCAAAAATTTGACAAAATAATAAAAAAAGTGTATAATAATAATGTCGCTAAAAGGAGGATTTATGATTTTTATGAATAAAAAAGATAGAGGATCTATCTCTATAATGAAAATCATTGGTGTAAGTTTAATATTTGGACTAATATTTGGAATAAGTGTAGTAGCTACAGAAATAGATATGAAAAGTATAGATGTAACAATGGCAAATGGATATACGATGACAATTGTTACAACAAAAACAAATGTGGCTGAAATATTAGAAGATAATAATATATTTTTAGAAGAAGACGAAAGAGTAACTCCAAGTTTAGACAGTGAAATAACAGAAAACAATAGAATAGTAATCACAAACAAATCAGAACAAGAAGTACAAATTGCTAGAATTTCTGAAAGTGGAATAGAAACAACATTAGATGAAATATTAAAAAGTTATTCACCAATAATTGAAAAAATAGTCGTAGAACAAGTTGCTATACCATATGAGACAATAACAAAAGATGCATCAGAAGGTGCAGAAGATAAGAAAAACAAAGTAATACAATCAGGGGAAGACGGAATAAAAGAAATAACTTATAAAGTAAAAATTCAAAATGATGTAGAAATAGAAAGAATTATTTTATCAGAAACAATAATAAAAGAACCAGTAGATAAAATAGTTCAAATTCAAAAAAATGTTACAACATCAAGATCTGGTTCAACAGTAACAACAACAGGTGAAACAAAGATATTTAAAATAACGGCATATTGCCCATGTGCTAAATGTTGTGATGTGGAAACAGGAATTACGGCATCTGGTACAAGAGCAACAGCAGGGCGTACAATAGCAGCCTCAGGTCAATATGCATTTGGAACAAAATTACTTATAAATGGAAATGTTTATACAGTTGAAGATAGAGGCGGAGCTATTCAAGGAAATAAAATAGATATATATATGAATACACATGCTGAAGCATTAGCTTGGGGAGTAAAATATTTACCTGTACAGGTAGTTGAATAAAGAATTGCAGAAATGCAATTCTTTTTTTGAAATAATTTACAAAAACTAATGCAATTTTTTATGAAACATGTTATAATAAAATAACGAAGAAATATGATGATAAAACAGGAGGGAAAATGAGTCAAGATAAGATAAGAAACTTTAGTATAATTGCACACATAGACCATGGGAAATCAACACTAGCAGATAGGCTTATAGAAAAAACAGGAGTACTATCTCAAAGAGAAATGCAAGAACAAGTTTTAGATAACATGGATATAGAAAAAGAAAGAGGAATAACAATTAAATCTCAAGCTGTGCGAATGAAATACCAAGCTAAAGATGGACAAGAATATACTCTAAATTTAATAGATACACCAGGACATGTGGATTTTAATTATGAAGTATCAAGAAGTTTAGCTGCATGTGATGGGGCAATATTAGTAGTAGACTCAAGTCAAGGAGTAGAAGCACAGACACTTGCAAATGTATATTTAGCAATAGAAAATGATTTGGAAATATTGCCAGTAATAAATAAAATAGATTTACCAAATGCAAGACCAGATGAAGTGAAACATGAAATTGAAGAAATTATAGGAATTCCTGCAATGGATGCGCCATGTATATCAGCAAAATCAGGACTAAATATAGAAGAAGTATTAGAAAGAATTGTAACAGATATACCTGCTCCAAAAGGAAATCCAGAAGAAAAAACGAAATGTTTAATATTTGACTCATATTATGATAATTACAAAGGTGCAGTAGCATATGTAAGAGTAATGGATGGAACTGTAAAAGTTGGAGATGAAATAAAACTAATGGCAACAGGAAAAACATTTACAGTAACAGAAGTTGGATATTTCGCACCAGGAAGTTATATGCCTGTTCAAGAAATAAAAGCAGGAGAAGTTGGGTATATAGCAGCAAGTATAAAAAGTTTAACAGATATTCAAGTAGGAGATACTATAACTTTAAAAAATAATTCGGCATTAGAGCCATTACCAGGATATAAAAAAGTAACACCAATGGTATATTGTGGGTTATATCCTATAGATGGAAGTGAATATGAAAATTTAAAAACAGCATTAGAAAAACTAAAACTAAATGATGCGGCATTGGAATATGAACCAGAAACATCAGCGGCATTAGGATTTGGGTTTAGATGTGGATTTTTAGGGCTATTACATTTAGAAATAATAGAAGAAAGACTAGATAGAGAATTTGATTTAGGATTAATAACAACAGCACCATCAGTAATATATAAAGTACATAAAACAACAGGTGAAGTTTTAGAAATATATAATCCAGCAGATTTACCGCCAACAACAGAAGTTTCTTATATGGAAGAACCAATAGTAACAGCAAATATAATGACACCAAAAGAATATGTTGGAAATATAATGGATATTTGTCAAAACAGAAGAGGGATATTCATAGATATGAAATATCTAGACGAAAACAGAGTAACACTAGTATATGACATGCCATTAAATGAAATAATATATGACTTTTTTGATAGTTTGAAATCAAGAACAAAAGGATATGCATCATTTGATTATGAATTTAAAGAATATAGAGAATCAAAATTAGTAAAATTAGATATACACGTAAATGGAGAACCGGTAGATGCCTTATCATTTATAGTATTCAAAGACAATGCATATGCAAGAGGAAAGAAAATGGTAGAAAAACTAAAAACAGTTATACCAAGACATTTATTTGCAGTTCCACTACAAGCTGTTGTAGGAGGCACAATAATTGCTAGAGAAACAATATCAGCAATGAGAAAAGATGTGCTAGCTAAATGTTATGGTGGAGATATAACAAGAAAGAAAAAATTGCTAGAGAAACAGAAAAAAGGGAAGAAGAGAATGAGACAAATTGGTAGTGTGGAAATGCCACAAGAAGCATTTTTATCAGTACTGAAACTAGATGAAGAATAGGAAGTAGAAAAAATGAATATCACATTAGAACAATATCAAAAAGAAGCACTAAAAGTATTAAATGAACAAATTGCAAAATCAAAAAAAGAACAGGCAAGATATTGCTGTATGGGAATGCTAGAAGAATCTGGGGAAATAGTTTCAGAATTAAGAAAAGCATTTTTTAAAGGAAATTTTCATGAAAAAAATATAGATAAAGAAGCAGTAACATCAGAATGTGGAGATTTGCTTTGGTATATGGCGCTAATGTGTGAAGAAAGTGAAATTGATATTGAACAAATTGATGCAGAAGTTGTTCCAAAAACAGGAGAAGAAGATAGAGAAGAATTAATATCAAAAGGAATAATGTTAGGAAAAAGAACAGGTAGAACTGTGCAAAGATATTTGCAATATCATAGAGGAGAAATTCCGCAAAGTGCTTTAGAAAGAAGTTTAAGAAAACAATATAGAAGCATGAAAAAACTTTTGAGAGAATTAAATATTACTATTGATAATGTAATAGAAAATAATTTGCAAAAAATTAGACATAGGTATGAATGTGATAGAGAGGAGGAAATATGAGAGTAAATAGAGCTGAAAGAAGAAATCATCAAAGAAGAAGTGGATATGACAGAAGAGTTCAAGAAGATAGAAGAAAATTTGAAAGAAACACTCCTGATAGAAGACAAGGAGAAAGAAGAAAAGAAATAAGAAGAGAAGAGGATTTTCAGGAAGAGAAAAGATTTGATGATCAAATTGAAGGCAGAAATTCAGTATTAGAATTATTAGAAAGTGGAAAAGACATAAATAAAATATTTATAGCAAGAGGAGAAAAACACGGTTCTATAAATAAAATTTTAGCGATTGCTAAAGAAAGAAAAATAATTATTGTAGAGAAAGACAAAAAACAAATGGATGAAATGGCACAAGAAGAAAATTATCAAGGGGTAATTGCAATAGTACCACCATTTGAATATGCAGAAATTGAAGATATTTTAGAGCATGCAAAAGAAAAGCAAGAAGATCCATTTGTATTAATATTAGATGGAATAGAGGATCCACATAACTTAGGATCAATAATAAGAACTGCAGAAACAGCAGGGGTACATGGAATAATCATTCCAAAAAGAAGAGCTGCATCAGTAAATAGTACAGTTAACAAAACATCTGCAGGAGCTGTAGAACATATGAAAATTGCAAGAGTTACAAATATATCTGACGCAATAGAACAATTAAAACAAGAAGGACTATGGATATGTGGTACAGACATAAATGCAGAGAAATATTATTATAATCAAGATTTAACAGGACCATTAGGAATTGTAATTGGAAACGAAGGAAAAGGAATAAGTGAAAAAGTTAAGAAAAATTGCGATTTCAATGTAAAAATACCAATGAAAGGGAAGGTTACATCTTTAAATGCAGCAGTATCAACAGGAATAATAGTATATGAGGCTGTAAAACAAAGAATTGTAAAATAGGAGAAAAAAATGAGAAATAATAAAATATTAATAATTGTAATAAGTATAATTTTAGTATTAGCAATAGCAGGTGGAGTATTAGCGTATTTATTTATAGCTACAGATACTTTTAAAAGTGCTCAAGAATTATTTGGAAAGTATTTTGTGCAGAATTTAGAAACATTTGAAAAAATTACAGATTTAGACACAATTGAAGTATATAAAGATTTAAAAAATGAAACTAAATATGAATCTACGACTAAGGGACAAATGCTTCATTCAGAAGGTGGAGAGGTATCAAATCCACTTAATAATCTATCAGTAAAATTAGCTGTGCAAAAAGATAGTGAACAAGAATATTTTTACGGAGATGCACAAATATTATTTGAAAATGAAGAATATATACAAACTGAAATAATAAAAGAACAAGAACAATATGGTATTAGATTTACAGATGCTTTTAAACAATTTATAACATTTAATGAAGATGAAGATATTGAATCTATGGCAAATAATATTGGCATAGATGTACAAATATTAGAAGTATTAATAAAAATTATGAATGGAAACGAAGAAATTATTTCTGATGAACAAATTAGTGAGGCAAAAAATAAATATTTAAATATAATAACAACAGAAATTTCAAATGGCACATTCGAAAAACAAAATAATGCAATGATAACATATAATGATGTTACGACTAAAACAAATGCTTATTCTGTTTTTTTAACAAGTGAACAAGTAGAAAAAATTTGGACAGAAATATCAGACAATATAAATGAAGAGGTTGTAATTCCGACTGCTAAAATAACAGTTTATGAACAAAAACAGCAAGTAATAAGAACAGTGCTAGAAATTGGTGAAAAGAAAATAACAATAGAAAATTTAGAGCAAAATGGAAAATTAACAGTAAAAATTAATTATTTAGAGTCAACAAGTAACGATGGAGTATTAGAGTGGAATGCTGAAATAAACAAAATTAATTTAGAAAACCAAGAAAATTTTGAAATAATTGCTAATATAATAAATGGAGAAGATATTCGTACAATTAGTCTATTAAACCAAATGAAATTAGAGGATAATACAATAAAAGTTAACCTAGAACTTAGCGATAAGCAAGGAATAACAACAACTTCTCTAAAACTAGAAAATATAACTACAAAAGGAAATGACTTTGAAAAAATACAAACATTAACATCTGATAATTATAAATCACTAAGTTCTATATCTGATGAAACAACAAGAAATCAAATAATCAACTCGATAAAAGAAATTGTAATACAAGTAACAACCGATAGAATAGAACAAATTAAAGAAAAACTGGGGTTACAATCTAGTGAAAATGAGGAAGAAGTAGTACAACCAGAAACACCTCAAGCAGATATAAACAATTTTAATGCAAAATTTGAATTTTATACAGGAGAAGAAGTCTCTGTTGAAAACATAAAAACATTATTGGATATAGTAAAAGAAAATTGCAATAGACACGAAATTGGTACTATTGAACCAACTGAAGAAACAGAAAATGAAGAAGAAGTAGAACCAAAAAGTGTTATAACATTATATATTGAAAAAGGCGTAACAAACGAGGAATCTATAACGAAAGTTCTTGAAGAAATAGATGATAATAAGAAATATAAAGTATTAATTTCTTATAAAGAATCAAATGGATTAATTGATTATATAACAATAACTGAAATATAAACTTGCCAGAAAGGAGGAAGTATGAACCAGATTTTAGTGACAGAAAAAATATATGTAACACCAGAATTAAAAAGAAAAAAGAAAATGTATAAAGTTTTATTTATGCTATCAATATTTTCGATAATATCTCTATTTTCAATATATATTTATGCTGAATATGATAGAAATAAAGATGAAAGCATATCTGATGACATATTATCTTATCTGACACAACCAGAAGATGATACAACAATCAGTTCATATGAAAATGCTCTGGTAGTAAAAATAACAGAAGATGTAGCTGAACAACTAGATAATAGGGAACAAACAACAGAACCAACTACACAACAATTACAAATTGCAACAGCAACATCAACATATACAGCACCAAATGGCAAAAAATATGATACGGTAGGAGTTGTAAAAATTCCTAAAATAAATTTAACATATCCGATATTATCAAAAACTACAGATGCATTAATGAAAGTTGCACCATGTAAATTCCACGGAGCAAATCCTAATGAAGTGGGGAATTTATGCATAATAGCACATAATTATAGGAGAAAAGGAGTATTTTTCAGTGATGTTGAAAAATTGGTTATAGGTGATATTGTAGAAATACAAGATTTAAGCCAAAGAACAATCCAATATGAAGTATATGACATCCATACTGTTCTTCCAGACAATGTTGCAGATACCACACAAAAAACAAATGGAAGAAAAGAAGTAACATTAATAACTTGTACAGATGATAGTCAACAAAGAATTATTGTAAAATGTAAAGAAAAAAAATAACAAAAGAATCCTCTGTTTCATAATATATTTATTATAAATATGTTATGAGGAGGATTTTTTTGATGGCAAAAATTTTAGTATATAATCAAGACACAAATAGAATGGAAACGTTTTTTAGAGATGAAGCAGATCCAATGCCATACAATACTAACAGAACATTAAGAGTAAGAGAATTTAGAGGATCAAGCAGAAGTAATATATTATGGACAGATAAAAGAACAATGCAAGCATGGAATAGCCAAAGATATATATATGGTGCTCCAATATATGTTGGATTCGCATTTAAAAGACCATGGGAAGGTGGACATGGAAACCAGAGTCAACACTATGCGGGGACTGCCTTTGATGTGGGACAAAATTTAACAAATGCACAAAGAGCAGTATTAAGAAGAAGTGCACAACAATCAGGACTTTGGGGATATGTAGAACCAGTTTCGTTATCACCAAGTTGGGTTCATTTTGATAGAAGGTTTGGTACACCAGCATGTTCTTCTGGAGGATATCCGCTTATTAGACAAGGTTCAAGAGGAAATTATGTATGTATAGCACAAGATGATTTAAATACTCTAGGGTATAGAACTGGTGGATTGGATGGGTTTTTTGGAACTCAAACTTATAATGCAGTAAGAAATTATCAACGTTCAAGGGGATTAGCAGTTGATGGAATAATAGGATGTAATACATGGCGTTCATTGCAAGAAAATGTGGTAGGAACAGGGAAAACGGGTACAACAATAGATTAAAATTGATAAAAATTAAAAAAATTTTAAAAAAGTATTGACAATAGCTCAAAAACATAGTATACTAAGCAATGTCGAAAGACATATGGTCGCTTAGCTCAGCTGGGAGAGCATCTGCCTTACAAGCAGAGGGTCATAGGTTCGAGCCCTATAGCGACCACCATGTTTTACGGCCCGGTAGTTCAGTTGGTTAGAACGCTAGCCTGTCACGCTAGAGGTCGACGGTTCGAGCCCGTTCCGGGTCGCCATTTTTTTATATAAAAGAAATTGAATAAGCCTCGATAGCTCAGTTGGTAGAGCAGGGGACTGAAAATCCCCGTGTCACTGGTTCGATTCCCGTTCGAGGCACCAAAAACGAAGACGTATTTATGAAGAGTAAATAGCGTCTTTTATATTGTATAAATTTAAATAGGGAATCGAAAAGGACGTGCCGAATGTAATGAGGCAAAATTGATTCAGTGAATCGATTTTAGGACGCGGCTTGCCGATTCCCGTTCGAGGCACCAAAAAATAAGAACACTTGCAAAGCTTGTGTTCTTATTTTTTGCATTTGATTCAAAGGAATCGAAAAGGACGTGCTGAATGTCTTGAGGTCAAAACAATAAAAAAATAAAAAAATAGCAAGATTTTTCTTGCTATTTTTTGGAATCTAGTGTATGATATATAGGTAGAAATTATACGAAAAAAAGATATGAAAGGAATGGAATTAGAAATGAGAAAAATAATGCTAACAGTAATGTTACTAATAGTAATGGTAATATTAGGATGTAATCAAGTATATGCAGCAGAAAATGCAATAGATACACCAAATGAAAGCCAATTAATAGAAATAAAAGAAAACGCAGCTAAAACACTAGAAGAATATAGACAAAAATATGGTTCAGATGCATATGGATTAACTGCATATATACTAAATATAGTTAGAATATATAGTATACCATTTTGTTTTTTAGGGATAGCAATTAGTGCTATATACCAATACATGATTGGTATAAGAAAACTTGATACACAAGAAAAAGGATTATATATGATGATATCATTTATAACAATATTAGTAATATGCCAAATTTTACCACTTGCATTTGCAATTGTTGTTAAATTTGGAAGGGGGTAACAAATGAAAGTTTTATTTGCAGTAAGTAATGAGAATACATCACAAGCGATAATAAAAAAATATCAAGCAGAATATAAACAAATAATATCATATAAAAATGTCTATTACTTTAATGCAATATTAAAAGAATTACAGAGAGACAAAACCTATGATAGAATTGTAATAAGTGAAGACTTGGAGCAATATGTTAATACAGACTATGAACAAATGGATAAGTTTTTATTTGATAGATTAGACAGTATTAGTGATGAAGCTTCAAATATAAATGGAGAAGATATTCCAATAATTTTAATTTGTACTGAAAGAAGAAATAAATCAGAACAAATATTAGTAAAATTATTTGGAATAGGCGTTTACAATGCTATAATTGGAAATGATAGAAGTGTATCAGAGGTTTGTAGATTAATAAATAGACCAAGATCAAAAAAAGAAGCAAAAATATATTATAAAATAGATTCTGATGAAGTAACATATGGAAAAGAAGATGAAAACGATGTTAGCGAATTAGAAATACAAAATATATTAGCTCATTATAAAAGAATAGGAAATGATGAAAATAAATATGTAGAAAGTTTTGATAGTATAGCAGAACAATATAATGATATTCAATTAAAAGTAATAAGTAAATGCTTACCATTAAATGTTAGAGCTGTACTTGAAGAAAAATCGGCTAAATATCAAAAAATAAATTCATATAATAATAAAATTTCAGACAAAGTAAGAATTGACAAGAAATCTGAAAAAACTGGACCAAGTGAAATTTTATTAAAGAATAATAATGCAAAAACTTTAGACCGTCCTGTAGTAATTCCATCTGAAATAGACACAAATAAAAAGAAAAAGATTCTAACAAGACCAAGTAAAAATATAGAAGAAAAGGTTCAAACACAGGCTCAAAGAAAAGTAGAACAACCAATAAAAAAAGAAATTGAAGAAGCTGAAAATATATTAGAAGATATAGAATTGGAAGATTTACCAGAAATTCAAGATATTCCACAAGAAGAATTTATGCCTGAAATTGATATTGATACATTACAAGAAAATGAAATTCAAGAACCAGAAAAAGAAATAGAATTAGAAGAAGTTACTCAACCAGTAAAGCGCGGAAGAGGAAGACCTAGAAAAAATGTGACTGAACCAGTTGTAGAGCAACCTAAAAGAAAAAGAGGAAGACCTAAAAAAGTTGTCGAAGTAGAGGAAAATCCAATAATAGAAGAAGATACAATTCTACCAGGATTTGAGGATGTACAAGATGAAGAAGAAACAGTACTACCAGGATTTGACGATATACAAGATGAAGAAGAAACTATATTACCTGGATTTGACAACAACGAAGATGATACACTATTACCAGGATTTGATGATAATGAAGATGATGAAGAAGAGGAAAATACTGCATTACCTGGACTTGATGAGGAAGATAACGACAATGGTCATGATGAAATACCAATGATATCTCCATTTGGAAACAGACAAAAACAAGAAAATGAATATAAAGAATTAGACATCAATGAAATCGTAAATTCAAATCAAAAATTAGTTGCTTTTGTAGGTACAAGTAAAAACGGAACATCATTTTTAGTAAATAATGTTGCGGAAATACTATCAATAAATGGAATAGACACTGCAATATTAGATTTAACTCAAAATAGAAATTCTTATTATATATATACAAAAAATGATGAAAGATTAAGAAATCAATCAAATTACATAACAGCTAACTTACAATCAGGAGTTGCAAATGGAATTCAAGAACATAAAAATTTAACAATATATACATCACCAATAGAAGGAGATGAAAACCTAGAATCTGTTGAACCTATAATAGAAACATTAATGAAAAATCATACAGTAGTATTAATGGATTGTGACTTCAAAACTCCAATGAGATATTTTAAATATGCACAAGAAATCTATTTAGTACAATCTATGGATATATTGACAATACAACCACTTACAGCATTTTTAAAACAGTTAACAGATAAAGGAATGTTTGAAGGAACAAAAGCAAGAGCTGTTTTAAATAAATTTGTAAGAACAAAGGAAATAAATGAAAACATTCTTATAGGTGGAATGTCAAGATATAATGATGCAGCAATGACAGTTAGCAAAGAATTATTTGACAGGAGAAATGTGCCAACTATTGTAATACCATTTGACTTAAAATCATATTTAAGATATTTAGATGGCCTAGTAATATGTGATATATCATTAAAAGGATATAGTAAAGAATTTTTACAATCATTAAAAGGTTTAGCTAATATGGTATATAATCAAGGAACAAATAATTCTGGCAAATATATGCCACCATCTGCAAAAAATAATAGTGGATTTTCACCAAGAGTAAATAATACTTTAAATCAGATGAAACAAAATTATTAGTATTGGGGGGAGAAAAAGTTGATATTTATAGTAGGAATATTAGTTTCAATAATAATAGTGCTACTAATTTATAATATAACAATACATAAAAAAATAGAACAATTTAATAATCTAAGTAGGCAAGCTAATAATTTAAGAGTATTGCAAGACTTTCTAAGTACAATTGGTGAAGATTCTTCTGTAGATGAAAAAATACAAAAAATCAATGACATACTAATTGAAAAATACGAAATAAAATACTCAACAATAGTTGTATTTAATGGAGCAGAATATCAAGTTAAAGCATCAAATGTTGATCATAAACATTGGAATACACTTAGTAAGTTACAAGAAGTTCCAATATTCAAGGACAGTATTGCAACAGCAACTCCAAAATATGTAACAGTAAATAATGAAAATGAAAGATTACCATATCAAGAAATGGAATTTGGAAGAGCAAAATCAGCAATTTTCTATCCAATATATATTGACAATGTATATATTGGATATTGGATAATAGAAAGTGGTGTAGCACATGATTTTGATAATATAGATACAACAATATTTGAAGTAGTAAAAGATAATATAGTATCTGTATTAAAAACTGTAGTACATCAAAAAACATTAGAAGCAATTGTAAGAAAAGATTTGTTTACTGGTTTATATTCAGAAGAATATCTATATGGAGAAGGAAAAAAAGTTATAGACCAATATACAACATCAGCAGTATGTATGTTTAGAATAACAAATTTAGAAGAAATAAATGACGAATATTCAAGAAAATTGGGTAACCAAGTAGTAATGGATATAAGTGATTTTATAGGAAATAATATATCAAATGAATATTTATTTATTAGATATATGGGGCCTAAATTTGTAATTGTATTTTCAGGGATTGATATAGACTCTGTAACCACATTTATAACAGATATAAAAAGTCAAGTAGAAGATATTGAAATATCTTTACCTGAAAATAATGGAATAGAAGAAATAGAAATTGAAGCAATAGACAGAAAAAAGAAAAAAGAAGAACCTATGAAAGTAAAAGCAAAACTTAATTTTGTATTGACAACATATTATAAAGGAACAGGAATTGAAGAAGTACTAAAAAAATTAGAACAATATGTAGATAATGCAGATAAAAGCGAAAACGATATTACATGTATTTAGTTAAAATACAGAAGGAGGTAACTATGGATTTTGACAAAACAATGAGTTTCAATTTTGAAAAGGAAAAAAATGCTAAAGCACAAGAAATACTAAAAGAAGTATATGAAGCATTAGTTGAAAAAGGATATAATCCAATTAACCAAATAGTTGGATATATATTATCAGGAGATCCAACATATATAACAAGCTATAAAGATGCAAGAAATAAAATAAGACAAATCGAAAGAGATGAGCTATTAGAAAAAATGGTTAGAAATTATATTGGATTAGAAGGATAGAGGAATATGCGTATATTAGGAATAGATTATGGAGATGCAAGAACTGGAATAGCAGTAACAGATGCGTTAAACATAACGGCACAAGGATTAGAAACAATTCATAATGAAGGTTCTGATAAAATGATATTAAGGAAACTAGATGAAATTATTGAACAATATAACATAGATACCATAGTTATCGGAAGACCAATAAATATGAATGGAACACCATCAGAGAGAACTGAGAAGACAGAACAATTTATACATAAACTAAAATGTAAATATAACAAATTAAAGATAGAAGTTGTAGATGAAAGACTTACAACTGTTGCAGCTCATAAGACTATGAATTTCTTAGAAATAAATAAGAATAAAAAGAAAAATATAGTAGATACTATATCTGCAGTATATATTTTAGAAACATACTTAAACAAAATTAAAAACTAGTTGCAAAAATAAAAAAAATAGTATATCATATAAAAAAATGGAAAGGAGAAAAAAATGGAAAACGAAGAATTAGATAATATAATAGTTCTAAATGATGAACAAGGAAATGAGGTTAAATTTGAATTTTTAGACTTAGTTGAATTAGATGAAGAAGAATATGTAGTATTATTACCAGTATCTGAAGAAGGTGAAGAAGATGAGGGAGAAGTAGTAATACTAAAACTAGAAGACACAGATGAAGAAGCTGAAGAAGAATCTTATGTTGGTGTTGAAGATGAAGAAATATTAAACAAAGTATTTGCAATATTTAAAGAAAAATACAAAGATGAATTTAATTTTGTAGATGAAGACTAAAAATGTTGGGGTGTGGGAATTAGGTTTTCTACAACCCAATTTTTTATAAGAGGGGGAAATATTTATGGCAAGTTTTTCAACATGGCTACTTACAATATTTATGGTAATGTTTTGGCTATTTAGAGCTATGGTTACCCTATGTACACAATTTTCAATTGATTTATTAGGAATAGTTGCATATGATTTTAATATGGAAGTAATAATAGCTTTTGCAACATTATTATGTATTATATTAGTTGCGAAAAGGAAAATTATAGGTTCATTAATTTATTTAATGATAAACGTAGTCTACTTTGGAGAGCATTTTATTACTAATATTATTACTTTAACACAAGGACAAGCAACAATGGACTTGACTAGTAGCATTAACTTGATTATAGATTTAATCGCAATAGTACTTGCAATATTTGTTTTAATTGATATGTTAATAGACAAAGGAAGAAAGGTAAGTCCAGTACACAAAAAGACAGACTGGTATTTTAAAAACGAAAAATATGATGAAGAACTAAACGCAAGAGATAAAAGGGAAGACAAAAATGAATATAGATTTTATTAAAATACAGTAATAGGAGGTGCAATATGAATATAAACTGGTTTCCAGGACATATGGCAAAAACAAGAAAACAAATTACAGAAGATTTAAAATTAGTAGATGTAGTAATAGAAATTTTGGATGCTAGAATTCCTATTGCTAGTCAAAACCCTGAAATAAAAAAAATAACACAAAACAAGAAAAAAGTAGTAGTTTTAAATAAATCTGATTTATCAGATGAAAAAGATAATAAAAGATGGATGGAACATTTTATTAAACAAGGAAATAAAGCAGTATTAGTTGATTCAAATTCAGGAAAAGGTGTAAATGAAGTAATAAGACAAACACAATCTATTATGGAAGAGGAACTAAAAAAGTCAGCTGAAAAAGGTCGTATTGGAAGAAAGATTAGAGTAATGATAGTAGGAATACCTAATGTAGGAAAATCATCATTTATTAATAGAATTTCTAAAAAGACTTCTGCAGAAGTTGGAAATAGACCAGGAGTAACTAAGCAAAAACAATGGATTCGCATAAACAATGAAATTGAATTAATGGATACACCTGGAGTATTATGGCCTAAATTTGAAAGCCAAGAAGTTGCTTTAAATTTAGCATATACAGGAACAATCAAAGATGATATATTAGAAATTACTGAAATTGCATATTGTTTAACAAAATTTTTATTAGAAAATTATAGAGAAAACTTAATTGAAAGATATTCTTTAGATGAAGAAACAGTAAATGATATATTAATGCAAGATCAGGATGAAAACCAAAACATATATGAGATTATGCAACTCATAGGAAAGAAAAGAGGAGCAATAATTTCTGGTGGAAATATTGATGATGAAAAAACTTCAAAAATCATTTTAGAGGATTTTAGAAGCGGAAAATTGGGAAAAATAACGTTAGAAAAAGTACATAATTAACAAAAAGAGGACAAAAAAGTCCTTTTTTTAATTAAAACACTTTTATTTTATGTAAATATATGGTATAATATATGAGTAAATCTTAGCCAATAGGCAGAAAGGGTTGAAAAATATTGGGTACAAAAACCAAATGCAAGGTCTATGCTCGAGATGCTTTAAGTAATCTAGGACAATACCTTGAGCAAGTTCGGAAACTAGGAACCAAAAAACTTTTTGAATGCAAAATTAGTCTAGATGGCTTGGAAAAAGCCATACATCTATTGGACAAAAACGACAGAGAGATTATCGAAAAATTTTGGGGGTTAACAGGAGGAACTAATCACAGTAAGAAAATGAAACTTGGAAATAGAAGGGATTTAGCATATATGCAAATGATGAGAAAAGCCCTTTTATCCTTCGCACAACTAACAAAATTAGATTTTGTTATAATGTATGATGAATCTATTAAAGATTTAATAAACTATATCATGCCTAAAATCAATAAAGATGGAATGGAAGATATTTCTGATTTTGAATGTGTCAAGTACCTGGTGGCATTTTTTGTATTGATAGAGAATGGTCCTAAAATGAGCTTTGAAGAAGATCTAATGACAGTCGAAACAAAAATCGATAAATCCTGTTATATGGATGAGTATGAAGCACTAAATGAATTAGGGATGGAGCTCAAAGAGTTTCCTGAACATTCTATTAGCTTCGGACTTGTAAAAAGTGTTTTTGACATGATGGATGTTAAAGATACTATAGCAGTGAAACAGAATTTTGGAATCAAATTTGATGATCTTGTTCGTCCGAGTGAAATCGAGAATATTAATACATTTGCACAAATTAGAGCATTTAAAGAAAGAATTTTTCAATATGGTGCTTGGGAAGTAACATGTAATCTTGTTTTAGGTCGCGATGTTGCTTTACAGGAATTTGCGAAAAAATTTAATATGCTTCGAAAAGACTGGTCTAGAATTTCTGAATTTAAGACATCTCAAAAGACATTGCAAACATCTACAGAAACTAGAACTTTAGATGTGTATACCATAGGTGAACTTGAATTTACAGATCCTTATGAAATTATGTTCCTCTATTTGGAGCGTGATTTTATTGAATGTAAAGTTTGTGCCTAACCCAAATCCCCTAGAAGCAATTGCTGCTAGGGGATTTATATTTTGTAAAATTAAAACAAAAAAGAATTAACTCGAAAGTTAATTCTTTTTCTGGTGCAGATGGCCGGAATCGAACCGGCACGGTTTATTCAACCGCAGGATTTTAAGAATTCACTACACTTTATTAAATATCATTTTTTAATATCATTTAGCACCATTTAAAAACTACATAAACAGTTGTATTTTCTAGCTTTCTTACAATTTGTTTTTAATTATAAACTCCTTTCGAATTTTTTACAAGTAATATAAAAATAAAATTTTTTGTAGAACTTTTGTAGAACTATAATAATTAAATATAAAAAGATCCTATTAGTAGATTTTCTACTAATGGGGTCTTTTTATTATACAGAGAATTGCAGCACCTCTTTAAAAGTGCTAGGTGTAATGAGCCGATGCTATAAAATACATTCGTATTCGTATAAACGGTCTATTTATACAAAATGCGTGAGTGAGATTTTACAACCACAGACTCACAATAATAAAAGAGTATTGGGAGGCAAAACTTGGAATGGATTTGTAATTGTAAAAAGTTTGGACAAGTATGAACAAAAACATAGAAATATGTTAGCAATTACAGTAGTTTTACTACATACTAGACTACCTATGACCGAAAGCGACTGACCGATGGTTTCTAAAATATTAGGTGTATTAATTCTTTTTCTACGAATGGGATTAATGCACCTAATTCTCTCATGCTCCTTCACTCTGGTTTCTAGCTAAATATTATAAAAAATAAATAAAAAAAATTCAGTATATTTAGTCTATTAATGAAATTGACGTCCAATGTTTGTGCGTAGGCGCAGATATTGGATGTCAATTTCCCTGGCTTTGCCTAAACTTACCGAAAATTTATATGAAAATATAAATTTTTGGTAAGTCTGCGTGGAAGTTTGAAACCAAGCCAGGTTTCATAAGAGTCAAGAAAAAATTTGAAAAATGTTTTTCTTGGCTCTTCCTTTTTCAATAAATTGCATTTGCAATTTTATTGAAAACATACAAAATTCACTTAGTGTATTTTGTATGCAAGGGGTTTGGGGAAAAAATTTTTTCCCTGCCACACTGACACTTTTTGCTATTAGCTAAAAAAGTGTTGTAGTGTGTTACAACACTTTTAAAAATACAAACAAAATCAATATGCTACAGGTGTTTTTCTAAAACAAAAAAGGAGGCTTTAATATGAGTTATGCAATCATACGAAATGAAAAATATAAGAGAGAAAATTTAAAAGGAATATATAGACATAATGAAAGAAGAAATAAAAATTACTCTAATCGAAATATAGATAAGGAAAAATCATATCTTAATTATTCTATAAAAGTGCCTCATCATAGTTATGAAAAAGAATTTGATATAATAAGGGAAAAGTATAACTTAAAAGGGCAAGTAAAAACAGTTAGTAATATTGTTTGTGAATATTTAATTACATCAGATAAATCCTTTTTTGATTCTATTGGAGAAGAAGAAACAAAAAGATATTTTGAAACTGCATATAAATTTGTATGTGAGTATAAAAATTTAGGCGAAGAATACATTTTGTCTGCAAAAGTACATATGGATGAAGAAACTCCTCATCTTCATTTAGTTTTTATTCCAGTAGTTCACACTCAAGATAAAAATGGTAATAATATTGATAAAATTGCTTGTAGTGAATTTTGGAAAGCTAAAGACAGTTATATTCAACTACAAAATGCGTTCCACTCTTACATTACTGAAAATGGTTTTGATCTAGAAAGAGGTAAATCATCTTCAAGAGAACATTTATCTGTTAAAGATTTCAAAGAAATTACTAATTATGAAAAATCTAAAAAGACACTAGAAGATATAAAAATAGAATTACCAAATCTTCCTAATATTAAAGATTTTAATAAACTAATGCTTGGA
The DNA here is from genome assembly GCA_045602065.1 of Clostridia bacterium. Classification (GTDB taxonomy): domain Bacteria; phylum Bacillota; class Clostridia; order TANB77; family CAG-508; genus CAG-269. Next base: position 34,518 of record JAZSAX010000055.1, read on the forward strand.
AGAGATGACAAAATACAAAAAGAAATTATAGAGCCTAAAGATAAGATAATAGATAAGCTATATTCTGATAATAAAAAATTACATTGTGAATTAGAAAAACAACTTAAAATTATTGATAAAGCCGAAAAGTTAGAAGATGAAAACGAAAAAATCCTAAGCGAAAAAGTGATTTTAAAACATAAATATGATAATTTAGAAAAACATTTAAACCAACAATATAATGAACTATTAAAAGAAAACTTAAATCTATATAAAATAATAAATACCTTAGAAAAAACATTTAAGAAATTTATAACATGGATTTGTAAAAAGTTTTCAAATACCGAAGAAGAAGATTTAATTAGAAAATTTCAGCAAGAAACAGATACTTTTATAAATCCAGAGAAACAGATTGAATATGAAAATGAACTTGAATATGATGATTTTGAATTATAAAAACAAGCATATCCTGAAATTCTCAGAATATACTTGTTTTTTGATAAGTATTAGGTTAAGGGTTGCATTTCATTAGACGAAAAATAGCAGAAATACTCTTTTCCTTGAGTATCTATCCAATACGTTCTGTCAAAGATAGTGTTAGGTATTGTAATCTGTGCAAAACCGTGTTCGTTGAAGCAACTCATATATTCATACTTAATTTCACATACTTCATCTCCTGATTCGTTAATGAAACCAAATTTTCCGTCGAGTTCGACAACAGCATAACCATAAAAGAAATCATGAATTTTATCATAAGTTCTTTTAGTAACTGTTTTGAACTCCTTATTAATAAGAAGCCACTTCATTTCTTCGTTTCTTACCCATGCAACACCATTACGGAAGTCACATGCTGCAGTGTAGATAAAAGGACAAACCTCTTCTCCTTTGGTATTAATATAACCAAAGCCCAAGCATTCACCAGAAATACCTGCAATTTCAATTTTCTTGCCATTTGGAGCTCCTACAACAGCATATCCTTCCCAAAATGCACCAAGTCCTTTTTTGTCAGGAAATTCATACTTTATAGGACATATTTCATTCCCCTCTGTATCAATAAATCCCCATTTGTAACCTACTCTTACCGCTGCAAATCCGTCATAGAATGGCGATAAAAAGTCGTAGTACTTTACTGTACCATCTTTCCGCTTGACCTCATACTTCTCCATAAGATTTTCCTCCTTAATAATTATTAATGGATTTGTTGGTTAACTCTGATAAATGATTTACAGCTTCTTCTACAGTATTTGCAACAAAATATAATTTGCTGTTTTTTGAATCTGCAAAACTTTCATCATAAATTCGATTAAGCATATCTAATAAATGTCCAAAAAAATTGTTGGCATTTATTATGATAATAGGAACATCATGTTCATGATTTCTTCTGGTCTCGATTGCAGTTAATAATTCATCAATAGTCCCTATACCTCCAGGAATAAAAATCATTACATCTGCTAATTTCATAAAAGCATTTTTTCTCTCATTTACAGTATCAAACATATATGCTTCACTGTAAGAAAGAGTTTTCAAATCATCTTCATATGCTTTAGCAATGGTAATAATAACTTTACTCTTTTTGCTGTTAGACACTACTGAATAAATTTTACCCATCAAGCCCATATCGCATCCACCAAAAACATAGTTGTGTTTACCTCTTACAATAAAATTGCCAATTTCTTCAGCTATTCTATTGTAATCTTCATTATTGGTATCTCTTGACGAACAGCCTACAAAAACATTCATAAATTACTAATCTCCTTTCGCTAAATAATTATTTAATCGGTTATACTGTGCAATTTATGCAATTACTATACTATCATATTTTTATGTAAATTGCAAACCTTTTCATCTCTGACTTATAAATATATTCTATAAATTTCCTGATTTTTCTTTTATTATTACCATTTCTGTGATATACTTGGAAAGCGAGGTGAAATATGAACGAAGAAATAAATAAACAATTTAATGAAACAATAGATATTTTAAATGATATAGATGAATCTAGTGCTATTGAATATGCTACTTGGACTAAAGATAAAGCTAATATGAAATTCAAAAAAGATATTCCTAGCTTTCCTATAACAAGTAATTATATTTATTGGTGCAATTTAGGAATAAATATTGGTAGTGAACAAAATAAAATTAGACCTGTATTAGTTGTAAAAACAAAAAGAAATTCTCCTATATGTACAATATTACCACTAACTTCTGAAAGAATGAATGATACTAGATGGTATCATGTAGATTTAGAAAATCATAATTCAACAGTTTTAGTAGAACAACTTAAAAATATAAGTAAATTAAGAATTATAAATCCTCACAGAACAAAAGGTAAATTAACAAAAATCACTATAAATGATTGGAATAATATTAATACGGCATTAACAAAATATTATACTATGACAAAATGGGAATAATTTTTCTAAAAAATTTGACTTTTTTTCTAAATATGGTATAATTAAATTAACAAGAAACATTGTAATCCGTTGCGAAAGCAACGTAATCATTGTAATCCGATAGTCGCAAGACTATCGTTTTTTTATTATGTAGGAAAGTTCGACAGAACTTTCTGGAATAACAAGAAAAATTTCCGAAAGCAGTCCGAACGCAAAGCGTTCTGGACAACGTGGCGAAGCCACTTTTTATTATATTTTTTAAAATATTACATATAATATTAATACATTGTAATCCAGTATTTATATACTGCATTCAATAGTAATCCAGCCAAAGACTTCAAAATCTTTGGCTGACAATTATAACATTAGTGTCCATAGCTTTTATGCTATGAAAGTCATTAATAAACGGATAGAATTTTTAGTTCTATCCGTTTATTTTTTAATCAGTAACAAATCTTTAATCTTGGGTGAAATGAAAAAATCTTAAGAATTTTTCATAACTTTCAATTTTTACTTCATGATTAAGTTGGATTTTGCAAACTATTTTTCCGTCATCGTCAAGCTTCGCCTGACATTTAAACAACTCTTTAGAAATAGGCTCAGAATAATTCAAAAGAACTTCTTTGAATTCTGTTGATAATTCTTTGCTTACTTTTTCTACTCTTTCTTGATTATAATTTTTAGCATATTTTTGATATTTTACAAGTTTTATTACTGAAATAATCAAAAAAGTAAACATTGTAATCAAAATCATAGTAGTTAGATAAGACCTAAAAGCTTCGGAATTGTTTTTAGAAATAAATCTTGCAATTTCCATTTCCGGTATAATAAGCAAAAAGCTTCCTAAACCTCCTACTAAAAGCCACCGAAACATTTTTTTGTTCTGATTTTGCATAGTTTTTCCTCCTTATTACTTTTATTGAAGTATTGATTTTATATAAGTTAAACTAAAAAGCTAGAGGATAATCTCCTCTCACTAGTTAGTGAAAAAAGGTATTAAGACACAGGGCTTACCTATATCAACGTGTATTATAGCATAGTTTTACATAATTTGCAAATATTAAGATTTATTATATTCTTTCTTTAAAAGCATTAAAATTCACAATATTTTACAAATTTTCTAATACGATTTTTTCAAAATCCTTTCAAAAAACGTTCATTGATTTATTTTTTATTCGATGCTACAATCAACTCACAATTTATTTTAATTAAAATTAAATTCATAGAAAAAAGGGAAAAAAAAGGGAATTGATTTCAACTATTTATGATTATATAATTCCTTTAGCAAATAAATTTAAAAATGAGTATTTACGCATAAATATTCATTTGGATTACTATGCCTAAAATTTATTAGCAAAAATTTAACCATTATTAAGGAGTGATTTTATGGTATCAAATAAGGAACAAATTATTGAATTATTTTATATTAAACATATAAAACCTGTTGATATTGCTCGAAAGTTTAATGTAAGTAATGCCTATATAACAAAAGTAATAAAAAAGGATTGTAGATATATTGATGAGAAAAATCAAAGAAAACAATCAAGTGAGTTAAAACACCAAAAATATACTATCGATTATATGAAAGAAAAACAAAAAGCTGCTAGAGAAAGTTATGAAATTTTAAAATATCAATTAGAAAAAGATACTCAGGAACTCTCCTATAATTATGGAATTTCAAATCGAAGTTTTAGAAAAGCAAATTCTAGTGCATATCATTATAATTCTAAAAAGAAAAGATTTGAGATAGATAGAAAATTAAAAGTTGGATTTGATGTTCCAAAAGTAGTTTATTAGAAGGAGGTTTGATTTAAATGAATATCAAAGAACAATATTCTGTAATGTTTACTAACTATCCAGATATTATAAACATTGAACAAATGAGAGATATGTTAGGTGGAATTAGTCTTACTCTAGCTTATAGGCTTATTAAAGAAAACCAAATTAAAGCTATGAAAATTGGAAGACAATACAAAATCCCTAAAGCTAATATAATCTCATACATAATAAATAATAATTAAAAATGGAGGTATTTAAATGATAACAGTAACAGCTACATTACAACAAAAGAAAAATATCTATTATGCAGTTTTATATTATAAAGATGAATTTAATAATGTACAACGACGATGGATCTCTACTAAAATAAAAGCTAAAAATAATAAAAAACTTGCTGAAAGAAAAGTTGAAGAAATAAGGCACGAGTTTGAAAAAGCTTTAAATGAAAAACCTACTATATCTAATTTAGATGTAAATGATAAAGCAAATATTAAGTTTTGCGATTTTATGATAAATTGGTTAGATATTATAAAACCTCGAGTCGTAAAAACCACATATGCAGGTTATGAAAGAATTGTAAAAGGCAAAGTATATAATTATTTTAAGAAATTAGATATATCATTAAAAGATTTGAAACCTTATCATATACAAGAATTTTATACAGAATTATTTAAATTAGGCTTAAAAGGAAATACAATTCTTCGCTATCATGCCAACATACGAAAAGCTTTAGAGTATGCAGTTAAGTGTGAACTAATAATTACTAATCCAGCAGATAAAATAGAAAAACCTAAAAAAGAACAATACATAGCTACATATTATAATAGAGCAGAATTAAATGAATTATTTTTAGCTATTAAAAATACACCAATTAAATTGCCTGTACTTATAACTGCTTTATATGGACTGCGAAGAAGTGAAACTCTTGGTCTAAAATGGGATGCTATAGATTTTGAAAATAAAACAATAGTTATAAGGCATACTATTTCACAAACAAAAGTTGATGGAAAACTGCAAATAGTTGCAGAAGATAAAACTAAAAATCAATCAAGCTACAGAACCCTACCATTAATACCAGAAATTGAAGAAATACTTTTAATAGAAAAAGAAGAACAAGAAAAAGATAAAAAAGTATTTAAAGGCTCTTACCTAAATAAAGATGGATATGTATGTGTTAATGCAGATGGTTCAATATTAAAACCAGACTATGTTTCACATAAGTTTAATGAAATACTAAAGAATAATAATTTAAAACATATTAGATTTCATGATTTAAGACATTCGTGTGCTTCATTATTACTATCTAATAAAGTTACAATGAAAGATATTCAAATATGGCTAGGACATTCAAGTTATAATACAACAGCTAATATATACACACATGTTGATGTAGAGTCAAAACAGTTTTCTGCAAATGTAATTGGAAGTGCTTTTGATTTATCAGCAACATATCAGGACAATGATGAAGAAGATGAAGAAATGGAATTATAAATAAGTTGTTAGAAATGTTAGAAATAAAAAAATCCTTATTTAAGCCACTAAATAAAGATTTTTATAAAATATAAATGTTGTTAAATTTGTAGAACTTTTTGTAGAACTACAAATTTTTTTATAAATTAAAACCTCAAGTTTATCTTCCGAAACACTTGAGGTTCTAATGGTGCAGATGGCCGGAATCGAACCGGCACGGTTTATTCAACCGCAGGATTTTAAGTCCTGTGCGTCTGCCAGTTCCGCCACATCTGCATTTCAACTGGCAAAAATGATTATACTACTCTTTTATATTAATTGTCAACAGTTTTTTTAAATTTTTTATTTTGATTTTGTAGGTTTGTCAAACATATGTCACACTTTATTGATAAATATAGTGTTTGAAATACCTTGTTTGATTAGTTTGTCTTCAAGACTTTGTCTTGCTACTTAACAAAATTGATAAAATCCTTGATTTTATGCAATTTTCTTAAGTTCATATTCTTCTACCATTTTCTTTGGACTTTTCCAATTTAATGGTCTCATTGGAAAGTCATTATATTCTTTTAACCAATATTTACTTCTGTTTACTAAATCTTCAAAACTGTAAAATACTTTCTTGTAGTAAAATCTTTCTTGATCTTTTCTATGGCTTCTTTCTACTTTCCCATTATGCCTTGGTGTTCCTGGTTTTATTAATTTATGTTTTATTCCTAATTCTTCTAGCTCTTTTTCAAATATTGTTTTCTTGTCTCTCCATGTTGTTAATCTATTTGTGAATTCTGTTCCATTGTCGGTTTGTACACATTCTACTTTGAATGGAAATCTTTTTATTACTCTTCTTATGAACTCTTTTGATGCATATGTTGTTTGCTCTTTGCTAAACCATATATATCTTAATCTGCTGTATTCATCTATTGCTGTGTATTGATAGTATTTTTCTCCCATTTCTTGTAGTTCTTTTGTTAAACAATTTGTTGGTACATATTTTACATCTATTTGTATTCTTTCTCCTGGATAAGTCATCTGTTCATATGGTTTAGGTGTATATTCTTTCTTTTTACTTGGCGTTTTTTCATATATACCTATTCTACACATTACTCTGTACAAACTTGTTATACT
>JAZSAX010000056.1:0-4030 GCA_045602065.1 Clostridia bacterium
TGATGGAAAAATAGAATTTTGCCATAATCCTTTTTCAATGCCTCAAGGTGGTTTAGAAGCGTTACAAACACAAAATCCATTAGACATATTGGCATATCAATACGATATTGTATGTAATGGAGTTGAATTGTCATCAGGAGCAGTAAGAAACCATGATATAAATATAATGTTAAAAGCATTTGAAGTTGCCGGATATTCTAAAGAACATGTAGAAGAAAAATTTGGAGCATTATTTAATGCATTTCAATTTGGTGCTCCACCACATGCAGGGATTGCACCTGGAGTTGATAGAATATTGATGCTTTTAGCAGAATGTGATACAATAAGAGATGTTATAGCATTTCCTTTAAACAGTAAAGCACAAGACTTAATGATGGGAGCACCAGGAAATGTAACACTTGACCAATTAAGAGATGTTCATATAAAAATTGATGCAAAAAAACAAATATAAGGGGGGAACGTAAATGAAAGTAAGTAAAGAAGAACTATTACACATAGTTAACCTAGCCCATCTAGAAATAGAAGAAAATGAATTAGAACAATATATGTTACATTTACAAGATATTTTAAGTTTTGCTAATATAGTAAATAATGCACCAGTTGAGGGGTTAGACATTACAATTGGAACAAATGAGGCAAAAAATGTTTTCAGAAAAGATGAAATAAAGATGTTTAAAGATGTTGACAGCTTATTAGAAAATGCGCCAACACAGGATATGCATATGTTTAAACTACCAAAAGTATTAAATTAATTGCCTAAAAGGAGGAAAACATGATTATAACTGAGTTAACAGTACATGAGTTACAAGAAAAAATAAAAAATAAAGAATTAACAATAACAGAAATAAATGAAGCATATATAAAACAAATAAAAGAAAAAGAGCCAGAAGTTCAAGCATTTATAACAGATTTAACTGAACAAGGAATGGAACAAGCTAAAAAAATTCAAGAAAGAATGGATAATGGAGAAAAATTAGGAGATTTAGCAGGAATTCCAATAGGGATAAAAGATATAATATGTACAAAAAACATAAAAACAACATGTGCATCAAAAATGTTAGAAAATTTTATCGCACCATATGATGCAACAGTAATGGAAAAAATAAATGCTGAAGAAATGATAGATTTAGGAAAATTAAACATGGATGAATTTGCAATGGGAAGTTCAACAGAACATTCATATTTCAAAAAAACCAGAAATCCATGGGATTTGTCTAGAGTACCAGGTGGTTCATCAGGAGGTTCAGCAGCAGCTGTAGCTGCTAATATGGTTCCATGGGCATTAGGAACTGATACGGGTGGAAGTATTCGTCAACCAGCAAGTTTATGTGGAATTGTAGGGCTAAAACCAACATATGGATTAGTATCAAGATATGGAGTAATAGCTTATGCATCATCACTTGACCAAGTAGGAGTATTTTCAAAAGATGTACAAGACTGTGCTATGTTGTTAAATGTAATTTCAGGATATGATGAGATGGATACAACTTCAGTAGATGTAGGGCTAAAAGATTATACAAAGTCGTTACAAAAAGATATAAAAGGACTAAAAATAGGAGTTCCAAAAGAATTTTTTGGAGAAGGAATAAATCCAGAAGTAAAAGCAAGTGTAGAATCAGCAATTGAAAAATATAGACAGATGGGTGCAGAAATAGAAGAATTTTCATTGGATATTGCGGAATATGCATTAGCAACATATTATATAATTGCTGATGCAGAAGCAAGCTCAAATTTAGGTAGATATGATGGAATAAGATATACACATAGATCACCTGAAGCAAAAACATTAAAAGAAATTTATAAAAAATCAAGAAGTGAAGCATTTGGAGAGGAAGTTAAAAGAAGAATCATACTTGGAACTTATGTATTATCATCAGGTTATTATGATGCATATTACAAAAAAGCACAACAAGTTCGTACATTAATTATAGATCATTTTAATAAAGCATTTGAAAAATATGATGTAATAGTAACACCAACATCACCAACAACAGCTTTTAAAATTGGTGAAAAGGTAACCGATCCATTAGAAATGCACTTGGCAGATATTTGTACTGTATCAATAAATGTTGCTGGTCTTCCAGGAATGTCAATACCTTGTGGAATTGATAGTGAAGGCTTACCTATAGGTATGCAAATAATTGGAAATAAATTTGATGAAGAAACTATTCTAAAAGTAGCTTATGCTTATGAACAAGAAACAAAATTCAGAGAAACATATAAACCAACATTTAAAGGAGGTACAAAATAATGGCAAGAGACGATTATGAAGTGGTAATGGGACTTGAAGTCCATGCTGAACTTTCAACAAAAACAAAAATATTTTGTAGTTGCCCTACAAAGTTTGGCGCAGAGCCAAACACACAAGTATGTCCAATATGTATGGCAATGCCAGGAACTTTACCTAAATTAAATGAAAAAGTTGTAGAATATGCAGTAAAAGCAGGACTTGCAACAAATTGTGAAATATCAAGAAACAGTAAAAATGATAGAAAAAATTATTTTTATCCAGATTTGCCAAAGGCATATCAAATATCACAATTTGACAAACCATTATGTGAAAATGGATATATAGAAATAGAAACAAGTCAAGGTAAAAAGAAAATAAGAATTGCACGTATTCATATAGAAGAAGATGCTGGAAAACTAAATCACGATGAATTTGGTGGAGGAGCTTTAGTTGATTTAAATAGAGCTGGGGTTCCTTTAATAGAAATTGTATCAGAACCAGATTTTCGTTCAATTGAAGAAGTAGATGCTTATTTGAAACAACTAAAATCAATACTTGAATATATTGAAGTATCAGATTGTAAAATGCAAGAAGGTTCATTTAGGGCAGATGTTAACACATCTATACGTAAAAAAGGTGAAACAAAATTTGGAACACGTACAGAGATGAAGAATATGAACTCCTTTAGAAGTATTTCAAGAGCAATTGATTATGAAATTGATAGACAAGTAGATGTTATTGATAATGGCGGAGTTATTGAACAAGAAACATTACGATGGGATGAAGTGTCAGGAAAAACATTTTCAATGAGAGATAAAGAAGATGCTCAAGATTATAGATATTTCCCAGATCCAGATTTAGTTGCAATCAAATTATCAGAAGAATATATTGAAGATATTAAAAAAAGTTTACCAGAATTACCAGAAAGCAGACTGAAAAGATATCTAGATGATTACAAATTATCAGAAAAAGATGCTGGAATAATAACATCTTCAAAACATTTGTCAGATTTATTTGAAGATGCATCTGAACAATGCGGAAATCATAAAGCTGTAAGTAACTGGATAATTTCAGATATTTCAAGAATATTAAATGAAAATGAAATGGATGCAATTCAAATACCTTTTACTGCAGGACAATTAGCTAAATTAGTAATATTAATTGATAAAGGAACAATTAGTTCAAGCATTGGTAAAAAAGTTTTAGAAGAATTATTTGAAAATCCAAAAGATCCAGAAGATATTATAAAAGAAAAAGGATGGATTCAAATTTCTGATGAAGGTGCAATTAAAGAAGTTGTACTTAAAATTATTGAGGCTAATCCTCAATCTGTTGCAGATTTTAAAGCAGGAAAAGAGAGAGCTTTAGGTTTCTTAGTTGGACAAGCAATGAAAGAAACTAAAGGAAAAGCTAATCCACAAATGCTTAACAAAATGTTTGCAGAAGAATTGAAAAAATAAAAAAAGACTTCCAATAGGAAGTCTTTTATAATCCGCATTTTTCACGAATCTTTAATACTTCATTATTAAAATCATCAATATCAATACTTTCTTCAGGCATATTATCTGAAAGACTATATTTTTCTTTTAGATTAATAATTCTTTTAACGCTACGATTAATTCTACTTTCTTTTATTTTTCCTGATAGTGTGAGTTTTACAACTTTTTCTATTGCATTTTTTTCTTCATCTTTATTAAATCTGAAAATTATAATATCATTACCAGCTTTAAAAGCTTTTACAACAGAGTTTATTGAGCCATATAAAAATTTAATAGCTCTCATCTTTAAATCATCTGTAAA
>JAZSAX010000057.1:0-3617 GCA_045602065.1 Clostridia bacterium
TATGTTTAAAATAGAAAGTGTAGATGCAGCGGGTAATCCTGGTACTTGTTCTCATAATATTAGGCCAGTTTCAAAAACAAAAGCAACATTTATATGGGTTAGCTAAAGCTATCTTCTTAGGTACTAATTCACCAAATACAAGTGTAAAATAAGATAAAACAACAGTTATCAAAACAACTAAAAACACTTCAGTAAATGATGAAGAAATTACTAAAAAACCTGTTTTCATTATTTCTTCTGCAAAGTAAGATGCTGCAAAGGCACTTGATAGAAAACCAGCTAAAGTAATACCTACTTGTATTGTTGATAAAAACTTATTCGGATCTTCTAATACTTCTCTTATTTTTTTTGCATTCTTTTTTCTTTTTCTAACTAATTTATCCACTTCAAATTTTTCAAGTGATAAAAATGCTAATTCACTTGACGATAAAATTCCATTTACTCCTATAAGAATTATTAATAATAAAATATTAACTATCATATAACACGTATAATCTAATTATGGTCAAATTGACCTATATTAGATCCCTTTCTACTTATATTTTATATATAACTTTTTAGGGTTATAATATTTAAGCACTGTGGATTTGTATCTATTTTACTACAGTTTTAACTGGTTCGAGGTGTCAACTACCACAGGCTTTTATTTTTTATTGGTAATTAGTTAGTTAACGCTTAGACGTTTTATATCTTACGTGTATACATAAATAGAAGTCTTGTGTAAAACATACAGTGCATTAAAAACTAATTAGGAGGTGTTTATTGTGTATTTTGTTGGTATCGATATTTCAAAATACAAACATGACTGTTTCATCACTACTGAAACGGGAGAAGTAATTGAAGAAAATTTATCCTTTCAAAACACCAATAAAGGATTTAACCAATTACTTAATTTATTAAAATCTTTAGATAATAGTCAAGAAATAAGGATAGGGTTTGAAGCTACAGGTCATTATGGAATGAACCTAAAGCTATTTTTAGAAAAGAATAATTATTCTTTTATGGAATTTAATCCTGCTCTCGTTAAGAAATTTATAAGTGGACAAACACTTAGAAAAACTAAAACAGATAAAAAAGATGCTTTCCAAATCACTAGGTATCTAATATCTGTTGAGTATAAACCCTACCCAAAACAATTTTATCATAAATATTCGTTAAAGTCTTTATCTAGAATGAGAGAAAAATTAGTTAAACAACGTTCTTATTATGAAGTTCAATTAACCAATGTACTAGATTTAATTTTCCCTGAATTTAAACCTTTTTTTAATAATGATTTTACTGCAACATCTTTATTTATATTAAATAAATACAAAACACCTGATAAAATCAAAAGTATGAAAGACTATGATTCTATTAGAAAAAAAGCCAGAGGAAAATTTACTTCTGCACAATTTGTAAAACTTAAAGATCTGGCTAAAAATACCATTGGTTGTTCAAATGATATTTTTGAAATAGAATTAGAATCGTTATTGATTCTTCATTCACAAATTGATAAAGAAATAAATAAACTTGAAGATAAAATTGAAATTATTATCAAAGAACTTAATCCACCAACTCTTTCGATCAAAGGAATTGGTAATATTTTATGTGCCGGAATCATATCTGAATTTGGTGATATTACTAGATTTAAATCTGCTGATGCGATGGTCGCATTTGCTGGAATTGAGCCTAGTATATCTGAATCTGGAACTGAATCACACACAGGTCACATGGTTAAACACGGTTCTGGTCATCTAAGATATTTCTTGATGAATGCTGCAGATATGGTGTTTATTCATGAATCTATATTTACAGAATTCTATTATAAAAAACGTGATGAAGGTAAACCTCATAGAGTTGCCTTAAATCATGTTGCTAAAAAACTAGTTAGGATTATTTATAAATTAGAATCTGAAAATATCAAATTTAATCGTAATCTTTAATTGATTATTTTTGTCAATGACGAACGTAGTGAGTTCATTTAATCATTGATAAATAATAATCAATAAAATAATATTTTTACAAATAAAGTTCATCTTTATTTGTTATCAATAACTTCGAAAAAAATTACTTTTTGAAGTCTTTTGGTGTGTCTAAAAAATCTAATTTTAGTTTTTAATAAGAAATGCTTGACTTATTATAGTTAGACACCTCTATCCTATTCACTTATAACTATAATAACATTTTTTTTCAATAAAAAAAACCTTTTAAGGTTAATTTTCTTAAAAAGTTTCTTAGATATTTCCTCCAACGTCTATTATACCCTTGTCTTTGTTTTTATTCCAGCAATCTTTCCAATCATCTGAGCCAATTAAACCAAGGATAATTGATACGAATAAAGGAACTAAAAATACTAAAACTGCTGCAATAGCACGTTTAATAAGTACTTTTTGGTTTTTCTTTACATCATCTTCTTTACCTGCAGTAACCGCTTTTACTAAATCGATAGACCCAATTATAATTAATATAACAGGAACAGCAAATTGAATAACTTTTAAAATAAAACCTGCTATACCAATAATATCACCCAATTGAGAATCACAATCAAATTTAGTTGGTGCTAATAAAAATAAATCCATTTTCTTCTCCTCCTTATCTATCTACAATAATATAATATATTTTTTTCGATTTATTGTCAACTTATTTCTATTTAAAAGTAATTTTTATTTTAATTTATACATATTTTCGAAGCTTCCATCACCTTCCGTTAATATAATATCACTTGATAAATATATAACAGGGTAAACTTTATTACTACTACTAGCTTTTTTATGATAAATAATTTCATTTAAGTAATAAACTTCATAAGTATTTTCTGCAACTGAAGTTAAAAGCCAAGTATTAAAATCAACATTAGATAAATAGTTTCTGTTAGTACATTCACGAACATCATATGTTGTACATTTATTATCTAAGCTAGCTTTAAAATAGTCACTTATTTGTAATAAACTTATATTTTCTTTTTCTTTTATTCTTGAGCATTCGCCACTTATATCTGATGTATTAACATTAGAAACAGCTCCGACACATATATTTTTTGTTACTATTTTAGCTTTTGAATCTTTAGTAAACTTTGTTTCATAAAAATCTACTAAAGCTTTCCTTATATCTGAATGTAAATAATCAGTAGTAATACCATAATTATTTTCCCTTTCAGAATTATAATCTGAATCCCATGAATATCTTTCAGAATTTTTTTCAGGATAATAAATTAATTTAATATCTCCATCTTTATCCAATTTAACTATTCTCCAAACCTCTTCATTAAACATAACATAGTTTTTCACATCATCACCACGATAAACGTATTCACCTTCCATCTGATAAACACCATTACCATATTCATCTAACGAAGTTTCTTTAATGACTTCTGATAAATATTTTGGTTCATAATTATTAGGACAATTTAAAAATGGTCTATATGAATATTCCTCTCCTACTTTAACAACTTCTACACTACCAGAGCATATACTATTTTCATTTTTATAGTCAACTATTTCATCTAGTAATTCTGCTTCTACTAAAGTACTTACATTAACTTTTGTCTTACCACCTTCTTCTTTTGGTAATAAATTTTCATTATTTTCATAATATCTACTTGCAGCGTTAACCATTTTTTGTTCTATTTGTTCATAACT
>JAZSAX010000058.1:0-12520 GCA_045602065.1 Clostridia bacterium
TTTCGATACTAGATTATCCTATTTTTGCAACTTTGTCAAGATACTGACCAATTATTCATAAAAAAAAGAGTTCTATCGAACTCTTTTTTTACCTGGTAGCGAAGAGTGGATTCGAACCGCTGACCTGCCGGGTATGAACCGGATGCTCTAGCCAACTGAGCTACTTCGCCATATATGTTCCAAACAGAACATTATTATTATAATATTTATTTACAAAATTGTCAAGTCTTATTCGTGAATATTTCTCAATTTATATTAATAATATTTATAAAGGAGGTTTTGCGTATGGAAAGGAATTCTGAATTTACACCTTATTCACAATTCGAGGGAATGGATAATGGCATAAATGATATGTATAAAGACCCTATGTTTAATCCTATAATGCAATATGAACAAGCATATTCTTATTACAAATATTTGTGTATGCAAATGGATTACAAAATCAAGTGCAAAGAATATGAAAAAATGTGTGCTGAATCTAAATAAAGCTTTACAAATCCATAGTTTTGCGGTAAAATATTGTATGGAGGTATTTTATGGAAACTTACACTTTTACTTCACATAGCAGTACTGAAACTATGGATTTTGCTTATAATTTGGCAAGTAAATTACATATTGGAGATGTCGTTGTTTTAACTGGTGAATTAGGCGCTGGAAAAACAAAATTTACTGAAGGTTTTTTGAAATATTTTGGTCTTGATAAAGAAATTTCAAGTCCTACTTTTAATATAGTTAATGAATATAAAAAAGATGATATAAAAATATATCATTTTGATGTTTATCGATTAGAAGATGTTAGCGAATTTTATGCAATTGGTGGAGAAGAATATTTTTCTTCTGGTATTTGTATTATCGAATGGGGTGAACTTATTGAAGAAGCTCTACCTGATAATTGTATAAGAATTTCTTTTGAAAAAGATATGAATGACGAAAATGTTAGATATCTAAACATAAAAAGGGACCGGGTCTGTTTTTGCGTAAAAAGGGACCTGGTCCTTTTTTCATTTTTTATCTCATAAATGTTATTGCTATTACCATTAATCCAAGTATCACTCTATAAATAGCAAATATTTTGAAACTTCCTTTTTTCAAATAGTCTAATAAAAATTTTATTACTACAATTCCAACTAAAAAGCTTGAAATTAGTCCTGCAAAAAATGCAAGTGATAGTTCGAAATCTGCAATGCTTACTAATACTGCTGCTAATATTATTGGTGTTGATAATAAAAACGAATATTTTGCAGCACTTTCTCTATCTACCTTTAATCCTCTTGCAACAGTCATTGTTATTCCTGATCTTGATGTTCCAGGGAATGCTGCTGCTATTGCTTGTGATATTCCTATTAAAAATGATTGTTTAAATGTCATGTCTTCAAGTTTTGTTTCTGATGCTGATTTTTTATCAACTATGTATAAAACTATACCTAATACAATAAGTGCAACTGCTATTAATATCATTTCTATTCCAAATTTTTCACAAATTGTTTCTGAAAATTTATCTAATACTAAGCTTACAATTCCTGTTGGTATTGTTACAGCTACTATGTACCAGAATATTTTTCCTTCTGTCGATTTTTTCTTTTTTATAACTTGTTCATATCCACCTTTTATTAGAGCTATCCAATCTTTGAAGAAGAACATCGTTATTGCTAATAGTGTTCCTAAATGTAATGCTATGTCAAAACTTTCTGACATTGTCCAATTAAATACCCATGGTATTAATTTTAAATGTGCTGAACTTGATATCGGTAAAAGTTCTGTTAAACCTTGAACGATTCCTAAAATTATTGCTTGGTAAATTTCCATTTTTCCTCCTAAGTTTAATTTTGAAAAAGGGACTTGGTCCCTTTTTTAAATATATTATTTCTCTTTATGAATTATTCTTCTCTTTCTTTTTGTAAATCATTTTCTTGTTCAACTTTATTCTTAGAGTTTTTTCTAAGAGCTTTTATGTCGCTGTATCCTATTTTTTTAGTTATTTCTACCATTTGTTCTAGATGTTCCTTTGCTTTAATTTCTTTTTTAGTTAGCTTATGAGGCTTTTCTTCTTCTCCTTCAACTTCTAGGTTAAATGGTATTGATAGTTTTGGATATATTATTGCAAATGTCATATCATTTTGAATTTTTTCTACTATTCTTTTTGGTTGTTGTTCTATCGCAACATTTGCATATTTTATTGCTTGTTCTTTATCATGTTTTATTAAAGAAATTTTTGCTAATTCTAAATATGCATCTGCACAAAGCTCTTCATCTTCAACTGCTTGTAAAAAGTATTGTTCCGCTTCTTCAAGTTCTTTGTATATCATTGCAATTTCTGCCAAACTGTATTTAGTGTTACATATAATAGAATTTAGTTCTGCGGCTTGCTCATAATACTCTTTTGCACTTTGAAAATCATTTAACATTGTATGTACAATTCCCAAATTATAGTATAAATCATAACTTGTTGGATTATATTTTAAAGCATCAGTATAAATGCTAGCTGCTTCTTTGTACTTTTCTTGTTCTATTAAAATATCTCCTAATGCAATTGTAGCTTCTGTATAATCAGGCTTTTTACTTAATAAACTTGTTAGCATTTCAGCAGCTTGCTCTTTTTTGTCTAAGTCTGTCAACAAAGTTGCAACTTTATAATAAGAATCATAATCTTTTTTATTTATCTCTATTGCAAGAGCATATTCATCTACTGCTTTTCTTTGTCCGCCTTCTTTTTCATAAATTTGGGCCAAAAGTTTGTGTCCTATATAGCTTTCAGGATGTTGTGTTACTAGTTTTATTAGTTTATTTTTGGCAGCTTTATTATTTCCAAATACCAAATATATTCTTGCAATAAAACTATCTATTATCTCTGATATATTACTATTTATTTTTTCAATTGCTATTACTAATACTGGCACTATTATTGATAATGTATATATTATTATTTTAGTTCCAAATGATAAGTCTTTTTCTCCAAAATATAATTGAATAAAATCTATTCCAATTCCTATAGCTTGTATTGCTAATATTGGTACATATTTTGTGTCATTTTTCTTTATTAATTGAAAAAACATATATACAAATAGTGCAAATGCTATTATTATAAATATTAGTTGTTCTATAAGCATATTTTACCTCTTTCTGTTTTATTTACTATTGGTTATGTTCTCGGTTTACCATTCCATAATCATCTTCAATTGTATCAATAGCTTTTTCTGAATCATCTCCGTTATTTTCCATTTCTCGATTATATCTTTCTATTAATTTAGGTAATGATTCTCCTGTTTCTTCCATAAGTTCTCCCCATGTTTTGTCTGTACCTGGAATAATGTCGTCTTCTGTTCTATTACGGTCAATTGTTCCCTCTTTAGCTTCTTGTTGTTCTAATTCTTGCACTCCTTCAACTATATCACGAGAGTAATATTTTCCTTCTGTTTCAAAGTCTCGTCTAGTATTATAGTATTCCTCACCGCTAAGTTCTTCTCCGCCTACTCTTACTTGTCTAGCTAATCTTTGTTGATTAGGCAATAAATCTACTGTTTGTATATCTACTATTCCATATTGGCCAATTGTAACTGCTATTTCTTTATTAGGGTCATTTGGTAATTTCATTAATGCATAAGGTACTTTTCTTTCTACTTTTTCACCTTTCTCATCTATGCTTATTATAGATCTTAATGTAACTTTTGAAGGTTCAACATTTTCATTTATTTGATATTGCCCATTTACTTTTGAAGCTATTACAAATCTGTTTAGCTTACTAGAATAAGCAATTCCATGCTCTTCTCCATTGCCAAAAACCTCTGGCATTCTTTCAGCAATATGGTTGTCTTTTATTGGTTTATAACTAGTTATTTCTAAGTCTTGACCTTGTGCTTGTAAATCTGCATCTATTTCTTCAACGTCTGTATCTTGTTCACTATTCTCTTCTCCATCTAGAGCTTTTTTAATATCCTCTGGTTTTCCTTTTCCACTAATAGCTCTTAATCTAGCATCATTTTGTTTAAGAGTTTTTGTAAAATCTACTCCACTTAGATATTTTTGTAAGGCTGGGTTTTTTATATCTACATTCCCCTCTGCATCAACTGTTAATAATTCATTTGATGTATTTCCACTGTATACATGTTGAATTTGTTTTCCTGTAGAATCTGTCTCTGTCATTATAAATATATTTTCAAACTCAATTTCTTTAATTTTGAATGTTCCATAATATTTTACATTTTCTACTTCTTTTCCTTCTTTATTTTCGCTTTCTTCTTTATTTTGAAGTTCAAGTTCAAAAGAAGTTAATAATTCTTCTATCCCTCTATCTTGTTGATTGTTATTTTCTTCCATACATTTTCCCCCTTAAATTAATTCTCCAACTAAATCATAGTCTTTAAAATCCGTAATTTTAACTTTTACAAATTTGTCTATTAATTGTTCTATAGAATCGTTCTTTATATATATAATTCCATCTATGTCTGGAACATCTTGTTTTGTTCTACCAATTAGGTATCTTCCATCAAAAGATATATCTTCTACTAAAACTTCCATTTCTTCACCCATTTTTCTTTGAAGGTTTTCATTTGAAATTTTTTGTTGTATTTGCATTATTTTTTTATATCTTGATTTTTTTGTATTACTATGTATTTGTCCTAATAGTTTAGCAGCAGGTGTTCCATCTTCTTTAGAATACATAAATGCACCTAATTTATCAAATTGTGCTTTCTCAACAAATTCACTTAGTTCTTCAAAGTCTTGTACTGTTTCTCCTGGAAATCCTACTATTAAACTTGTTCTTAAAGTAACACCAGGAATTTCTTTTCTTAATTTCCCAATTAAGTTTTCTATTTGTTCTTTATTTGTTCTTCTATTCATCCTTTTTAGGACTTTGTTTGAAATATGTTGGATAGGTATATCAAAATATTTGCAAATTTTAGGGTAGTTTTTTACTGTTTCTATTAACTCATCTGTTATTCCTTCTGGATATGTATATAGAAATCTTATCCACTTTATTTCTGGAATCTCTGATATTTTTTGTAATAGTTCTGCTAATTTCGATTCTCCATATATATCTACTCCGTATTTTGTTGTATCTTGTGCAATAACTATTAATTCTTTTATTCCTTTATTTGCAAGTATTTTTGCCTCTTCTAGTATTTCTTCCATTTTTCTACTTACAAAAGGTCCTCTTATATATGGAATTGCACAATATGTGCATCTGTTACTACATCCTTCTCCAATTTTTAAATATGCAAAATTTGTTCCTGTTGTTATTACTCTTTCATAAAATTCATTACATGTTGGCATTGGCAATGGTTTCATTTCTGTAATTTTCTTGGTAGTTTTAGTTGTGCTTATTTCAATTGTATCTTCTTTTATAAGTTTCTCTATTTTTCGCCACATTACATCATATTCATCTATTTTTATAAATAAATCTACTTCTGGAAGTTCTTTTATCAGTTCATCATAATATCTTTGCACTAGACATCCCATTACTATCAAATATTTGCATTTTCCATTTTTATATTCTGCCATCTCTAATATGGTGTTTATAGCTTCTTCTTTAGCAGATTCTATAAATCCACATGTATTTATTACAATTATTTCTGCTTTTTCTGGATTATTCTCTATTTCATATTCATTGTTTTTGAAATGTCCTATTGCTATTTCTGTATCTATTAAATTTTTACTACATCCTAGTGATACAAATCCTACTTTCATTATTTCTCCTTTAGCTATTATGACTGCAAATATGTTTTCTTGTAAGTTCCATTAAGTTTAGGTTTGTAAATCCTTCTACTTGTGTTTTTGCTCTATCTTGTTTTAATGTTTCTTTTAGTAGTTTTTCTATTTTATCTTTATTTTCTTGTTTTTGCATGTCAATATAGTCTATTATTATTATTCCACCTATATCTCTTAATCTTAATTGTTTTGCTATTTCTATTGTTGCTTCATAGTTTACTTTATATACAGTATCTTCTAATGAGCTTTTTCCTGTAAATTTCCCTGAATTTACATCTATTGCAACTAATGCTTCTGTTGTATCTATTGTTATAAATCCACCACAGTTTAGCCATATTTTTCTTTGTTTTGATTTTTCTATTTGCTTTTCTAATTCATATTTTTCTAATAGATTTTGCTGCAATTCTAATTTTATATTTTTTTCTTGTAAGTCTTCTAGAATTATTTTTATTTCTTCATATTCTTTTTGGTCATTTACTTCAATTTTTCCAATTTTGTTTTCTGGCATATCTAATATCATTTTTTCAATTATACATGGACTTGTATATAATAATTGTGGTACATTTCCTTCATTATCAAATTTTGTTTTGATTTTTTGCCATTTGTTCATAAGTTGTTCTAAATCTTTTATTAACTCTTTTTCTGTTTTCTTTTCTGCAGCTGTTCTTAGAATTGCCCCTGTATTTTCAGGTAGATTTTCTTTTATTATTTTTAGTAATCTTTCTTTTTCTTTTTCATCGCTTATTTTTTGTGATATTGTCACAATATTAGTATTTGGCATTAAAATAACATATTTCCCTGTTAATTTTATATGTGTTGAAGTTCTAGCACCTTTTTTTTCATTACTATCTTTTTGAATTTGTACTAATATTTTTTGTTTTGGTTTTATTGCATCTTTTATATCTGGAAGTTTTCTTTTTTCTGTCTTTTCATCTACTTGTGGTATTACATCTTTTACATGTATAAAACTTGTCTTTTCTGTCCCAATGTCTATAAATGCTGCTTGCATTCCAGGTATTATATCTTTTGCTAATCCTAAATATATATTTCCTTCATTTCTCTCTGCTTGTTTTTTCTCGTTTTCTTCATATATTTCTACTAATTTTCCATTCTCTATTGCTGCTATTATTTTGCTATCTTTGTTTTTGTTTACTATTAATTCTATCATGTCTCTACCTTCCTAATTAAATTTGTTCATTGCTGAATCTATTCCATTTTTCAATATTTCTATAACTGCATCTTTTGCTTTTTCAATTCCTTCATTTAGTTTAGGCTTCTCTTCTTCTGGTATTGCTCCTATAACATAATTGATTTCATCTCCATTATATTTAGGTCTTCCTATTCCAATTCTTATTCTTGGAAATTCATCTGTTCCTAGGTTTTGAATGATTGATTTTATTCCATTGTGACCACCTGCATGTCCTTTTTTTCGTACTTTTACTTGCCCTGGTTCAAAATCCATATCATCATATATTACTATTATATTTCCCTTTTCTATTTTATAAAAATTTACAAATTCTTGAATACAATCTCCACTTAAATTCATATATGTTTGCGGTTTTAATAGTATTACTTTTTTTCCTTCTATGATTGCACTTTCATATATTCCTTTGAATTTGCACTTATTTATATCAATATTGTATTGTTCTGCTAATTTATTTATAGTATTAAATCCCATATTGTGTCTAGTTTTGCTATATTCTTCTTCTGGGTTTCCTAATCCTATTATTAAATACATTTTTTTGCCCCTTTTTTCAAAATTTATTCCTTTATATTTTACATTGTTTTCGTGTATTTTTCAAGTATTTTAGCAAAAAAAGGTAAAAAGGGACCTGGTCTCTTTTTACTCTTTTTAAACTATATATTCAATTTTATTTTGTGGAAAATATTTTTGCATTTGCACTCTTAAATATATTTCTGCATCTATTCTATTTTTTTCTTTATAACCATATTTTCCACGCCCTCTTCCTGTCATTTTTTCTTGATCATATAATTTAATTGCATTTGGAAATGCTTCTTCATTTATTTTTGTGTGAACATAGCTATATGTCATAAAAATAATCTCAAAAAATGCTTCTTTTTTAGCTTTTTCTGATAGTTCCTGACTCAATCTTTGAATTAATTCTGTATATAATTCTTTCCAATTTTCTACCAATATTACTGGTGCTATAAGTATTCCTATTTTATATCCTGCTTCTGCCAATTTGTTTATCGCTTGTATTCTTCCTTTTAACCTTGATGTCCCAAATTCTACTTTGTTTATTATTTCTTCAGGATTTACACTCATTCTTATTATGATTTTTCCATTGTGTTTTAATGGTAATATATCATCCACCATGTCGAACTTTGTTGGTAATGTTAAAAATCCTTTTTCTGTGTTTGCAAAATTTTCAATTGTCCATACAAGATTCCCTGTTATAGAATTTTCTAAAATTAAATCGCTGTTACTTCCTATTTCAAATGTTAATTCTTTTTCGCTTTTTTGTGCTGTTTTTATTATCTTTTCTAGCATTTGCTCTCTATTTACAAACAACCTTAAATATGCACATTTATTATAATTGCATACTAAATAACAGTACATACACATTGCTGTACATCCTGATGATGTATATGGTACTAAATAATCTGATGTCTTGTGATTCGGGACAAACTTATGTGTTTTTCTTACTCCTATTATTAAGTTTCTTTTCATATCTGCAAATTCCGAATTTTGCTTTTTTCTCATTTCTTCTATATTATTGTGATTTTCAATTATAACTTTGGGTACATCTTTATATTGTTCCATTAGTTGCTGGCCTAGTGGATAATTTATTATTTCTTGTTCATAATATATTCCTTTTGGTTTAAACATAAATACCTCCAAAAAAGAGACCGGGTCTCTTTTTACGTTTTTATTATTTTAACCAAAAAACATAAAAAAACTCACTTTTACAGTGAGTTTTATATTTTTTCATATGTTACATATTCATAATTAAAAGTATTCTCTCCATCTTCAGGTCCTTGTTCTCTTTGAGTTACTTTCCATTGTTCTAAATTAATTTCAGGGAATGATACATCTCCTTCAAAATTTTTATCTATTTCTGTTATATACATTTTTGAACACATTGGCATTAGCAATCTATACATTGTTGCACCACCAATTACAAAATGTTCTTCTGAGTCTTTTATATATTTATCTAGCATTGAAATATCTTCTAATATTTCAACATTTTCATTATCAATATCCATTTGGGCATCATTACATAATATAATATGATGTCTATTTGGTAATATTCTTCCTAATGATTCAAATGTTTTTCTTCCCATTATTATGGTATGTCCAGTTGTTAATTTTTTAAATCTTTTTAAATCTTCTGGAAGATGCCATATAAGTGCATTATCTTTTCCTATTATATTGTTTTTAGCTTTTGCAACTATTATACTTAACATTTTATTTCCTCCTATAAAGCAACCGGAATTTTTCCTAGTTTAATATCTTTATTATAATCATATCCTTTAATTTCGAAATCCTCTACTTTTAAATCATAGAAATTTTTTGTAGGATTATTTATTACTAGTTGTGGGCAAACATCCATAGGTTCTGCTTCTATTAATTTTTTAATTAATGGGATATGTCTATCATATATATGACAATCTCCTATATTATGTGTTAATGTACCAACTTCTAGCCCTGCAACTTGTGCAAACATATGGCATAGTGCTGCATATTGCATTGTGTTCCATCCATTTGCTGCAAGCATATCTTGTGAACGTTGATTTAATATTAGATGTAATTTTCCACCTTTTACTAGCCATTGTGTTCCATATGCACATGGTTCTAATCTCATATCTTTTAGTTCTTCATGATTAAACAGATTTGTCATGATACGTCTACTTGCTTTATCATTGTTTAGTAGATTTAAAATATAATCTACTTGATCCATTTCTTTAATTCCTTCTTTTGTTTTGAATGGATATTTTTTCCCTAGTTGATACCCATAGGCTTTTCCAATTGTACCTTCTTCATCTGCCCATTGATCCCATATGTGAGAGTTTAAATCATTTACATTATTTGATTTCTTTTGCCATATCCATAATATTTCATCAATTGCTCTCATCACAGTTTGTGAGTTGTTTCTTAGGGTAATCATAGGAAATTCTTTTGACAAATCATATTTGTTTGTTACTCCTACTATTGATATGTAATTTGCTTCTGAACCATCTTCCCATCTTGTTCTAACTCCTGTTCCTTCTGAAGAATATCCATGTTCTAATATTTCTTTACATGTTTCTATAAAATTTTTGTCTGCTTGTGTCATAATAATCCTCCTTATCGTTTTTTTTATATTATCACAACGAAAATTTGGTGTCAACAAAAAAAGTAAAAATGGATTTTGTCCATTTTTACTCTTCCCATCTCGGTACATATTCTTCTTCATGTTCTCCTAATTCTTGAATATATCCGTTTTCTAAGTTTAACTCATATAAATAATTTTCTATTTCTTCATATTCTTCTTTACTTAGTTTGCGTGACAACTTTTCCACATTTTTTGCTTTATATGTTGGAAAGTATTGTGCCATAATACTTACATATACATTATTGTCTATATTTTCTTTTATCCACTTTAAAATATTCTTACTATTTTCTATATTATTAGGTAACAACAAATGTCTTATCATTAAACCTTTTTTCATTATTCCATCCTCGTTTAGTTCTGGCGAACCAACTTGTCTATACATCTCTTTTATTGCTTGTGTCGCAATTTCAAAATAGTTACTTACTTTTGAATATTTTTCACCTAATTCACTATAAAAATATTTTAAGTCTGGTAAATAAATATCTATATATCCTTCTAGCATTTTTAGTGTTTCGACATTTTCATATCCATTTGTATTATATACTATTGGTATATTTAATCCGTTATTTTTAGCTAATTTAATTGCTTCAATTATATGTAAAGCATAACTTGTTGGTGTTACTAAATTTATATTTTCAACACCTTTTTCTTGTTGTTTTAGCATTATATCTGCTAATTCTTCAATTGATATTTCTCTTCCTTTTCCTTCTTGGCTTATCTCATAATTTTGACAGTATATACAATTCATATTACAATTCGAAAAAAATATTGTGCCTGAGCCTTTTTCTCCTGAAATACATGGTTCTTCAAAATTGTGTATTGAATATAATGCTATTTTTATTTTATCTGCAGATTTACATCTTCCTGCTTTTTTTGTTCTGTCTATCCCACATTGATGCGGACATATTGTACATTTTTCTAACATTTATTTCTCCTTAATATGTTTGATGTTCTTATTATATCAAAAAAGAAGCTAGTTGTCACTAACCTCTTCTATATTATCAATTATATTTTTGCATTCTGCCCAATTTGCGGTTTTTATTCCTTCATAATTGAGAGATATTTTTTCTATAATTTCTTTTGTTTTGTCTGTTGAACCTAAGTCTGTGATTATAATATCTTTAATATCCTCTTCTTTACCATAGAAAATTTTGAATAAACTTGTTCGTAAAAAACCTTCTATTTTTTCTTCTTGGTTTTTTACTCCAATTATTACATATATACCGTCTGCCTTTAAATTTGTATATGTACACATATATATTATTTGTTTTATTAATTCAAATAAGCCATAAAGAGCTAATGTCCAAAGTATAGAATTTATAATAAAATTCTCCATACCTATTCCTCCTTATGGCTATTATATGAATTTAATCTATTTTAGTTCAACTATTTTCTCCCATGGCAATTCTGGTTTGCCGAAATGACCATAGTTTGTAGTTTTTGTAAATATTGGCTCACGTAGTCCTAAATATTTAATTATTCCATTTGGTGTTAAGTCAAAATTTTTATTTATTATTTCTAATATTTTATCTTCTGGAATTGTATTTGTTCCAAATGTATCTACAAATATCGACATTGGTTGTTCCATACCAATTGCATATGCTACTTGTAGTTCACATTTTTTTGCATATCCATTTGCTACGATATTTTTTGCTATATGGCGTAACATATATGCTGCGCTTCTGTCTACTTTTGTGGCATCTTTTCCTGAAAATGCCCCTCCTCCATGACGTGCATATCCTCCATATGTGTCTACAATTATTTTTCTTCCTGTTAATCCAGTATCACCTAAGGGGCCACCTATTACAAATCTGCCTGTTGGATTTATATAATAATTTGTTTGATCATCTAAGTATTTTGATGGAATAACAACATTTATAATGTTTTCTTTAATATCTTTTTTTAATCTTTCCATATCTATATCTGCATCATGCTGTGTAGATATTAAAATTGTTTCTATTCTTTTAACTTGTCCATTTTCATATTCAACTGTCACCTGTGTTTTTCCATCTGGTCTTAGATATGGCATTATTCCCGTTTTGCGCACTTCTGTTAGTCTTTTAGCTAGTTTGTGTGCCATTGAAATAGCAAATGGCATATATTCTTCAGTTTCATCTGATGCAAATCCAAACATTATGCCTTGATCTCCCGCTCCTCCAACATCTACTCCTTGTGCAATATCAGAGCTTTGCTTTGTTATATTTATATCAATTTTACATATTTTGTAATCTATGTCTATTTCTGCATTGTCATATCCAATTTCTTTTATTCTATCTCTTACTATTTTTTCCACATCCAATTCAGCATTTGTTGTCATTTGTCCTGCTATTGTTATTCGATTTGCAGATGCAAATGTTTCTACAGCTACTCTTGAATATTTATCTTGTTTTAATGCTTCATCTAATATTGTATCTGAAATGTAATCACATAATTTGTCTGGGTGACCTTCTGTTACACTTTCAGATGTAAAATAAAAT
>JAZSAX010000059.1:0-7734 GCA_045602065.1 Clostridia bacterium
TGGATATTATAGATATCTAAATGGAGATTTATCAGAAAATACATTAAATGCAGTACCTAATTTAAAAATAGGAGAATAAAAATATGTCAATATTTGTAATAGGAGATTTGCACTTGTCATTTAATAATGCGAAGCCAATGGATATATTTGGTGAACATTGGGCAGGTCACGAAGAAAAAGTAAAAAGTAATTGGATAGAAAATGTAACAGAAAATGACTTGGTAATATTACCAGGTGATTTTTCATGGGAAACTTATTTGGTGGACACAAAACAAGACTTTAATTATTTAAATAATTTACCGGGTAAAAAACTGCTTTTAAAAGGAAACCATGATTATTGGTGGACAACTGTTACAAATATGAAAACATTTTTAAAAGAAAATAATTATACAAATATTGATTTTTTATATAATAATAGTTATGAATTTGAAGATAAAATAATTTGTGGTACTAGAGGATGGAGTATCACAGATGAAGATGCTGATGAAAAGCTTATAAATAGAGAGCTTATTAGACTAGAAATTTCATTACAAGATGGAATAAATAAATATGGTAAAGATAAAGAAATTATAGTATTTATGCATTATCCACCTATAACAAAAAACAAGATGCTTACAGGTGAAGAAGCACAATTTGTAGAACTTATGAAAAAATATAATGTAAAAAGATGTTATTATGGACATTTACATGGAGCTTCAATTTCAGAAGCTATTGAAGGAAATGTTGAAGGAATAGAATTCAAATTAGTTAGTGCAGATGGATTAGACTTTGAATTATTAAAGATTTAATTTGACATTTAATAAATAATATGCTATTATATAGTTAGCAATTGCAAATAAAGTACGCATATATTGCACAATAAAAAAGACTAGGAGCGCTAATCCTAGTCTTTTTCTTTAGTCTTTATTACTATTTACAATAAGGTAAACAATAATTAAGGCCATCAAGTGTATTAAAGTACGCACATATGTACACCTCCTTTCAGCCTTTTAGCAAAAGGATAGTGATATTATAGTATAGATAGATACTCTTGTCAATTACACCAGATGAATATTTTGAAAAATATTGATTTTTGATAATATGTATAGTAAAATAAACACATAAAAGAGGGGAAAAATATGGATTTAAGCAAAGATGTAAAATATGTAAAAACAGTAGGACCAAACAGGGTAAAACTACTAAACAAATTAAATATAAATACATTAAAAGATCTAATAACATATTATCCAAGAGACTATGAAGATAGAAGTAAACCAAAGAATTTATATGAATGTGTAGATGGAGAAGAAGTGCTAATAGAAGCAATGGCAACTGGAAAAATCTCTGAAATGCGTAAAGGTCGAATGGTAATAAGTAAATTAACTGTAAAAGACCAAACAGGAACTTGCTATATAACTTGGTTTAATCAAGGATATTTAAGAGATAAATTTCAACCTGGAAGAATGTATAGATTTTTTGGAAAGATATCAGTAAAAGGTTCAAGATTTGAAATGAATTCACCTGTATATGATGAAATCGATGAAAGTAAAAATACAGGCAAAATTATTCCAATATATCCATTAACATATGAATTAAAGCAAAGTACATTAAGAAGAATTATAGAAAATGGATTAGCAGAAGTGAAAGGGCAATTGCCTGAAACACTTCCAGAATACATATTACAAGAAAATAATTTATGGGATATAAATAGTACAATTGAAAGAATACATTTTCCACACGAATTTTCAGATTTTAATAAAGCTCGTGAAAGATTAGTATTTGAAGAATTAATTACAATGCAATTAGCATTATTAAAATTAAAGAATAATTATGAACATGATACAAATGGAATTCAATTTGACAAAAATGTAAAAATGTCTGATGTAATAAATATATTACCATTTAGGTTAACAAAAGCACAATTACGAGTTTTAGAAGAAATTGATAGAGATATGGAAAGCAACAAACCAATGAATAGGTTGTTACAAGGAGATGTAGGCTCAGGTAAAACCGTTATTGCAATGATAGCAGCATATAAGGCTGTTAAATCAGGATATCAAGCAGCAATAATGGCACCTACAGCAATACTTGCAAGTCAACACTTAGAAAGCTTTCAGGGAATATTGAATGAACTAGGAATCAAGAGTGAATTTTTAATATCAAGTGTAACTAAAAAGAAAAAAACAGAAATATTAGAAAGATTACAAAATGGAGAAATAGATGTTTTAATAGGAACACATGCTATATTAGAAGAAAATGTAGTATTTAAAAACTTAGGATTAGTTGTAACTGATGAGCAACATAGATTTGGAGTAAAACAGCGTTCGACAATAGCAGCAAAATCCCAAAATCCGGATGTAATTGCAATGTCTGCAACACCAATTCCAAGAACATTAGCATTAATACTATATGGAGATTTAGACATATCAATAATAGATGAATTGCCTCCAAACAGAAAGAAAATAGAGACATTTGCAGTAAGAAAAAATATGGAGGAAAGAGTAAATACATTTATTGCAAAACAGATAGATGCAGGTAGACAAGCATATATTGTATGTCCATTAGTAGAAGAAAATGAAGAAATGGGCTTGAAATCTGTTATTGAGCTTGCAGAAAAATATCAACATGAGACTTTTAGTAATTATAAAGTAGCATATTTACAGGGAAAAATGAAAGCAAAAGAAAAAGATGAAATTATGCAAAAATTCAAAGATGGTGAAATTCAAATTTTGATTGCAACAACAGTTATAGAAGTTGGGGTAAATGTTCCAAATGCAAGTATAATGATTGTAGAAAATGCAGAAAGATTTGGATTAGCACAATTACACCAACTACGTGGAAGAGTAGGAAGAGGGGAATATCAATCATATTGTATATTAAAATATGAAGGAAACGGTGAAACTGTAAGACAACGTATGAAAGTAATGTGTGATACAAATGATGGATTCATAATTTCTGAGAAAGACTTAGAGTTAAGAGGCTCAGGAGATTTCTTTGGAACAGAACAACATGGACTTCCGGAATTCAAAATTGCGAATTTATTTGAAGATATAGGAACTTTGAAAAAAGTTCAAGCTATTTCTTTAAAAATAATGGAAGATGACCCATTACTAGAAAAAGAGAAAAACCAAAAATTAAATGAGCTAGTTAAAGAAAAATTTAGCTCAAGAATAGAAATTTAAAAGGATGTAGATATTATGGGACAAGTTATTTTAAGATTAATTGGAGCATTAATTTTATTAGCAGGTATTATATTAATTTATGATGCTCGTATTATTACTAAGAAAATGTTTGGCTTTGGTGACCAAAATGAAGCAACTTCAGGGTTTAAGATTCTAGGAATAATACTAGCAATTATTGGAGCAGTTATTATTTATTTTTGTTAAAGCATATACAAAAAAGACTAACATATGTTAGTCTTTTTTGGTGCCATCGAAGTAGTTATCTACAACTCCTTAATTATAGTCCCTTATATTCTGTATTGTATCCAGGATTTTCACTAGGTCTTTTAGCATTAGGATACATTACATCAGTATAAATATCAGTTTGTAATTTTTTCACCATATTATATACATCTATATAATTAGAAATACTAGAAATACTTATAGTTGCACTTTTTCCATTTTGAGTTAATTGATTTGTTGTTGCTATTATATCACCCACGTTAAACATTTGATCAAAAACTCCTCTATGTAAATTGATATGAGACAATTCAGCAAAAGGCTTAGCATTAATATTTCGTGTAAATGCACCTCCTGATATATAAATAGCTCTATCTGTAACAATATATGCTGTATTTTTATATCTTCTAACAGTAAATAAAATACCACCTAAGTAAATCCAAACTGGCATCATATGGAGTAGCATAAAAGGAATAAGAAAGATTAACATATTACTTGAATCTTGTGCAAAAAAAGCACCACCTAAAATACCAAAATCAATAATTGCCCATAACAATGCAAAAGGTAGTAATGGATTAAATATACTTTCAAATATATAACATTTTTTATTTGGTTTACCTTCATATAAAATTTTTTCATTAGAACCAACAATTGCCTTTAATTCTTCTAACATAACAAACCCTCCTATATATTTTTAGTATATATTAAAAAAATTTAATTATCAACAATTTTGTCATAAAAATTATAAATATCTAAAAATACATTATTAAATATTTATATATAGTTTAGTATGTATATAGTACATATGTAGGACTTTGACTTGTCATAAGTCCTAACCCCTCTATGACTTTTGACACAAATATCAAAACTCGGTGCTCTGCGAGGCAATACATACTGACATAACATATGTTTTTTTAAACAAAAAAATCAACCATTTTACTGATTGATTTTTGTATCTGTAGTTCGAACAGATTCGTTATTGGTGCGGATGAGAGGACTTGAACCTCCACACCGTTGGTACTGGTTCCTAAGTACAGTTTTGAGTTCTTTATTTATTAATTGTTATTGACTTTTAGTATTTTATAAAATCTATAAAATCATTGTTGATGTAGGTGTTTAGCTTATAAATACTTACTCTATATTTACTTTTTGAATTTTTTCAGTTTTGTATAAAAATTCAAAAGTGTTAGAAAATTTAATAAATTTTGTTAGAAAATATAAATTTAAAGTATAACAGTTGCTTTCCTATAGAAGCTAAAACGAGTAGTTCGCAAACCACTCGTTTTTTGATTTATTGTTTTACTAAATTTTTCTTATTTTCTTTTTCTAATTGTTTTAAACTCTTTTTAGGTGTTGGTAAATCTTCTGGCATAGTCCCACCATTTTTTGCAATTACTTCTCTAATATTTTTTCCAATATTATAATGTGTCTTATTTGCATCTTTTTCTGTAGAAATATTATCCCTTTTTAATTTTGATTCAGTCTGCGTAATACGGAATAGATTAGCTGCAAGTTCTTCACTACCCATATTGTCTAAAATATCCTCTCTATACCTTAAACCTTTTCTTTTAGCAATATCATCAGCAGTTTCACCATTGTATAATCCTTTATATCCAGAATTATGGAATTTATCAAAGTTTTTAACTCCTGCATTTTTAGCAGTTTGATTTAGTGAATAATTTCCTTTTCTTGTTAAATTTCTTTGATAAAATCTCTTTTCATCTTCTGTTAATAAACTATATGCTTTTTCACTAATTTCTTGTTTTCTAGTTTGTATTGCAAAATATGTTTGAGCAAGAGCAATAACTTCTTTTCTTGGATCTCCATTTTGTGCTATTAAATAGCAAGCATAACGAGTTAATTTATAATCTTTTTGCATTCTTTCTGCTCCAGAACCTATTTGTACCATTTTGTCGGCGCCGACAAAATGGTCTAAAGCATTGATATCACTATTTTCACACGCTTTCATTGCTCTTTGAACTACACCTTCAAACTTTCTCCATTCTTTGTAATCTAAAACTAGTTGCAACTCTCTAGCAAACCAAAATTCAATACTGTTTTCATCAATATGCTTGATATCTTCAAAAGTTTTATTACTATAATTTTTATTTCTTTCTAATTTATTCATTTACAATCATCTCCTAATTTCATATTTAAATTTAGGATTATTGTATCAAACATTTGTTTTGTAGTCAAGTAGTCATTAGAATATTTTTTATAAAATACAATATAAATTGTCAAAAATTTTAGAGTTACAAAAAGGCACGGAAAATTTCCGTGCCTTTTGAAAAGTCTTAAATTTACGAACTTATTTGAAGTCCATTCGTTAGCAACAGATACTCCAATGCACACAAAATACTCTCGCCCATTTACATCATTCTTCACTATCGGATTTATCATATTCTTCGCAGAATAACTTAACAAAACTGTTTTCTGTATGAATAAACTTTTTGCGATACTCTTCAGAAATTTGAGGACCATAGGGATATGATTGAAGTTGCATCTTAGGAATATCAGGGCAAATCAAATGAGCATATTTCTTGGAAAAGTCTATTGTAATTGCCATTTAAATCACTCCTTAAAACTTTGATTTTCTGGAATTTACCTTTCTTCTCATTTCCTCCAATTCATCTTCATTAATGAAATTCCCCTGCAACCATCTAGTACCTGTTCCCCAATACTGAGGTGCCAAAGGTCCAGGCATTTGTTTTGTTTCTAGTTCATCTACTGCCTTACAAAAAGCAATAGGAGTTACAATAATAATTATAGCAGCAATGATAAGTAGCATTTTTACTTTCCTCCTATTCAATAACACAACTTTATAAGTTGGCTCGGCTAATCTAAATACCCTAGAAAAGAATGTTTTCGACCAGTTTTCCGGTCTTCCCTCTTAGGATACTCAGGAGCTTTGGGCATTATCCCTCTCACTTCATACCTGTCTTCAGGTGCCTGATAATCCAAGAAAGAGTTCAGTTTTCCAGGTTGAATAACTTCTTTTACCTCGACAGGTTTGAAACCAACAGGTCTCCACAAATCAGGATTAAACTTCTTTTCGCTCAAATTAATCACCTCTTTTTAGAACTGTATACAAGGGGAAGCGCATATAGAGAAGGTTTAGAGAACGTGGATTCTATGTTCTTATGCCGATTATCCTCGCTCCTTGTTGCACTGGGAGCGGTATTTCTTTCCTTAGACCGATTACTGAATTGGTTATTGTTATATCCTCTCAATATTCTAGAATGTGTTTTAATAACACCTCACTCCTTTGACTTAGTTAAAGAATTTGCACTCCTTAGCAATGGTTAATTTTCGTAGATTGATATTTTGCTACTATTTTCCTCCTTTTAAGACTTTACTTTATTATGAAAAGTATTTAGAACCTCAGCAAAAATAAAACAATAATCCCAACTGCAATAACTACTAAAGCAGTAAATGCAATTGAAAAGGTAATTGCTCTTTTCTCAACTTTCTTTGCTTCTTTTTCCAATTCAGGATCAAGACAGAGTTTAAGGTAACTATTTTTCTTTTCCATAATATTTTATCCCTCCTCATATTTATTCGGAGGATTTATACCCCCGAATAGTTTTTTGGACTTTCCAAAGGTATTGCAAAATGTTTTTGCTTTGCAATTATATCATTTTTTAGGCTATTTATCAATATATTTGCCAGATTTTACATGGGATTAATTGTATCAAAATATTATATGCAAATACATTACTTGTTTTTACACATGCTAATTAACTAGTACACTTAGTGAACTTTTATTATATTTTTGTTCATTTAGTGTACAAAATCAAGTTCACTGGGTGAACTTTTTATTGCAATTTAGTTCACCGGGTGAACTAAATTCATTTATTGGCATTCTTTAATAATCGTTATCGTTTTTTAATTAGTTCACTTGGGTGAATTTCTGCATCAGATTTGCTTAAAATTTTTGTTCTTTGATTAACTCTAAAAGGCTTGTCCTTCTATGTGTATAGGCGTTGCGTGATGCACGCTATCCTGCCTTTAGTAATATATCACTTTTTATGGTTTGAAAAGTGAACTTGGGTGAACTTTTACAATTATCCTTTTTTGCTCTTAAGTGTATAAAAATATACTACCACTATTTAGTCAAGGCTGAGCTTGCTCATTCATTTTAGCCTTGATTAAATAGGAGGTAGAATATTAAAATTTGAATTTAAGAAAATTTCTCTTCATTATCATAATAAGTAGTTAAATCGTCATTAATCTTTATTATTGCTAAAATAAAGATTTTTAATATTCTCATGTAATTAGTTTCATGTATTTTTTCTGATTCCTTATCATTAGGTTGTGTACCATGAATATACATATTTCTTAAATCTAATCCATT